>JAJZGK010000048.1 GCA_021798485.1 Pseudomonadota bacterium
CCCTGCTGGGCCTGCTGCTGCTGACGGCGGCGGCCTTGCTGTGGCGGCAGGCCGCAGCCGAAAGCCGCCTGGCCGCCTGCCTGACCTCCGGGTCCTGCCCGGCGCCGCGGCCGCCTTCGGCTTTGGACGACGACCGCCGTGGTCTGGCCAGCCTTCTGGAAACGGCGCTGCAGCAGGATCTGGCCCAGGGCCCCCGGCTGGCGGCGGCCCGTGCCGGGGCGTTTCTTGCCTTGCAACGCCGCGCCGAGGCCTTGCCGCCCACCGCCCCGGTCCTGTCCATGGCCCTGCTCAACGCCACGGCGGCCGAAGCCTTCGCCCCAGCCGGATCGCCCCTGGCCTGGAGCGACCCGGACCAGCTGGCGGCGGCCTGGGATAAGGATGCCCGCCGCCTGCTGGCCCAGGCCCCCCGGCGGCTGGATGTTCTGCCCCCCTATCTCGACTGGTGCCTGACCCATGGCCGCACGGCGCGTCTGGCCGCCATGCTGGCTCTGGCCGGACAGATCGATCCGGACCATCCCGTCGTTCTATGGTTTACCGGCATTCAGGATCTGCAGTCACCGTCGGCGCCGCTGCAGGCCCGGGGCCTGGCCCTGATGCGCCGCGCCTATACCGCGGGGCTGGAGCGTTTCATGCCGGTGTCGCCCGCCCTGAAACGCCAGCTGAAACTGGTTCCGCCCCTATAATCCCAACCGGCCGATGAATTGCCCGGTTGTATCGTCCCTCGCCGGGCGGCGGCATCCGCCACCTTGGCCGCTCGCTCAAGGCTCGCTGGATACCGGCCAACCCGTCACTTCAATGGTTGGCCGGTATAAGACCCGCCGACCGGCCTGTTGCGGTAGGCCAGAATGCGCTGGCGCCCCGCCACCAGAATCAGCCCCCACGAAAACCCCGCCTGCGCCAGCAGAAAGGCGTAGGCCAGACCGGCACCCCGCCAGAACAGCCCCGTCCGCCCCCGTCCCAGCGCCCCCAAACCGGCCAGCGCCACCCCCGCCAGCAGCAGCCCCAGGCAAACGCCGTAAAAAGGCCGCCCGGCCAAAGCCAGGGCGCCGCCGCCAAGCCCCAGCAGAAACAACGGACTTAACCAGCGCATCACTTTGTGCGACCACAAGGCCAGGGCATATCCCGGATGCCGCCAGGGCAGCAGCAGCGCCGGATGCCGCCAGGTGCCCTGCCAGTTGCGGGCCGTCATCCGGGCCCGGGCCCGGAATTCCCGCGCCGGCCGGGTTTCATTGACGTCGAAGGCCACCGCCGCCGGCTGATGCCGCACCTCGTAGCCCGCCGCCGCCACATCGAGGGGGATGATGCAATCGTCGCCCACATGGAGCGGCAGGGGACGGAACAGCCGGCGGCGGAACGACATGGCCTGGCCGCTGGCCACCGCCAGAATGCCGAACCGGCTTTCCAGGGCGCGAATCGCCTGCTCCGACCGCCAATAGCGCCCCTGGCCGCGGGCAACCGCCGACCCATCGCCGGGAAACAGCACCTGCCCGCCGACGCATCCCACCTTCGCATCGGCATAAGGCGCCGCGATGGCGGCCAGAAAACCGGGAGCGAACCGGGTCCGGGCATCGGTCAGCACCACCACCTCGCCGGAAAGATGGGGCAGGGCCGCATTCTGCGCCGCCGATTTCCCGCCCTGTTCCGGCAGCGGCACCAAAGCGATCCGACGATCGGGATGACGCGCGGCAAAGGCCTGGACCAGGGCTGCGGTCTGATCGCGCGAGCCGTCCGAGGCCACGACGATTTCCACCTGATGCGGCGGATAATCCTGGGCCAGCAGGTCCTCCAGACGGGCCTCTATCCGCGCCGCCTCGTCATGCACGGTCAGCAGCAGGCTCAACGACGGCGGCGCCGTCTCCGGAAGCGGCGCCGCCGGACGCATGGGCCGCCGGATCCGCGCCGCCAGACGCAGCCCCCCTTCGTACCCCGCATAGACATGAACCAGAGCCAAAGCCGAAAGCCAGAACAGCAGATGCGCCATATTCCCTCGATTTCTTGCCGTGTCCGGCCGCGGGCCGCCCGGCCCCGCGCCCCGGAATCCCTCAAAAAGAGAAAATGTGTATTTTAAAGCACACTCACGCGTATGGGTTGCCGACCACCGGCAGTCACCGTACTATCACATCGCGTTCCGTTTGCAATTAGGCGTCCATGAACCATCCGATGAAGACCCGCGTTATCCCGCATGCCCGCGCCAGCATCGGAGAAGAGGAAATCGACGCCGTCGTCGGCACGCTGCGCTCGGGCTGGCTGACCGGCGGCCCCATGGTGCAGGCCTTCGAGCAGGCGGTCTCGGCCTATCTCGGCGGCCCGCAGGCCGTTTCCACCAATTCCAATACCATGGGTCTGCTGATCACCCTGAAGGCCCTGGGCATCGGCCCCGGCGATGAGGTCATCATTCCCACCAACACCTTCGTGGCCACCGCCATGAGCGCCCATCACCTGGGGGCGACGGTGGTGCCGGTGGATATCGATCCCCACACTCTGTCGCTTGCCCCCGATCAGGTCGCGGCGGCGCTCACGCCGCGCAGCCGCTGCCTGCTGCCGGTGCATCTGGGCGGCCTGCCCTGCGACATGGAGCCCCTGCACGCACTTGCCGCCCGCCACGGCCTGCGCCTTGTCGAGGATGCGGCCCATGCCCTGTCTGCCAGCCGCGGCGGCGAGGCGGTGGGCGCCGCGCACCGTTCCGACGCCACCGTCTTCAGCTTCTACGCCACCAAGACCATCACCTGCGGCGAAGGCGGCATGGTCACCACGCAAAACGCCGATCTGGCCGCCCGGCTGCGCCGCCTGCGCCACCACGGCATCGACCGCGATGCCTTCAACCGTCAGGAAAGCCGCAGTTGGGACTATGACGTGGTGGAGGATGGCTACAAGGCCAACATGACCGACATCGCCGCCGCCATCGGCCTGGCCCAGCTGCGCAAACTGCCGGCCCTGCAGGCGCGGCGCCAGGCCATCGCCCACCGCTATCGCGAGGCTTTCGCCCCGCTGCCGCTTCATCTGCCCGCCGCCCCCCCGGCAGGAGACAGCCATGCCTGGCATCTGTTCATCATCCGCCTGCGGCCCGAGGCCCCCCTGGACCGCGACGGCTTCATGCTGGCCATGCAACGCCGGGGAATTCAATGCGGTCTGCATTACATCCCCTTGCACCGCCACAGTTTCTGGCGGCAGCGCCTGGGCCTGACGCCCCAGGCCTTCCCGGTGGCCGAGGAGGTGTTCGCCAGCTCCGTCACCCTGCCGCTTTACGCCGCCATGAGCGACGACGATGTGACTTACGTAATCGAAACCGTGGGCGATCTTCTGTCTTGTTGAAGCGCGCCCTGGACGTGACCATCACCCTGATGGCCCTGCCGCCGCTCTGCCCGCTCTGGCTGCTGGCGGCGCTGCTGGTGCGGCTGGACGGCCCCGGCCCGCTGTTGTTCCGCCAGGAACGCAGCGGACGGCACGGCCGCCCTTTCATCATTCTGAAATTCCGCAGCATGGCCGGCGGCGGCCAGGGCATCGCCGCCTCGGCCCCTCATCGCGTTACCCGGCTGGGCCGCCTGCTGCGCGCCAGTAAACTGGACGAGCTGCCCCAGCTGATCAATGTTCTGAAGGGCGAGATGAGCCTGGTGGGGCCCCGCCCCGAACTGCCGTCTTATGTGGCGCTGTGGCCGGAGGCGGATCGCGCCGCGGTGCTGTCGGTCCGCCCCGGCATCACCGATTTCGCCAGCCTGATCTACCGCCAGGAGGAAACGCTGCTGGCCGGCCGCCCCGATCCCGAGGACTATTACCGCCGGGTGCTGATTCCGCAGAAACTGCGGCTGGCCCGCTTTTACGTGCGCCGCGCCGGACCGGGGTTGGATCTTTGGCTTCTGGGGCAAACGGCCAGGGCCCTGCTGCGCCTTCCCTCCCGCCTGGCGCCGCGCCGCCCGAGACCATCATGAATTTTCCCGTCGCCATCCTGATGTCGCTTTGCGCCCTGAGCGCCGCCCTGGGCTTTTCCCTGGCCGCGCCGCCTCTGTGGTCGCCCGAAATCGCCAGTTTATGTTTCCAGTCCGGCCTTGATGGCGGGCAATGCACCCGGGCCGCCCTGTCGGTGGGACTGGACAGCACCCTGACCTTCGCCGCCGCCGGTGTTCTGATCCTGCTGGCCGACCGCAGGTGGCGCCGCCACCGTCCCGTGGCCGGCGGCAGCCTGCCGCCCACGGCCGTCGCCCTGGCCATGATCGCCACGGCGCTGCTGCTGACCGCCCATCTTACCGCCCGCCATTTTGGCGCGCTGCATGCCTCGCGCATCGAGGAAATCGCCGCCTATTCCACCTACATCTCCCTGGAAAATCTGGCCTGGCCGCTGCTGCTGCAGCTTTGCGTCAGCGAACGCGATCCGCGCCGCCGCCTGGGGCTGATCGGCCTGCTGACCGGAATCATGGCCCTGACCCCCTACCGCGCCGTGCTGCTCACCATCGCCCTGTTCGGCCTGATCCTGCCCATGATCGCCGAAATCCGCCGGCAACGGTGCGCCGACGGCGGATGGCGGCGGTTCCGGCTGGCCACCCTGCAAGGCGGATTGTGCCTGCTGCTGATGGCTGGGGCCCTGTGGAGCGTTTATATCGACCGCATCGCCGCCGACAGCCCGCTGCTGCAAGACGAGATCCAGCACATGAACCGGACCATCGCCAGCAGTTGGAACCGCAACCCCGCCCTGGCCGGAGAACTGCAAAGCCGGCGGGCCGCCCTGGGGCGGCTTCACAGGCGCCGGCACCGGCGGCCGGACCAGCCCCGCGATGACACCGCGGCGCCCCCGCCCGTTGTGCAGCTTCCCGCCCAGGATATTCAAACACTCACCACCCTGCCCGCCCCCTTACGCCGGCTGGCCCAGCGCGTCACCACGCCGCTGTTTCAGGCCGTGACCCTGGACTCCCTGGGCCGGCAGCAGCCGCTGCCGGACATCCTGGATGAAATCCTGGGAAAATTCCGCCTGAGCAAGCGGCTGACCTTGAACGAATTTCTCTACCAGAAGCTTTATGGCGGCCACGGCACCGGGCAGACCACCGCGCTCTATTACGGCGAGGCCATCGCCTATTGCCCGCGCTTTCCCCTGTTCTGGATGATCCTGGCCCCCGCCTTGGTGGGGCTGGCCTGGATCGTTCTGCGATCCCGGCTGATCGATGCGCCGGTGCTGTTCGCCGTGGCCCTGTGGCGCAGTTCCACCGCCGGTCTGGTCACCATTCTGCCCTCGCTGGTTCTGCAGGCCGGCACCCTGGCCGCCATGGCCTGGTGCGGCCGCCGCCCGGCGCCACCCTGGTTGCGGCGGCTGATCGGGCCGGTGCTGAACGGCGTGATGGCGCTGCTGATCCTGGGGCTGGCCTTCAACTGCTGGGAAACCCAGACGCGCCGCCAGATCTGGAACGTGGCCATCGCCGCGCCGCGCCCGGAATGCTGGCTGACCAGCCTGAACGACGGCGTGCCCGATCTGGATGCCGCCCTGCGGCGCCAGGGGCTGCTATCCCGCAGTTATGCCGGCGGCGGCCTCAGCTTCTTCCACAAGCTGCCGGTCCTCAGCCTGGTGCAGATCCCCGAGGGATCCCCCCGCCTGGCGCAGGACGGCGCCGTTCTGGCCGCCATGACCTCCCTGGTGGACTGCCTGCCCGGCACGCCGCCCACGCCGCCCACGGTGCTGACCTCATGGACCGTGCCGCTGAACGGCAGCGTTCCCTTGCAGCTTCTGGCCCTGACCCTGCTGGCGGCGGCCTTCCGGCCACGGACAGGATCCGCCGCCGCCCCGGATGTATGATACCGGCCAACCCTTGAAGTGACGGGTTGGCCGGTCTCCAGCGAGCCTTGAGCGAGCGGCCAAGGCTTTCGGCTGCCGCCGCCCGGCGAGGGACGATACAACCGGTCAATGCATTGGCCGGTTGGTATGAGAGAGGGCGGCGCCGGGACGGTTTTCAGGACGTTGTCCATTTCGAGGTGCAGGGAATGCGGCTTTTGTCACAGCGGTGCGCGTAAGCCCGCGCCACCCCGATCACCTCCTCCAGCAGCCCTTCCTGCAGATGGGTCGGCTCCAGCCCCAGCGATATCAGCGACCGCGCCACCGCCGGCAGCTCGTTGCGGGACGCCTCGTTGCGCGGATTGTCCAGATGCTGGATATCCGCCCCGGTCATGGCCGAAACCATGCGGGCCAGATCGATCACCCGGTGGGTTTCGGTCATCTGATTCAGAATGCGGACCCGCTCCCCCCTCTGCGGGGGATTTTCCAGGGCCAGCGAGAGGCAGCGCACCGTATCCTGGATGTGAATGAAGGCGCGGGTCTGCCCGCCGCTGCCATGCACGGTCAGGGGGTGTCCCACCGCCGCCTGCATGAGAAAGCGGTTCAGCACCGTGCCGTAGTCGCCGTCATAATCGAAGCGGTTGATCAGCCGGTCGTCCAGGCGGGTCTCGGCGGTGTTGGTGCCCCACACCACCCCCTGGTGCAGATCGGTCACCCGCAGCTTGTCGTTCTTGTTGTAGTAATAGAAAAGCTGCTGATCCAGGCACTTGGTCATATGGTAGATGCTGCCGGGATCGGTGGGGTGCAGAATTTCGCGCTCGATGCGGCCCTGGCCGTCGGCTGTCGGCACCTCGACGGCAAGATAGCCCTCGGGAATCATCGTGCCGCCCCCCGAGCCGTAGCCGTAAACCCCCATGGTGCCGATATGCACCACATGGCTGTCGATCCCGCTTTCCACCACGGCGCACAGCAGATTGTGGGTGGCGTTGACGTTGTTATCCACCGTGTAGCGCTTATGCCGCGGCGACTTCATGGAATAGGGCGCCGCCCGCTGTTCGGCCAGATGCACCACCGCATCGGGGCGCTCGCGCACCAGCAACGCCAGAAGATCATCGTAGGCATGGGCCAGATCGATGGCATGCCAGGGAATGGACCACCCCGACACCGCCCGCCAGGCGGCCAGACGCTCGTCCAAGGCGCGGATGGGCGTCAGCGAGTCCACCCCCAGTTCACGGTCGGCGGCACGGCGCACCAGCGTATCGACAATCACCACCTCGTGCCCACGGGCGGAAAGATGCAGGGAAATCGGCCAGCCGCAAAATCCATCCCCACCACAAACGATGATCTTCATAAAATTTCCGTCCCCACCAGCGCCTTCCCGGAAGATGCGCAACAAACCACGGCGCCATGCCCTATGCTTTTAAGCCGGACCCGCCCTTTTCGGCAACCATTCGGCGAACCATCGCCAGATCGGCAATCCCCAGACGCCAGGCCACACCCAGATAAAGCAAACCGCCGCCGCCGATCAGCAGCAGCAGCAGCAGCCCCTGCAGCAGCCGCCCGCTTTCGGGCAGCAGCGGCCGCAGCAGCAGCAGCCCCGCCGTCATCACCAGGGTGGCGGCGACAATGCGCGGCAACCGGTAGCGCAGGCGCGCATCCCAGCGCAGCTGGCGGCGCCGCGCCAGCAGAAAAACCGAGATCGCGGCATTCAGCGTGGCCGCCAGGCTGTCGCCCAAGGCGATGGCGACATGGGCCAGCCAGGGCATCAGCAGCAAGGTGAGCGCAAGATCGAGGCCGAAGGCGCATGCCGTCACCAGCACCGGCGTGCGGGTATCGCCCCGGGCGTAAAAAGCCGGAGACAGCAGGCGGACCACGATCAGCCCCGGAGCCCCCAGAACATAAGCCTGCAGGGTGCGGGCGGTGGCGACGGCATCGGCGGCGCTGAACTGGCCGTGGCGGAACAGCAGCGCCACGATGGGCTGGGCAAGAACCAGCAGCCCCGCCGCCGACGGCAGAATCAGAAACAGGCCGGCCTCCAGGGCCCGGTTCTGGCTGTCGGCCGCCGCCGCCGGATCTCCCCCCGCCAATTGCCGCGACAGCAGCGGCAGCAAAACGGTGCCGACGGCGATGCCCACCACCCCCAGCGGAAACAGGCTGACCCGCTCGGCGTAGTAAAGATAGCTGAGCGCCCCCGTGGGCAGCAGGCTGGCCAACAGGGTGTCGCTCAGCATATTGATCTGCGCCAATCCGCCTCCCAGGGTTGCCGGCAGCAAACGCCGCAGCATGGTCCGCGCCTCGGGCGTGGGGCGGGGACGGACCAGGCGGGGCAGGCGCCCGGCCCGGCGGACCGCCGCCAGCAGCCACAGAACCTGCAGCACTCCGGCCAGGACCGCGCCCCAGGCCAGGGCATGATCGGCGCGCATCCCCGGCCCCCGCAGCACCAGCACCGCCACCAGGGTGACGTTCAGAATGGACATGGCCGCCGCCGCCGCCGCGAAACGGCCCAGGGCATTGAGCATGCCGGTCAGCAGCGCGGCCAGGGCCGCGAAGATGAAATAGGGAAACGCGATACGGGCCAGAAGGACCGCCAGCGCGCGCCGCCCCGGAACCTCGCCCAGACCGGGCGCGAATACCAGCATCGCCCAGGGCATGAGCACCACCATCAGCAGACTGAAGGCGGCGGCCAGCAGGATCAGAACGCTCCAGACCTGATCGGCGAAAGCCCAGGCGGCGCGGCGGCCCCGATGTTCGGACAGGGAGGAAAACAACGGCACGAAGACCGAGGATAAGGCGTTATCGGCAAAAATCTGAGCGAACAGATTGGGCAGCTTGAAGGCCACCAGAAAACTGTCGGCCACCAGCCCCGCCCCCAAAACCTGGGCGATCATCGCATCCCGCAGGAAGCCGGTCAGCCGCGACAGCAGGGTAAAGGCCCCCACCGTCAGGCTGGGGCGGAACAGCGACCGCGCCGCGCTCATGATTCCCCCCGCGCCAGAAACAGACGGCGCATCCGCACCGCGGCCTGGCGTTCCAGCACCGCCAGCCGATAGCCCGGATCGGGCCGCAGCCGGTATTCGGCCAGATCCATGTTCCGTTGAAAATCCGCCCGCCGCATCGGATCGTCCTGCGCCGCCAGCGCCCGCACCGCCCGCTCGATCCGCGCCCGCCGTGCCCGCACCGCCCGGGTCCGGCGCGCCCGCGCCAGCAGGTGTCCGGGGATCGCCACCCCCAGCCAGTCATGAGCCAGGGCCATCGCTTCCAGCGCCGGAACGGCGCCGCCGCAGCGCTCCATCGCGGCGAAACAGGCCTCGGCCCCCCCGGTTCCCGCCGTACGCAGCAGGGCGGCGACATCGGCCAGCCAGCGCAGCCGGAACCAGCAGTGCCGGGCACCGTGAAAACAGAGGTAGGGGAGAAGATCCTCCTCGGCCATGGCCGGCAAAGCCGCCCCCGCCGCAACGACAGACTGCCGCCGCATCAGCAGATCCTCCACCGACACCTGCTGCAGGGCGGCGGTGGCGTGCAGGCGGCTTTTCAATTCCACCAGAACGCCGGCGGGCGTCCGCAGCACCACCTCGTGGGAATAGCGTTGCCGTAGCGCCGGCAGATCGTCCCTTCGCGGTTTGACCGCCGTCAGACCGGCGGCGCGCAGCAGCCGTTCGGCGGCGCCGAAATCGCCCGGCGCCACCAGCAGATCCATATCGCGGCAATCCCGCAGCGCCGGATCGCCATAGGCCCGCACCGATAACGGCGCCCCCTTCAGCAGCAGGCAGGCAAGACCGGCCTGCTCCAGCAGGGCGGTCAGCCGCGCCGCCTCGGCGATCTGCATCAGGCTCCGGCGGGCCAGATGCGCGCGCTGCCGGCGCAGCGTGGCCTCGATCTCGGCGGGCATCACATCCGGCGGCAGACGGGAACAGACCAGCGAAACCAGGCGATGACGGGCCAGCAGCACCGGCACCAACGCCCAATCGGCGGCGGCGGGCAGCCGGGCGGCATCCGGCGGCGCGGCCAGCAGCCCCGGCAACAGATCCCCCACCCAGCCGAAATCCGGCGTCTCGTCCCTCATCGGCCTAGCGCCGCCAGGCCAGCAGGGATAACCGCGACAGCGGCCGTTCCAGCAGCACGAAGGAGAGGGCCGAGGTGGCGTAAATCAGCCCCAGGGTCAACACGGCCCGCAGGGTTTTTTCGGGCAGATAGGCCCGCTCCCGGATCAGAAAATCGATCCAGAAATCCTGAAACAGATAGGTGGAGAAAGACACGAACCCGAAGAACCGCATGAACGGAGACGACAGAAAACGGCTGACCACGCCGTCCGACATCATGACCCCGTAGAGAAACACCGAAAAAACCAGACCCCACGGCACCCACCACATATGATAGTAATCCGCCGCCACATGCAGGCCGAACAGCGCGTTCAAAACCGTGGCGGAACAAACAACCGGCAGCAGAAACAGCACCGCCACGACGGCACCAACCCCGGCATGGCCGGACAGCCGCGGCCGCCAATGGCCGGTTTGCGCGTAAACCCACGCCGTAAGCGCCCCCATGACGAACAGCGGCGCATATTCCCCCACCAGGGCGTTGCCGATCCTGAAAGCATCGTATCCGGGGCGCAGAGTGGCGGTCGGGAAGAGAGAATAATGCAGGCATAGATAAAAACAAAATATCACGAACGGAGCCCATCGCCGCCACATCCCAAGTCCGCCGATAAGAAGAATGACGAAGGGAAGGACGAGATAAAATTTGAATTCCACGAAAACAGCCCAGACCGCCGGCGTCCTTAACAGAAACACCGGCCAGAAAGCCCGATGGGACCAGTAGCCGAACAGAATGCAGAGGAGTATGGACAGCGTATAGAGTGGATAGATCCGCACAATTCTGCGGAATGCGTAGTTCAGCCATTCCCAGGGGCAGAACATTTTTGCTGTGGAGCGAAAAAAATATAAACTTAATAAAAAGCCGCTCAACACAAAAAAGAGCCAGACCCCATACTGCCCCTGCCCGGAGAAAAACAGAGAAAGCTTATTGCTGAGATGAGAAAACGTCACATACAAAATGGCCGTTCCACGTACACCATCCAAGACAGGGTAGCGGGAGTGCGACGACGTTTCCGGAGTTTCCATCTGCGGCATGAACTTCATGATTGATGCATTTCCCGGAAAAATAGCATACTCGGGCAAAATTCGGCAGGCTCTCCTTGCCGGTCCGCCCATTTTCCAGTCGAGCCCCCTTCATGCATAGCGGCATCACGGACACCGTACTGAAGATCATCGCCGAGACAACCTGTAAAGACCTGACGGTCGAGGATGGGCTGCTCGAACGGGGGTTGGTGGATTCCATCTCGGTGGTGCATATCGCCCTGGCCCTGGAAGAGGCGTTCGGCTGCACCGTGCCCGCCGCCGATATCGTGCGGGTGTTCGCCTCGGTGCGCAGCCTGACGGCATTCGTCGAGTCTCACGCCGTCCGGGGGCGGTAAGCCGGCATGAAGCGTTTGCGCGTCCATCTGGCGGCTCTGTTCTGCGCCGGTTTCGTTCTGGCCGCGCTGACAGCGCTCCTCCCGTCTTTCAGCGGGCACCTTGTTCTGCCCTACGACCGGACCCTGGCCCATCTGGACCAGTTGGGGCAGAACCGCCCCTTCACAGCGGGCTATCAGTATCTGGCCGACCGCCTGCGCACCGGCGATGCAGTGGTGATGTTCGCCTCGTCCGAACTGATCAACAACCCCACGCCCTATGTCGCCCATGCGCTGCTGCCCAATCGCCTGGGCATTCCCCTGATGTCGCTGGGGCGCGGTTATTTCCAATCCTTTTCACACTATCTGCTGCTGTCGGCGCTGCGCTCCCGTCTTAATCCGAAGTCGCGACTGGTCATCCTGTTCTCGCCGGGCTGGATCGAGACCGACCGGGTTCCCGTCAGTTTCCTCGATTACTACCTGCGGGACGATCTGGTGTACGACATCCGCCGCCAGAACGGCGATCTTACCGCCCTGGCCGACTATCTCAGGAGCCGCGCCCCCGAACTGACCCATCTGTCGCCGGCCTTGCGCGAAGTGATGTGGGCCTATCCCTCCGGTCCGGTTTCGCGGTCGCGGCGGCTGTTGGGAGTGGGCGCCGGCCTGCTGCTGCAGGCCCAGGCCTGGTGTTATCCCTGGGCGGCGGCCTTCACCCGGCTGTCCCTTTGGACGCAAGACGACGCCCAACCGGCGGCGCCGGCATCGACGGTCGATTGGGCGGCGCTGGAGCGCCAGGCGGCGGCCGACGAAGCCCGCCGCATGACCAATAACACCCTCTGGGTTCATAATGGCTATTTCAGCCAATTCCTCTCGGCCTATCCCCACGGCGGGGCCCGATTGTTCAAGAACAGCCTGCACACCGAAACCGAACTGCTGTTCCTGCGCCGCGAACTGGAGCTGCTGCGCGGCCGCGGCGCCCGGGTGCTGCTGGTGATCCTGCCCCTCAACGGCCGGGTTTATGGCGATCTCGACCGCTTCCAGCCGGTACGTCCCCGCATCCACGCCCTGGCCGCCGCCTTGCATGTGCCGGTCTACGACATGTGGGACCAAACGCCGGAGATCGGCCTGATGGGGGACGGCATGCATATCGGCAGTCTGGGCTGGGTTCGCATCGACCATGAAATCACGCGGTGGCTGCAATGATCCCGTTCCTGCGCTGGGCCCTGCTTTATCTCGGCCTCGGCCTGGCCCTGGTCTATCATCTGGGCCTGCCGTCCAACAGTTCGGGGCAAAGCCACGTCATCTTCGTCTACCAGCAGTTCTAACCCCGCATGACCGCCATCACAGTCCCTTCCGCCGCCGTCCGTTTCGCCCGCCCGGTCCTGGTGGCCGGCTGCCTTGGCCTGTCGGCTCTGCTGTACGGCCGCGACTGGAAACAGGCGGCGCTGTGGCTGGCCCTCATTCTGCTGGTCCGCGCTTTGCGCCATCACCGCCGCATCCCCCTGTGGCTGGCGGTCAGTTTAAGCCTGCTGCCGCTGCTGGCGGTCAAAACCTCGCTGACCGGCGGCATCGGGCTGCTGGGCCTGTCGTTCGCCACCTTCCGCGCCATCGACATGCTGCTGAGCGAACAAGACGGCCCACCGCCGCCGCTGCCCGCCAGCCTGCTCTATCTGACCTTTCCGCCGGTTCTGATCACCGGCCCCATGCTGCGCTGGCGGGATTTTTCCGAAGACGTCCAGGCCTGGCCGCGAGGCATGGGCCGCCAGCCGGCGGCCCAGGGCGCCGCCATGCTGGCCCTGGGGCTGATCCAGAAATTTCTCTGCGCCGATCTTTTGCAAACCTATGTTTTGCCGACCCTGCCCGCCCACATCTACCGCCCCGGCCTGATTGTGGCCAACGCCGTGGCCTACAGCGCCTTCCTCTATTTCGATTTCGCCGGATACTCCAACATGATGGCGGGGCTTTGCCGCCTGTTCGGCTTCCGCTGTCCGCTCAATTTCCGCAATCCCATCCTAAGCGCCGATCCGCGCGATTTCTGGCGGCGCTGGCATATCAGCCTGTCGGAATGGCTGCGTGATATGGTGTTCTTTCCGCTCTACCGCGCCTCGCAGCGCCGTCCCTGGCTGCGCGCCCACCGCCTGCTGGCCCAGAACGGCGCCTTGTTCGCCACCTTGTTCCTGATGGGAACATGGAACGGCCTTACCCCCCGCTATATCGCCAGCGGCGCGGTGTTCGGGCTGATGAGCGTGACCGAGAACAGCCTGACCCACCTGGGGCAGCGCTGGCTCTGGCTGAAGCGTTTCGCCGCCTCGCGGCCGGGCGGCCTCTGCGCGCGACTGGGGACCATATCGGGAGCCTTGGCCGCCCTTTATCTTTTCAGCGGCCGCGGCCCGCTGTAACGCCACCGGACGGAGATCCCCATGCGCTTTGAAACGGCAAGCGGACTGTTCGTCGAAACCGGCCACGCCCCCGATCGCCCGGCGGTTATCGGCGCTGACCGCACCCTGAGCTGGCAGGCCTTCCGCCACGAGGTCGATCACTTCGTGGCCCAGGCCCGCGCCCTGGGAGCCGAGGCCGACTGCCCCATCACGCTGTGCGGCCACAAGGAGGCCGCGTTCGTGGTGGCCCTGACCGGCTGTCTCGCTCTTGGCGCGCCGTTTCTGCCCATCGATATTGCCGTCCCCCTGGCCCGCCGCCGCCAGATTGAGCAGCAGGCCCGCCCGCTTCTCGCATATGACTGCGCCAGCGGCCAGTTCCGCCGCCTGGAGGAGTCCCCCCGGCCCCTGGCGGAAAAGGGCCTGGCCTATATCCTGTTCACCTCGGGCAGCACCGGCCAGCCGAAGGGCGTGCAGATCGGCCGGGAAAGCGCGGCCGAGTTGGCGCGCTGGCTGGGCGAAAGCTTCGGCCTGCCTCCGGCGCCGGTGTTTTTCAATCTGGCGCCGTTCAACTTCGACCTGTCGATGGTAGACAGTTTCGGCATGCTGGAACTGGGCGGCACCGTTGTGCTCAACGATGCCGATACCCAGCAGAACGGTCCCGCCCTGGCGCAAAGAGCCTGCGACACCGGGGCCCAAATCTGGGTGTCCACCCCATCGGCGGCCTTTCAGCGTTTCCTCGATCCGGAGTTCTGCGCCGCCCGCATGCCGGATCTGACCACCTTTCTGTTTTGCGGCGAGGTGCTGCCTCCGGCGGTGCCCCGCACACTGCGCCGCCGTTTTCCCCAGGCGCGCATTCTCAATTCCTACGGCCCCACCGAAATCACCGTGATCAACACCCTGGTGGAAATCACCGACGATATCATGGCCCGTTATCCCGTCCTGCCGGTCGGCCGCAGCAAACCCCGCGCCTGGGTGGACATCGATCCCGCCAACGGCGAAATCCTGGCCTTCGGCGAAAATGTCATGCGCGGCTATCTCAATCGCCCCGATCTCGACGCCGAAAAGATGCTGCGCCGAAACGGCCGGCGCGGCTTCCGCACCGGGGATCTGGGGCGATTGGAGGCCGATGGCCTGCTGTTTTGCGCCGGCCGCCTCGATGATCAGATCAAACTGCATGGCTACCGCATCGAACTGGGCGAGGTGGATGCCGCTCTGGCCCGTCTGCCCGGCGTCGCCCAGGCCGCCGCCATCGCCTTGCGCAAAAGCGATGGCGCGGTGATCCGTCTGGTCGGCTGCTATCAGCCCGAGACCGGCATGGAAATCGGCGACTGGCGCCAGGCCCTGGGCGCCGCCCTGCCGGCCTATATGATCCCATCGGAAGTACTGGCGCTGCCCGCGCTGCCGCTCACCCCCAACGGCAAGATCGACCGCCGGCGCCTGCTGGAGCTTTATTCCGGCAACACCCGGGCCTGCGATGCCACGAACCCCTCTCCGGCGCACAGCTGATCCCACGTGCCGCCTTCAACCACGCGTCCGGCCTTGAGCACGGCGATATGATCGGCATGCCGCACCGTGGACAGACGGTGGGCGATCACCAGCACCGTCATCCGCCCCTGCAGCCTGTTCAGCGTGGTCTGGATCATCGCTTCGTGTTCATGGTCGAGATGGCTGGTGGCCTCGTCCAGCACCAGAAAGGCCGGACGGCGCAGCAGCGCCCGGGCCAGGGCCAGCCGCTGGCGCTCCCCGCCCGACAGGCGCAGGCCGCGGTCGCCCACCACGGTGTCCAGTCCTTGCGGCAGGCCGCGCACCAACGTATCGGCGGCGGCATCCGTCAAGGCCCGCCAGAGATCGCCCTCGGTGGCCGCCGGGCTGGCCCACAGCAGATTGGCCCGCACCGTATCATGAAACAGAAACACCTCCTGCGGCACCACGGCGCAACGGCCGCGCCAGGCGGTCCGCGCCGGCCCGGCCAGCGGCACGCCGCCCACCGAAACACCGCCGCTGCCGGGCTCCAGCAGCCCCAGACACAGATCGGCCAAGGTGGATTTCCCCGCCCCCGATGGCCCCACCAGGGCCGTCGTGCGGTTTTCGGCGATCTCCAGGCTCACAGCATCGAGCGCCGGCAGAGCGCGGCCGGGCCAGTGGAAGCCCACACCCTCTAGCCGCAGGGATCCGGCGGGCGGCGGCACCGTTGCCGATGACAGAGCCGGCCGGGTTTGTTTGGACAGGAATCGGCGAAAGATAAGTGGATCCTCTGCCGATTGTTTTCCCGAGGTGCCGATTTCTCAGCGTCACGCCGGGAGCCCGTAGGGCGACCAGAGTGAC
>JAJZGK010000049.1 GCA_021798485.1 Pseudomonadota bacterium
CGGTTGTATCGTCCCTCGCCGGGCGGCGGCATCCGCCGCCTTGGCCGCTCGCTCAATGCTCGCTGGATACCGGCCAACGAGTCACTTCAATGGTTGGCCGGTATCACACATAGTCACACCAACCGGCCAATGAATTGACCGGTTGTATCGTCCCTCGCCGGGCGGCGGCATCCGCCGCCTTGGCCGCTCGCTCAAGGCTCGCTGGAGACCGGCCAACCCGTCACCTCAACGGTTGGCCGGCATCAGGATTTCGCTGTGGAAGGGCCGCGCCTGTCCGGCGCCAGGGCGCGGCCCGACCCCAGGATGCGGGCATTGCGCCGCTTGATATAGCGGGCCAGCCCCTGCTCCAGAATGGCGTTGATGCGCTTGCTGGTGCCGTCGCCGAAATGGAAATCCCAGCGCAGCCACTGCTCTTCCGAGCCCAGTTGGTCGTAGAGGCTGGCGAACAGCGCCTCGAAAATGGCGAAAAAATGCTCGTCGGTAATGTTGAAGTGCGCGCGCTCCTGCAGGATGCCATCGAGGATGGTCATGAAGGTTTTCTTGCCCTGGGGAAAACTCTCGAAGCGGAACAGGATGCGCAGGAAGATGGTATCGACGAAGCGGGCCCAGTCCGGTGTTTCGCGGATGCGCCGCCACATTTCCTGGTCGTCGTCGCAATTCAGGCGGTAGAGCAGCTGATCGGCCTCGGCGTTCAGCTCCTCGTAGATCATCGGCCCGAAGGCCTTTTTCAGATAGCAGTCCAGCCCTTCGATCAGCGCGCGGGGCATGCTGGCCTTGGGCCCGGAAAACAGGTGCGACACCTTGCCCACCACCAGCCGCAGCAGGAAACGGTTGCGGCGCGGATCGCGCGGCGGCGGCAACAGCATCTGTTCGCGGGTAAACTGACAGGCGGCGCAATTATCGTCGATGCCCAGCAGCAGCTGCTCGGCCAGCGCCGTCAGCTGCGCCCCCTTATCCGGCGGCAGCAGCCCTTGGAATGTATTGATCAGGGCCTCGAACATCTCGCGGTTGCGGCGCGGCAGCAGCTGCGGATCGGCCTCAGGCGCCGACTCCGGCGCGGCCTCGGCAACCAGCGTCTCGTCCTTCTCGTCAGCCCGCGGCTCCGGCACCATGCATTCCCTTTTGACCAACCCCATCCGGCCGGAACCGAGGATATCCGATAATCAGCGAAAGGGGGACAAAAACACCGCCATCGGCGCCCGCCGTCAGACCCCGTTCTGCGAGCCCGTCATATGCGTCAGACCGGCGCGCAGGTAATCCCAGCCGGTGATCAGCGTGAGAACGGCGGCCAGCCACAAGCACAACACCCCCACGCTCTGCGTGGGCAGCCAGGGCGGCGCGGCATCGCCCACCAGCAGGGCGGTGAGCGCCGCCATCTGAATGGCGGTTTTCCATTTGGCCAGACGGCTCACCGGCAGGCCCACCCGCAGCTCCGCCAGATATTCCCTGAGGCCCGACACCAGGATTTCGCGCAGCAGAATCACCAGGGCCGGCAGCACGCTCCATTGGCCCAGGCGGTCGAAGCCGGTCAGCATCAGGAGCACCGCCGCCACCAGCAGTTTGTCGGCGATGGGATCAAGGAAGCGGCCGAAGCTCGAAACGATGTTCTGGCGGCGGGCCAGATAGCCGTCGAAATAATCGGTGACCGCCGCCAGCGCGAACAGGGCGCAGGCCACCCAATGCCACAGCGGCCCCACCAGATAGAAGGTGCCGACCAGCAGCGGAATCACCACGATTCGCGACAGAGTCAGAAGATTGGGCAGGCTGGTGACCATGGAAATCCGGCAAGTACAGAGGTCCGCGCCCGAGTCGGCGCCTGGGCATTCTAGCCACCTCCCCCATTGAGGTCACAGTCTTTTTTCATGAAACCGGATGGAAGAAGTCGTAGATCTTCTGGGCCAGGGCGCCGCTGATGCCCTCTACCGCCGCCAGATCGGCCACCCCCGCCTCGGCCACGCCGCGGGCGCTGCCGAAATGATGCAGCAGCGCCTTCTTGCGCCGCGCCCCGATGGCCGGGATCTCGTCCAGCGGCGAGGCCCCCAACGCCTTGGAGCGGCGCAGGCGGTGGCTGCCGATGGCGTAGCGGTGCGCCTCGTCGCGCAGCCGCTGCAGAAAATAAAGCAGGGGATCGTTGGGCGGCAGGGAAAAGGCCGGACGCCCCGGCAGGTGGAAGCGTTCGCGCCCGGCATTGCGGTCGGGGCCCTTGGAGATGGCCACCAGGGGCACATCGTCGATGCCCAGCTCGGCCAGCACCGCCTCGGCCTGGGCCAACTGGCCGCCGCCGCCGTCGATCAGCAGCAGATCGGGCCACTGGCCGCCGCCGCGCTCGGGGTCCTCCTTCTGAGCGCGTTTGAAGCGCCGGGTCAGCACCTCGCGCATCATGCCGTAATCATCGCCCGGCGTGATCTCTTCCGAGCGGATGTTGAACTTGCGGTACTCGCCCTTCATGAAGCCTTCGGGGCCGGCCACCACCATGCCGCCCACGGCGTTGCTGCCCTGGATATGGCTGTTGTCGTAAACCTCGACGCGGCGCGGCGCCTCGTCCAGGCCGAACAGCTCGCCCAGGCCGCGCAGCAGGCTCTGCTGTGCCGAGGTTTCCGCCATGCGCCGGCCCAAAGCCTCGCGGGCATTGTCGGCGGCATGATCCAGAAGCTTGCGCTTTTCACCCCGGCGCGGCGCCGCGATCGTCACCTTGTGCCCGGCCTTGTGGCTCAGGGCCTCGGTCAGCAGAGCCTGATCGGCGGCGGCCAGCGGCGCGCTCAGCAAAATATCGCGCGGCGGCGGCTTGTCGTCGTAGAACTGGCCGAGAAAAGCCGCCAGCACATCCTCGGGGCTTTGATCCTGGGTCTGACTGGGAAAGAAACTGCGGTTGCCGAAATTGCAGCCCGAACGGAAGAAGAACACCTGAATGCAGGCCTGCCCCCCGGCCTGATGCAGGGCCACCACGTCGGCCTCCTCGATGCCCGGCATGTTGATGTCCTGGCGGGCCAGAATGCGCGACAGGGCGCGGATGCGGTCGCGGATCACCGCCGCCTCCTCGTAGGCCATGGCCTCGGCCGCCTGCTCCATGCGCCGGGCCAGCTCCTGCTGAATGGCCTGGCTTTGCCCCGACAGGAAGGCCCGGGCCTGATCCACCAGGCGCCGGTAGTCATCCGGGGTGATGCGATCCACACACGGGGCGCTGCAGCGCTTGATCTGAAACAGCAGACAGGGCCGGGTGCGGTTTTCAAACACCGAATCGCTGCAGGAGCGCAGCAGGAAGGCCCGCTGCAGATAGCCCAGGGTCTGATTGACCGCCCCGGCCGAGGCGAAGGGGCCGAAATACTGGCCCGGCCGGTTGCGGGCGCCCCGGTGCTTGATCAGCTGCGGCCAGGCGTGATCCCCGGTGACCAGAATATAGGGGAAGCTCTTGTCATCTTTCAGCAGGATGTTGTAGCGCGGCATCAGCCGCTTGATGAGATTGGCCTCCAGCAGCAGCGCCTCGGCCTCGGTATGGGTGGTGACGATCTCCATGGCCACCGTCAGCGCCACCATGCGCTGAATGCGCAGCGGAATGCGTTCCGGCCGGGTGTAGGCCGTAACCCGCTTTTTCAGATTCTTCGCCTTGCCGACATAAAGCACCGCCCCCGCCTTATCCAGCATGCGGTACACACCGGGCGCCGAGGGAATGGTCTTGAGACAGGTCTCGATCACCAGCGCCCCGGCGGCGAAACTGCCGGGCGGCGGCGCCGAAGACGCGGCGGCGGATGATGTCGGATCGGTCATACTCTCCCTGCCAAGGAACGCTTGCGGAACATCCCACAGCCCGCCGCGATATCCACGGAGTCTGTGGATAAGTTTGTTGAAAAGGGGTGGGGAATCCTGTGGCATCCCAGGGACTCTCAGGGTTTCACCCCTTTGCCCAAAATCTAAGCAAAAAACATAAAAGCGTTTATTTTCAATATGTTGATTGTTGTCAAGGCCAAAGGATGAGGAGTCCCGCTGATTCCAATCTTGACTCTTTTCCGGCGGTTTGGCAGCCACGGCGTGGTGTGCACAACTTCATCTGTCGATTACTTTGGGAAAACCCAATGACACCCGACTGTTGCGACACAATGTCAGAGTCGTGACGGAAGAACGGCAGGCAAATGACAAACCGCCCGGCGGCGCCCGTGGTCAGGGCGCGGCGCGCTCGATCTCCACGCCCACACTGGTGGCATCGGGGAACACATCGAGTTTTTCCACCCGCACCCGGGCCAGCCGCACGCGGCGATCGGCCAGACACAGCTCGGCGATACGCTCGGCCAGGGTTTCCACCAGGTTGACATGGCCGCTATCCACCAGGCGGCGCACCGCGGTCACCACCTGTTCGTAACAGACCACATTGCCGATATCGTCGTTGATGTCGGCGCGGGCATCCTCGCGCACCGCCAGATCGAGATTGATGCGGATACGCTGCTTTTCCAGCTTTTCGTGACCGTAGACGCCAATGCTGGCCCAGAGGGTCAGATCATGCACGAAGACATGGCGCAGGGCGTTGCGGGCATCGGCGAACTGAACGGGTTGTACAACCTTGGCCTGGGACATGATCACTCCTCAGGACTGTTACCGGCAGGCGACCAGCTGAGATGCTGACCGCCGTCCAGCGCGATCATCTGCCCGGTCATGCTGCCCGAGGCCAGGATGAAGCGCAGGGCTTCGGCGATTTCCTCGGGCGAGGTGCCGCGCCGCAAGGGCATGGCGGCGCATTGCTGCGCGAACTGCTCGTCCGTCTGGCGGGTGCTGGGCAAGGTGGGGCCGGGGCCGATGGCATTGACGCGGATGCGTGGCGCCAGGGCCAGGGCCAGGGTCTGGGTCAGGGTCCACAGGCCCGCCTTGCTCAGGGTGTAGCTGGTGAAATGGGGGGTCAGGTTCCAAACCCGCTGATCGATGAGATTGACCACCGCCCCCTCGCTGTCTTCCGGCAGCTGGGCGGCGAAGGCCTGAATCAGCACGAAGGGCGCCCGCAGGTTGGTTTCCATATGGGCATCCCACGAGGCGCGGGTGGTGGTCATCGGGCTGTCCTGCTCGAACAGCGAGGCGTTGTTGATCAGACAGCCCAGCGGCCCCAGCGCCTCGACGGCGCGGGGCACCAGGGTCATCACCTCGTCCTCAAGGGCCAGATCGGCGGGCAGGGCCACCGCCTTGCCGCCCAGGGCGATGATCTCGTCCACCAGCGACAGCGCCGCCTCGACCGAACGGTTATAGTGCACACCGACAGCCCAGCCGTCGCGGGCCAGGCGCAAGGCCAGAACCCGGCCGATCCGATGGGCGGCGCCGGTAACAAGGGCGGTTTTGAATTGGATGCCAGACATAGCGGCGCAGGATGCGCCAGCCCGCCCGCAAGTGCAAGCGCGCCGTCATCCCGCAGGGCAATCGGGTGAAGCCGATTGCCCTGATTTTCTTCATTGTCCCTCAATCGCCGGGCGCGGGCATCCGCCCGCTTGGCTTCGCGCGAACGGTCGCGCGGGCGCTCAATGCGCCAACGCGACAAAAAATGTTCCAGGCAAAACAACCGTCGCGCGTTCACCCGGTTGCCCGGATCATCCCGCTTACGGCACCCGTGCCGGCGGCTGCTTGGCCAGCCAGTCCAGAACCTGGGCCGAGATGGACTTGCAGGTCAGCTGGGCCGAAATGGCCAGCTGCTTCTTTTCCTGGGAAATGTGGATCAGGCTTTCCACCAGCTTGCGCAGGACGTCCTTGGCGAAATTGGGATGGCCCAGCACCGCCTCCACCTTGCTGCCCCAGGCGTTTTTCATGGCCGCCAGCAGCACATCGGCCTTATCGATGTTCAGGCGCTGCATTTCCTCCAGGCTTTCGGCGGAAATGTAGCAGAGCACATCGCCGTAAACCCCGGCCAGGGCCTTGTCGAGCGAGGCGCAGCTCATGAAGAAGGCCTTGTCGCGGGCGAAGAAGCGCCAGCATTTGTCGCCCAGGATCTTGTGATAGTAGTTGTACATATCGGGCGACCATTGGGCGATGCCGCCAATGGAGGCGGGATAGGCCTCCACCGCCGCCTTGAAATCGTCGCCGGCCTGCTGCTTGGCCTTCTTGATGGTGGCCTGCTCGAACTGCGACACCGTATGGATGGCCTCGGGCGTTTTCAGGGCCAGGATGCAGTCTTCCAGCTCCAGCACCTGCACGGTGGTCATGCCGGCGAAATCGGCCAGCAGCGGCAATTGCCAGTCGAAGGCCATGTAACGGCACAGTTCGCGCACCTTGCGCTCGTCGAAGCCGCCGCCCACCTTGCGGGCCACCTTCTCGGTCTTCTTGAAGATCAGGAAGCGGGTGGTGGTGCGGGTTTCGGTAACGGTGGTTTCCTCGTCGGCGCGGGTGGCCTGCTCCAGAAAATAGCGGGCGCAGGTTTTCACCAGCAGCTGCTGCACCTGCCCCAGGGTGATGCCGCAGGACAGCACGCCGTCGTCATGCGCCACCGGGAGGCCATCGGCATCGGTGACGATGGCGGCCACCGGAACCGGGTTTTGCCGGAAGGTTTGAATGAAGGCGTAAAGAATATCGGGATCGTGGATCAGGGTCTGATAGGTCACATCCTCGGCCAGCAAGCCGGCAGCCTGATAGGCTTCCATACACCGTTTGACACCATCGATGATGGCGCGCTTCGTCTCGGCGGACATGTCAAGCGCGGGGGGAAGCTGAGGTAAAGGCATCGTCCCGTAATCCAGATCTGAGGCAAATTAAAAATCACCTCAATACCGTGTCGGGTCAACCTTTTTATAAGAGGCGGAAAATCAGGCGGTTTTCTGCCAAAGCCATGTCAATTCGTGTTTATTATGCGCCAGATGCATCAGTTTGCCGCCGGGAATGGCGGCGAATTTAGCCGCGGTGTCGTGATCGGTGTCGCCCTGGAACTTCAAGGTGCACAGCATGCCGCCCACCAGGCCCGAGGCCAGCCAGCGTTCCACATAGGTCAGCAGACGGCTGGGGTAGCAGATCACATCGGAGAACAGCCAGTCCACCGGACCGGTGGCCCTGGGCTCGACGGCAAACGCGCTCTGGCGCAGACAGCTGACGTTGGGCAGGGCGGCGATGGCCGGGTCCAGCGGCGCCTTGTCCACACTGATCACCCGCGCCCCCACCGATTGCAGCACCCAGGTCCAGCCGCCCGGCGAAGCGCCGAGATCGAGGCAGAGATCGCCGGGACGCGGGCGGACGCCGCTGGTGGTGAAGGCATCCCACAGCTTGAGATAGGCGCGGTTGGGCGGCGTTTGCCGGTCTTCGACGAAGCGCACCTCGCCATGGGGAAAGGGGCTGGAGCAGCGGCGGGCGGCCAGCACGGTGGTTTCATCCAGAAAGCACCACGAGCCCAGCGGCGCCGTGGGCGCCGGCTGGCCGAACACCAGCGGCCGCGCCGAAACCGGCGGCAGCTTTTCCCCCACCAGGGCGGTGCGGCGGTGCAGGCGGGGCGCATAGGCCGCCCAGTTGCGCTGGATGGCCTTCAGCTGGCGGGCGGCATCGCCGATGGAGGCCACCGGCAGAATTTCGGGATCATACCAGATATTCTGGGCCCAGGCGGCGCGGCGCGGCGGACCGTCGGCCAGCACCAGGCGACCTTCCACCGCCCGTACCGGGCCCAGTTCGGCCAGCAGATCATCGAGAAAACCGTCGGCGGCCAGATAGCCGGTCCAACCGGACGGCGGACGCTCAGTGTCCACCGGAAAAGGGGCAGCCGCCCCCGGCGCAGCCGCTGACCGGACAGGCGGCGGCCGGAGCCGCCGCGCTTTTGGCCACGCTGGGCGCCATGATGGCCTTGCTGATCTGGTGATCGCCGCAATCGGGGCAGGCAATCTCGCCCGCCGCCGCCTTGACGTCGTAATCGGCGGAATTGGAGAACCACTCGTCGAAGACGTGGCCCTGGCTGCACTGCACGCTGTAACGGATCATGGATCGGATGGCTCCGGCCGGAGGGGAACGAACTGTCGATGCGGCGGTTCTAAAACAAAACCCCTCAGCCGAACAAGCCCTTGCGCATGTAAGACAGAATCTCGTTGAGCCCGGTTTGATCGGCGCTGCCGGCGGCGGCGACGGCCGGGGCCGGCGGCATGGGGGCGGAAATGGTGTCGGCGCTTAAAGAGGCGTCGGTATAAGCCACCCGATCGGTATTATCCTCGATGGTGGCCGGGCCATGGGCGGCATAGGCCATGGACGGCACGTAGGGCGGCGGCCAGTTGGCCTGCTCGAACGGCCAGGCCGGATCGCCGCTCTGGTGCGCCTCGACGCGATGATGATGGTGATAGTGATGATGGCCCCGGTGCACGGTGATCTCGGCGGAGGTGCCGCCGGCCTCGGCCAGCATCTTCGAGGCCGCCACCCCCACGCCGCCCGCCGCCGCCGTCTCTTCGGCCGGAGCGCTGATGGTGGGCTCGCCGCCGTCGAGGCGGGCATATTGCAGCATGGGCTTTTCGATGGAGGCATCGATCCTGGCATAGAACTCCGCCACCGATTTCGGCTTATGGCCGTGGTCGTAGAACACCGACGGGTTCTTGCGGGCGGCGGCGGGCAGCAAAGCCGCCGCCGACTGATGCGGATCTTCGGCCCGCGCCCGCAAAATACGGGCGGCGCCACCCGGCCCCAGGAAATGGGCCATATAAAGATCGGTGGCGTTGACCGGGTGCCCCAGCGCCCGTTCCAGCCAGTGCTTGTTGTCCTTGGCGTATTCCCCGGCCATCATCGCCGACAGCCTGGGATCGCGGCGCAGATCGAGAATATGCTGGCGGGTGACGGCGTCGGACACCGCATACTCGCCGCGATGGGTGCGATGGATATGCTCGGCCAGATCGGAAAGCCCCAGGGCGGCGCCGTGCTCCTTCATCAGCTGCAGCCAGGTGCCGCGGGTGAACTGATAAAGGCCGGCGGCCGAGGAGACCCGCGACTGCGAATTGCTGTGAAAGCCGCTTTCCTTGCCGGCCTGGGCCATCAGATAGCCGAAGCTGATGCCGGTGTGACGGCTGGCCTGCTGGACATGACGGGCGACCCGGCTGGCGGCCTGCTGCCGCTCGGTCTGGACGGCCGTCGAAACATCCGCCTCCTTCATCGCCCGCCTCCATATTCCATAACCAGGGTGCAGCATGGCATGCCAAGGGTTAAGGAATGGTATGCGGCGGCTATTTTTTCGGGATGAAGCCCTCGGCCCGCATGCAGGCCGCAACCGCCTCGCGCACCCGGTCGCCGCTGGCCTCGCGGTCGGCCATGGCCATGGGATCGCCGAAGCGGCTGTCGGCGGCGGCCTGGTAGCCGCTTTGGCCGTAGTCGCGCTCGGCGGCGCGGCGGCAGCCGGCATAGGTATCCTCGGCGTTGGCCTGGGGATCGCGCGGATTGATCCAGCCCACATCGCCGGCGCAACCGGCCAGCAACAGGGGCAGAACCAGAAGCAGCAGCCGTTTCGGCATCACCATCACTCCTTGCACGAACGCGACGCGGCATCAAAGCACAGGACCGCCGCCCGTTCCAGATGCGGCTTTTTTAATGGCGGTGCAACTTGTGGCCCGGCACAACCTTGCGTACAGTTTCCCCGAGGTGCTTGCGCCGACCCCCCGAACACCGGTTTCCCCGGCAAGCCAGAGGTGGAGCAGACGATGAGTGATTTGCACGGTTTTTATTTCGAGGATCTTTCGGTCGGCCAGACCGCGAGCTACGCCAAGACCGTTACCGAGGCCGACGTGATCCTGTTCGCCGGCATTTCCGGCGACACCAATCCGGTGCATCTGAACGAGGAGTTCGCCTCGGCCACCATGTTCAAGGGCCGCATCGCCCACGGCATGCTGTCGGCGGGATTCATTTCCACCGTGTTCGGCACCAAGCTGCCCGGCCCAGGCTGCATCTATCTGTCGCAGAATCTGAAGTTCAAGGCCCCGGTCAAGATCGGCGATACCGTGGTGGCCAAGGTGGAAGTGGTGGAGCTGATGCCGGAAAAGAAGCGCGCCAGCTTCAAAACCACCGTGACCGTGGGCACCACCACCGTCATCGACGGCGACGCCGTGCTGATGGTGCCGTCCCGCGGGTAACCGCAAAAGCCCCCAAGACTGAGGGCGCCCCCTCAGTCTTGGGAGTTTTCTTGCTTCTGCGCACGCAATCGAATACCCCTTACGGTCTTGCTGCTGACCCCCAAGGGATCGAACCGTTTCATGCGTGTGTTCCGCCATTACACCGAACTGCCGGCCGCCGTGCGCGCGTGCGTGGTGGCGCTGGGGAATTTCGACGGCGTGCATCCCGGCCATCAAACGGTGATCGGCACCGCCAAGGCCCTGGCCCACGAACTGGCCCTGCCCGCGGGCGTCATGACCTTCGAGCCGCATCCCCGTTCGGTGTTCAAGCCCGGCGGCGCGCCGTTCCGCCTGACCCCCTTCCGCATCAAAACCCGGGTGATCGAGGATCTGGGCCCCGATTTCCTGATCATGCAGCACTTCGATCTGGCCTTCGCCGCGCACAGCGCCGAGGCCTTCGTGCAGGAGGTGCTGGTGGCCGGGCTGGGGGTGCGCCATGTGGTGGTGGGCTACGACTACGAATTCGGCAAGGGCCGCAGCGGCGGCGTGGAGCTGCTGTCGGCCATGGCCGCCCGCCACGGCTTCGGCCTGACCGCCGTGCCGGCGGTAACGGCGGGCGACGGCCATGTCTATTCCTCCACCGCCATCCGCCAGGCCCTGACCACCGGCAACCCGCGCGAAGCCGCCCGCCTGCTGGGCCGCCCGTGGGAAATCGAGGGCCGGGTGGAGCATGGCGACGCCCGCGGCCGCCAGATCGGCTTTCCCACCGCCAACGTGGAAATGGCCGATTATCTGCATCCCTCCGCCGGCGTTTACGCGGTGCTGGCCGGGGTGGATCAGGGCGGACGCACCGAATGGCGGCCGGGGGTGGCCAATTTCGGCCACCGCCCCACCTTCGACAAGGCCGATCCCCTGCTGGAGGTGCATCTGTTCGATTTCGACGGCGACCTTTACGGCCGTCATTTGCGGGTGGCCCTGATGGAGTACTTGCGTCCCGAGCGTAAATTCGCTGGACTGGACGCCCTGAAGAGCCAAATTTCCGAGGATTGCGCCCAGGCCCGCCGCTGTCTGGCGGCGGCGCGGGATCATTTCGAGAGCGAATCATGAGCGTGGACTATAAAACGACCGTCTTCCTGCCCAAGACCGACTTTCCCATGAAAGCCGGCCTGCCCGACCTGGAACCCAGGCTGCTGGCCCGCTGGCAGGAGATCGATCTGTTCGGGCAGCTGCGGCGCCAGGGCCAGGGCCGCGCCAAATTCGTGCTGCACGACGGCCCGCCCTACGCCAACGGCCATCTGCATATCGGCCACGCCCTCAACAAGATTCTGAAGGACGTCATCAACCGCACCCAGCAGATGCAGGGCAAGGATGCCCATTACGTGCCGGGCTGGGACTGCCACGGCCTGCCCATCGAATGGAAGATCGAAGAACGCTACCGCGACAAGGGCCTGGACAAGGACGCCGTCGATCCGGTGGAGTTCCGCCGCGAATGCCGCGAGTTCGCCGCCCATTGGATCGATGTGCAGCGCGAGGAGTTCAAGCGCCTGGGCATCACCGCCGACTGGGAGCGCCCCTACACCACCATGGCCTTCCCCGCCGAGGCGCAGATCGTGCGCGAGCTGGGCAAGTTCATCCTCAACGGCGGCCTGATCCGGGGCGCCAAGCCGGTAATGTGGTCGGTTATCGAAAAGACTGCCCTGGCCGAGGCCGAGATCGAGTACCACGATCACAGCTCGGTCACCATCTGGATCAAATTCCCGGTGGAAAAGGCCGCGCATCCGGCGCTCGAGGGCGCCTCGGTGGTGATCTGGACCACCACCCCCTGGACCATGCCCGGCAACCGCGCCATCGCCTATGGCCCCGAGATGGACTATCAGGTGCTGCGCGTCGAGGCGGTGAGCGACAAAAGCCTGGCCCGGGTGGGCGAGCATCTGGTGCTGGGCCGCGATCTGGCCGCCCAGGTGCTGGCCGATGCCGGCATCACCGCCCATAGCGTGCTGGCCGAGCTGAAGGGCGCCGATCTGGCCGGCACCATCGCCCGCCACCCCTTGCGCAGCCATCCCGAGGCGGCGGGCGGCTACGCCTTCGAGGTGCCGCTGCTGCCGGGCGCGTTCGTCACCAGCGACACCGGCACCGGCTTTGTCCACATCGCCCCCGGCCATGGCGAGGACGATTGGCATCTGGGCCGCCGCTTCGGCATCCCGGTGCCCGAAACCGTGCTACCCGACGGCAGCTATCATCCCTCCGTCAGCATTTTCCAGGGCCACAAGGTGCTGGCCCAGGGCAAGGACGGCAAATACTATTCGCCGGTGGCCAAGCCGGTGATCGAAGCCATGAAGACCGTGGGCGCCCTGCTGCATCACGGCAAGCTGGTGCACAGCTACCCGCACAGCTGGCGCTCGAAGGCGCCACTGATCTTCCGCACCACGCCGCAATGGTTCATCAGCATGGAGGGCAACGATCTGCGCGCCAAGGCCCTGGCCGCCATCGATCAGACCCGCTTCGTGCCGGCGCAGGGGCGCAACCGCATTCATTCCATGGTGGAAAGCCGCCCCGACTGGTGCGTGTCGCGCCAGCGCGCCTGGGGCGTGCCCATCACCGTGTTCACCCATAAGCAGAGCGGCGAGGTGCTGCGCGACCCGGCGGTGATCGAGCGCATCGCCGAGGCGGTGGCCGCCGAGGGCGCCGACGCCTGGTTCACCTCCAAGCCCGAGCGCTTTCTGGGCAACGCCTACCGCGCCGAGGAGTACGACCAGGTGTTCGACATCCTGGATGTGTGGTTCGATTCCGGCTGCACCCACAGCTTCGTGCTGGAAAACGGCCCGTGGGATCTGCAGTGGCCGGCCTCGCTCTATCTGGAAGGTTCGGACCAGCATCGCGGCTGGTTCCATTCCTCGCTGCTGGAAAGCTGCGGCACCCGCGGCCGCGCCCCCTACGACGCCGTGCTCACCCACGGCTTCGTGCTGGACGAGGACGGCCGCAAGATGTCGAAATCCCTGGGCAACGTGGTTTCGCCCCAGGAGGTGGTGGCCCAGTACGGCGCCGATATTCTGCGCCTGTGGGTGATCGGCTCGGACTATTCCGAGGATCTGCGCATCGGCAAGGAGATCTTGAAAACCCAGGTGGACGTCTACCGCCGCCTGCGCAACACCCTGCGCTATCTTCTGGGCGCCCTGGACGGCTTCGGCGACAGCGAGCGGGTGCCGGCGCACGAGATGCCGCAGCTGGAACGCTGGGTGCTGCACCGGCTGTGGGAGCTGGACCGCCAGGTGCGCGGCGCCTGCGCCGATTTCCAGTTCCACGCCCTGTTCACCGAGCTGCACACCTTCTGCGCCGTCGATCTGTCGGCCTTCTACTTCGATATCCGCAAAGACTCGCTTTACTGCGATCATCCCGCCGACCACCGCCGCCGCGCCGTCCGCACGGTGATGGATATCCTGTTCACCTGCCTGACCCGCTGGCTGGCCCCCTTCCTGTGCTTCACCGCCGAGGAAGCCTATCTGGCCCGCCATCCCGGCACCACGGGCAGCGTGCATATGGAGGCCTTCCCCGATATTCCGGCCGACTGGCGCGATGCCGCCCTGGCCGAGCGCTGGGCCACCATCCGCGACATCCGCCGCGTCGTCACCGGCGCCCTCGAGGTGGAGCGCGCCGCCAAACGCATCGGCTCGTCGCTGCAGGCGGCGCCGCGGCTTTATGTCTCGCCGGCCCATGCCGGCCTGCTGGCCGGGGTGGATCTGGCCGAGATTTCCATCGCCTCCGACGTGATCCTGCTGGTGGACACCGCCCCCGAGGGCGCCTTCACCCTGGCCGACGTGCCCAACGTGGGCGTGGTCTTCCAGGCCGCCGAGGGCGAAAAATGCCAGCGCTGCTGGAAGGTGCTGCCCGAGGTGGGCGGCCATGGCCACGGCGGCCTGTGCGCCCGCTGCGCCGATGCCGTCAGCCGCCGGGCCGAGGCGCCATGAGCCGCTTCGCCCCGCGCCGCCTGCGTCTGGGCCTGCCCGCCGCCCTGGCGGTGGTGGCCGCCGATCAGATCAGCAAAGCGGCCATCCTGTCGCTGATGCGCCCTGCGGGGGTGACGGCGACGCCGTTTCAGACCTATGCCCACGTCAAGGCCGGCCCCATCCTCGATCTGGTGCTGAGCTGGAATTCCGGGGTGTCGTTCGGGCTGGGCAACACCCACGGCACCTGGAACGTTCTGGCCTTTTCCGCCCTGGCGGCGGCGATTTCGGCCATGCTGCTGGGCTGGATGATGACCACGCCCGGCCGTCTGGTGCGCCTGGCCTTGGGGCTGGTGCTGGGCGGGGCCCTTGGCAACGTGGCCGATCGGCTGCATTATGGCGCGGTGGTGGACTTCCTTTATGTGCATATCGGCGCATTCGACTGGTGGCCCGCCTTCAACCTGGCGGATTCGGCAATTTGCGTCGGAGCGGCCTTGCTGATGTACGACTCCTTGTTTGCTTCACGGGTTTCGCATAAAGAATAGGCCATGACTTTTCATCAGCCCTCCCTGACTTCGGTCACTCGTGCCGCGTTCGTCGCCTTGATGCTCTGTACGGCTCTGTCCGGTTGCGGCCAGGTTCGCCGCGCCCTGGGCTATGACAAGGCTCCTCCCGACGAATTCACGGTGGTGGCGCGCGCGCCCTTGAGCCAGCCGCCCGATTATACCCTGCATCCGCCCACCCCCGGCGCCCCCCGCCCGCAGGAGGGCAGCCAGCGCGAGCAGGCCAAGGCCATTCTGTTCTCGGGTTCGGCCAACGCCACCCAGACCGATGCCGCCCTCTACGCCGGAACAAGCCCCGGCGAGCAGGCGCTGCTGAAGCGGGCCGGCGCCGACAAGGCCCTGCCCGGCATCCGCAAAAAGGTGGACGAGGAATCCACCGCCCTGGTGGAAACCGACAAGAGCTTCAGCGACGAGATCCTGTTCTGGCAGAGCAAGGATCAGCCCGGCACGGAGGTGGATGCCGCCAAGGAAAGCGAACGGCTGCGCAAGGACCGCGCCCTGGGCAAACCGGTGACCGACGGCGCCACGCCGCAGATCACCCGCAAAAAGAAGGCCTGGCTTGAGGATCTGTTTTAGGCCATGACGCCAGCGATGACGAAGGGGGGCCGGCAGCGGCCCCCTTTTTCGTATGTCGGCGCCGCCCTGCTGCTGGCCGGGCTGCTGGCGCTGGCCGCCCCCGGCCCGGCCGCCCGCGCCGCCCTGTTCCATCCGCAAACCTTCCGCCTGGACAACGGCCTTCAGGTGGTGGTGATCCCCAACCACCGGATGCCGGTGGTCACCCAGATGCTGTGGTACAAGGTGGGCTCGGCCGATGATCCCCGGGGCAAGGACGGCCTGGCCCACATGGTGGAACATATGATGTTCAAGGGCACGCCCAGCGTTCCGGCCGGGCGGTTCTCCCGCATCGTGGCCGAGAACGGCGGCCGCGAGAACGCCTTCACCACCGCCGATTATACCGTCTTCTTCCAAAGCGTGGCCGCCGACAGGCTGGCCCTGGTGATGCGCCTGGAATCCGACCGCATGGCCCATCTCGTCCTGGCCGACACCGATTTCCAGCCGGAGCGCCAGGTGGTGCTGGAGGAACGGCGCCTGCGCATCGACAGCCGGCCCGAGGCCCGGCTGGAGGAACGCATGACCGCCGCCCTGTTCCCGGCCAGTCCCTACCGCCATCCGGTGATCGGCCGTCCCGCCGCCATCAGGCGCTATACCCTGGCCGACGTGACGGCCTTTCACAAACGCTGGTACGCGCCCAACAACGCCATTCTGGTGCTGGCCGGCGACATCACCGCCGCCGCCGCCCGGCCGCT
>JAJZGK010000282.1 GCA_021798485.1 Pseudomonadota bacterium
TACCGGCCAACCATTGAAGTGACTCGTTGGCCGGTATCCAGCGAGCATTGAGCGAGCGGCCAAGGCGGCGGATGCCGCCGCCCGGCGAGGGACGATACAACCGGGCAATTCATTGGCCGGTTGGTATCATTGGCCGGTTGGTATCACTGGCCTGGGCGTACCTCGCGGCCCGAGCCGTCGTCGAAAATATTGAAGAGATTGCGCAGAAAGCCCGGCGTCAGGGCCGACAGCGGATTGACCATCACACTGGGATCCTTGGCCGAGCCCGAGATGGAATAGTTCATGGCGATCACCCCGCCGCCCTTTTCCGCCGAGAACAGCCCGCCCACCAGCGGCAGTTTGCCGAGAGCGCTGTTAAGGGCATAGGCCGGCACGATGGTGCCTTCCAGGGCCAGCTGATCGGTATCGAGATCCACCTGACCATCGGCGGTCAGGCCCAGCGAGGTGCCGCTGGTGCGGGCATCCTTCACGCTGAGCACGCCATCGGTCAGGGTGAAGGGCACCTTCATGCTGGAAAAACTGATGCCGTCGCCCGACAGCAGATCCACCACGCCGGTCAGGGCCGCCACCGTCAGCAGCCGCACCAGCACCGGGGCCTGCATGAGCTGATAATTGCTGACCTGACAGAGGCCGCTCAAAGGATCGCGGGGATCGGCATCGTTATAGGCGCCGTCCACCGTCAGGGTGCCGCCCTTGACGTTGTCGAAAATGCCGAAGGCGTGGAACACCGCCCCGGCATCGCCGCTGCTGATTTTCACCAGCCGCTTTTGCTGGGCCGGTTCGGGGCTGATGGCGATCACCAGGGGCTGGCCCGCCCCCACCGTGCCGTCCAGATTCAGGGTTTGCACATCGCCATGGCCGTCGCGGGCCATGCTCAGATCCACATCCCTGGCCGACCCCTGATCGCTGAGCCACACCTGATCGAGCTTGGCCGTGACCGACAGCGGCGGCGTTGCCGCGTGATCATGGCTGTGATCGTGTTTTTTCGGCGCGCCCGGCGCCGTTTGACCCGAGGGCTCGCCGCTCACCAGCTCGCGGGCATCGAAGCTGGCTCCGGCCATATCCAGCACCAGCCCCTGGCCATCCGGCTTCAGGGCCAGGGTGCCGGCCACATCCGTGCGCCCCCAGGCGGCATGGCGGAACGTGACCAGCCGGGCATGGCCATCCTTGAAGGCCACCCGGCCATCGACGGCCAGTCCATCCCTGGTGGCCACGGCGAAATGCGGCACATCGGCCAGATGCCCGCCGGCCAGACGGATCCGGGCCGAAGCCGTGCCGGCCACCCCGGTTTTTTTCCGCCAGTTGAGCGAGGGCAGGCGCATCGCCGCCGCGGTCAGATCGCCCGTCACCGCCACCGTGCCGCGGCCATGGCCGAGATCGGCCACCACCCGCACCGGCACCGGGCCGCTGAGGAACGGCGCCTGGAAGGGCGGCCCGTCCAGCCCCACCGTGGTGCGCGCCGCGTCGTCCAGAGTGGCCTCAACCTCGTAATGGCTGGGCAAGGCGGCATGGCTGAAAGTCTCGTGCCATTTCAGGCTGGCGGGTATACCGCCCAGCCGGGCCTGGCCCGCCACATCCAGCCCCTTGGCATCCGCATCCAGGCTCAGGCCGCCATCGGCAAGATCAAGCCCCAAGGCCACATCGGGCAGCCCGACGCCGCTGGTCTGGGCATGGGCATGCACCGCTACCTGATCGAAGGTCAGATCGTTCAGCAGCGGGAAGCGCAGGGAAAGATCGGTGACCGCGCTCCCCTTCACCTTGGCGGGCGCCACGCCCAGGCGGCTGGCCCAGCCCAGGGGCTTGCTGTCGATCAGACGCAGGGCATCGGCCACCGGGCCGGAAATCTTCAGGCCGATATCGGCATATTGGGTGGCCGCCGACAGCCCGGTCAGCACCACCGTGCTGCCCGGCAGCAGCTTCAGGCCCATCAGCGTGCCGCTTTTGATCGCGATGGCAAAGCGGTTCTGATCGTAGCTGGCCTCGGCGCTGGCGTTATGCACCATGGGCATCGGCGCCAGATAGCGCACATCCACCCCTTCCGGCACCACCTTGCCGGCCAGGGTATCGATGGCCAGGCCGTTCCAGCCCTGGCCATCGGGCACATGAGCCAGAAGATGGGCGGTGGCCAGCTTCACCGTGCCGTGCGACAGATTGTCCAGAATCCACTGGCGGGGATTGGGGGCCGCCGCCGGCGGCCACAGGCCCTTCAGCAGCTCCACCGGCAGATCCTCCACCTTGGCGTCCAGCGCCAGATGGCCGGGAGCGCCATCGGGCCCCAGATGATCGGCATGGCCCGACAGGCTGAGCACGCCGCCGCCAAAATCCACCCGCGCCTCGTCGATCTGCACGGTTTTCAGGCCGTCATGCAAGGCGCCGTGCAGCGACAGCGAGGCCACCGGCCAGCTGACGCCAAGCTGGTCGGAAAGATCGATCACCCCCTGGCCGCCGGCCAGATCGAACCGGAGATCGCTCAAGCCGCCGGCCTGCGACCAGCGCAGCCCCACCGAACCGCCGGTGGGCATGTGCAGCATGGCCAGGGGCTTCAGCTGCGGCGCCAGTTCCGCCAGCAGCGACGGCCGCAGGCCGCCATAGGACAGGGTCAGCTCCAGGGCGTGATCGGCGGCGCGGAACAGGCCGTCGGCATCGAAATGCACTTTTTCATCCAGCAGCACCATATCCAGCCGGGCCGAGCCGATGATTCCCTTCTTGCTGCGCAGAAAACTGAGATCGGCGGTGGGAATCCGCCATTCGATGCCAAGAGAACGGTCTTCCATCAGAAGATCGCCGTTCACCACCTCCACCATCTGCAGCCGTCCGGCCACATTATCCTTGCCCGGCGGTTCCAGCAGGGCGCGGAAAGCCTCTTCCACCACCTGGGTCGACGAGGCGCTGACGGGAACCGATCGGCCGGCGGCGGCGGCATCCATGCCCAATTGAATGCTGCCGTCGGTATCGCGCACCAGATGCACATGGGGGCGGTAAAGGCGCAGGCGGCTGGGCGCGATCACCCCGCGCAGCAGCGCCGGCGTGGACAGGCCGATGGACATCTCGGGCACCGTCACCACCGGCTGGCCGTGGCTGAGGGCATGCACGTTGATGGCGCGCAGATCCAGGGTTTCATGGGCGCGGTCCCACACCAGCACGGTGTGATCCATGCGCACCGTCACGGAGCCGTCGGGGCGGGTCAGCGCGGCTTCGATATAGGGCCGGGCGAACGACAGCTCCAGCGGCCCCTCCGACAGACGGAACCCCAGCCAGGCCGCCGCCACCAGCAGGGTGATGGCCAGAATTTCCAGAAACCAGAACAACCCTTTAACGGTGCCATGCACCACGGTATGCCATCCTTCCCAGAGCCGGAGGCTCTTAAAATTATATGTCCCTCAGGCGCCGGGCGGCGGTCTCCGCCCGCCTTGGCTATCCTCACTTATGCCTCCGCGTAACCGCTCCGGCAACGCTCCGGCGCGCTCAATGCGCTAGTCAGCCGCTAACGCGGCTTCCAGATATGTCCCTCAGGCGCCGGGCGGCGGTCTCCGCCCGCCTTGGCTATCCTCACTTATGCCTCCGCGTAACCGCTCCGGCAACGCTCCGGCGCGCTCAATGCTTTCGTTCGGCCGGAGGGTGTTTTAATTATATGTCCCTCAGGCGCCGGGC
>JAJZGK010000050.1 GCA_021798485.1 Pseudomonadota bacterium
ACCTCAAACCTGTAAATTCAGTTGCGGCGGGGCCGACATGCCCAATCCGGCAAGTTACCAGACGGTCTGCCCCTGGAAAAGCCAGGAAGAGCGTGGCCTTCGGCAATTCCTCGTGCGGGGTTTGAAGACGGTCCGCGCCGCCCCGTCGAGGTGACGGCCTGGCCGCAGGCTGGCCGCTGCCGCCCTCACCATCCCACCGCCTACGGCGGCGGGCCCCTTCCTCTCCCGCTTAGGCGGGCGAGGAGCCTCCAGGGTCCAGGGGCAGCCCCTGCATTCAGTCACACGCCTCAGGCCAAATGCGCCCGCAGCCAGGCCTTCAGCTGCTGCGCCGGCATGGCGCCGCTTTGGCGGGCGATTTCCCGGCCGCCTTTAAACAGCACCAGGGTGGGAATGGCCTGAATGCCGTAGCGGGCGGCCAGGCTTTGCTCGGCCTCGGTATCCACCTTGGCGAACCGCGCCAGGGGTTCCATGTCGCGGGCGGCGGCCTCGAACGCCGGGGCCATGGCCCGGCAGGGCCCGCACCATGCCGCCCAGAAATCCACCAGCAACGGCAGGGCGGCGCCGGCATGGCGTTCGAAGCGCCGGGCATCGAGGGCGATGGGATGGCCGGTGAACAGCGCCCGGCCGCAACGGCCGCATTTGCCGCCCGCGCCCAGCCGGGCGGCGGGCACGCGGTTCAGGGTATCGCAATGGGGGCAGGGAATGACCAGACTGTCGTCCATGATAACACCTTTACACGATCCGCCGATTATATCAGATTTTATAAATATAGTGCGATGCCAACGCGGGGAAAGGCGCAGGGTCATCGGATGAACGCGCGGATGTTGTTTTACGCCACACCGTCTTCGCCGCGATGGCGCATTGAGCGCCCGCGCGAGCGTTCGCGCGCAAGCCAGGCTGGCGGTACGCCAGCGCCCGGCGCTTGAGGGGCGCCCATCAAACAGGGCGATCGGCTTCACCCGATTGCCCTGGGGAAAGGCGCCGATGCTGGAAGCCCTGATCTTCGATGTGGACGGCACCCTGGCCGAAACCGAGGAGGCGCACCGCGCCGCCTTCAACCAGGCGTTTGCCGAGCTGGACCTGCCCTGGCGCTGGGACCCGCCGCTTTATGCGCGGCTGCTGGCGGTTTCCGGTGGCAGGGAACGCCTGCGCCATTACGCCGAAACCTGCGATCCGCAACGGGCCGGGCCGGATTGCGCGCCCCTGCTGGCCGCCCTGCACCGCCGCAAGACCGAAATTTATACCGCCATGGTGCGCGACAATGCCGTGCCGTTCCGGCCCGGCGTTGTCGCCCTCAGTCTGGCGGCGCGGGCGGCGGGGCTGCGGCTGGCGGTGGCCACCACCACCAGCCGCGCCAATGTGCTGGCGCTGTTCGACGGTACCGGCGGCGACGCCCACGCCTGGTTTGAAACCCTGGCCTGCGCCGACGATGCGCCGCGCAAAAAACCCGATCCCGCCGTTTACCGGGTGGCGCTGGAGCGGCTGGGGCTGCCGCCGCGATCCTGCCTGGCCATCGAGGATTCCGCCAACGGTGTCGGCGCCGCCCTGGCCGCCGGCCTGCCGGTGGTGGCCACCCGCGGCGCCTACACCGCCAACGATGATCTTTCCGGCGCCCTGGCCGTTTTTCCCGATCTGGCCGCCGTCAGTCTGGCCGATCTGCAGAGGCTCTGGCGGCGGACAGCGCCCCATCCGCCCCCAGGCCCGCCGTGATGCCGGCACCGGCTATCCTTTTGGCCAGACAACCTTTCGGCCAGACAACCTTTCGGATTGTGCGAAATCGGATTACCATATCCCTATAGTCCAAGAGGTTGGGAAATGACGCCTATTTTCCGCCTCGCGCCCGCAACCTTGGGACAAGAGCATGGCCATCCGCCCTCCGTTTTCCTCCAGGCTCCGCGATCAGACCGGCTCGGCCATGGCCCTGACCATCATGGCCCTGCTCACGGTGGGCATTCTGTTTTACGTGGGCCAGATGCTGATCCTGAACAAGGCGGATCTGTTTCATCTGCAAGGCAGCAACGGCACCCAGTCGCGGGCGCGCCAGGCCATCGAAGCCTATGCGGCGCAAAACGGCATCCTGCCCTGTCCCGCCCAGAACAGCGCCGGCGCGCGGGGGGCAGCCTGCGCCGCCGGCACCCCGCTCTGGGGGCCGCTGCCGTGGAAAGACCTGGGCCTGCAGCCGACCGATGCCGTCGACAGTTACGGCCGCATGCTGACCTACGTGGCCGATGGCGCCACCAATTTGTGCAGCACCAGCGGCGGCGTGAACAACACCAGCCTGCTCACCTTCAGCGGCGCCACCACCAGCCAGGGCCTTTACGCCCTCATCAGCCACGGCAAGAACGGTTATAACGGCATCCTGCCCGGCGGCGGCCAGCCCGGCCTGACCCCGGCCTCCGACCGGCAGATGCCGGCCTCGCCCTCGGCCAGCGAAAATCAGAACTGCCCCAGCGGCGCCACCCAGGTCGCCGGCCTGGCCTGCGCCGGGCAAAGCGGCGCCACCACGGTGAAAACCGGCCCCTACAGCGCCAGCGCCACCGCCCCCTTCGACGATGTGGTGGACCCCTCCGCCGGTTTGGAATTCACCTGCCTGTGCGAAGAGCCGACCATCACCATGAGCGGCGTCGGTGTCGGCGGCGGCAGCGGCGCCTACACCCTGACCGCCCCCACCTCGGGCAGTGTGGTGGTCACGGTCACCGCCGCCATGCCCACCGCCAGCGGCTGCGTTACCCCCAGCGCCCTGATGTCGGTGGACAGCACCTCCTCCATGACGGCGGGGGCCAGCGGCCTCGGCACCTACAGCACCACCCTGGCCGCGCCCTACACGGCGGGCAGCTACAGCTTCACCATCAACGGCGCCAGTAACAGCGGCAGCAGCGCCGCGACCTCAACCCTGATCATCGACGCCGGCAACAGCGCCACCAGCGGCTGGCCCAGCGGCCGCGCGCCTGTGGCCAAGGCCACCCTGACCGTAACCTACCCGCCCCAGGGCGGCTCGGGGAGCGGCGGCTCCGGCGGCTCCGGCGGCGGCCCCGCCTCGGGCGCCGCGAGCCAGACCACCACCACCGCCCGCGCCAACAATAACCAGCAGATCAGCCTGTCGGCCACCACCACGGTCAGCGCGGCGCCCACGCTGCTGCCGCCGCCGTCCGGTCTTTATGCCACCGGCAGTTCCCTAATCGGTGCCGATCAAACCAGCTACAATGCCGCCACCTATCAGCCGAATTTCGCCAACTACACTTTATATGCCTCGCCCAATTCCTCGCAGGATCAGGCCTATTTCGATTTCAGCCAGATTACCGGCAGCAGCGGCACCCTGTGCTTCAGCACCACGCCGGGCGGCAGCGGGCCTTACATCGACAGTTCGCAAATCACCGTGGCCAACAGTTCGTGGCAGTGGAGCAGTCTTTACGTCAATACCCTGCCGAACCATGCCATCGATTTCATGGGCAGCAATTCCGGCTCGGGCTGCGCCGCCATGAGCGGCACTGTGCAGTTTTCCATTCCCACGGTCTATAAAGGCTTCCAGGCGGCGGTGTATTTCGATCCTTCCACCACCAGGCCCGCCGCCCTGGGCTTCACTTTCAAGAATAACGGCACCACGCAAGGCACCGTTTACGTCTGCTACGCCAACAGCAACGCTTCGGCCAACACGCTGTTTCCCACCATTACACAATGGGGAAGCACTGCGAACTGGTGCACTACGGATAGTCACACCTCCACTCTTTCCACCAATAACCCGCAATATCTTTATTTTTACGATTATACCGGCGGCTTCACCGAGGTGGATGTCTTTTCCGTCACCCCCAGCACCTTCTGGATCGGCGGGGTCGGTCTGGTTTTGAACTGATGCCTTGCCCCGCCCGCGCCACAAGGATGATAATGCCCTGGCGTCTGAAGGGGAGGAGATGCGCCATGCCCGCACAAAAGGGCTTCACCCTGATTGAAATGGCCGTTGTTCTGGCCATCATCGGCCTGATCCTGAGCAGCGGCCTGATGATGATCGGCCCGGTGATGGAAAAAAACCGCATCACCCAAACCAGCCAGAACATGGATCAGGTGGAAAGCGCGCTGCAACTGTTCGCCATCCGCAACCAGCGCCTGCCCTGCCCCGCCGATGGCAGCCTGACGGCGGGCAACGCCCTTTATGGTGTCGAGCAGCCCAGCGGCGGCACCGCTACGGCCTGTACGGTGGCCGCCGCCAATGCGGTGATCCCCTGGGTCACCCTGGGCCTTGCGGAAAACCTGTCGCTGGACGGCTGGAACCGCCGCTTCAGCTATATGGCGGCCAACAGCCAGACGGGAGGCACCGCCGCCGACAGCCTGGTCTATACGGGTTGCCTCTACCGCAATGTTTCCAGCGGCAGCCGCCCCACTTTATGCGATCCCGACGGCCTGACCCCCTCTTATCCCTACGGCAATTATCTTAAGGTGGAAAACACCGCCGGCACCGAGATCACCACCGCCAATCCCGGAGGAACGCCTACCAGCAGCACGGTCTCGACCTATGGCGGGCGGGCCGCCTATGTGCTGATCAGCCACGGCCATAACGGCTATTACGGCTGGCAGCAGAACGGCGTGCAGATCGCCGCCGCCGGTGCCGTTCACACCTATGAGTTGGACAATTCCGCCTATACCGTGGCCAACACCTTTGTGCAGGGCCCCGAGAACGACAGCAACACCGCCAATCATTTCGACGATATCGTGCGCTGGCGCACCCCGGCCTATCTTATCCAAACCTGCGGATCGGGCGCGTGCGGCAATCCATGAGCATATGGGCGCGGAGCATCGGGGCGCTGATCGCGGCGGGGCTTGGCGGGCTGTGCCTGACGCCTGGCGCCGGAGCCGCCGCGCCGCCCTCCTGCCTGCCGGTCATCCAGCGGCAGGAACAGGCCCTGGCCATTCCCGCCGGGCTGCTGCGGGCCATCGCCCTGGCGGAATCCGGCCGGCCCGATCCCGCCGGCGGCACACTGATCCCCTGGCCCTGGACCATCAATGTCCAGGGCCGGGGCCGCTATCTGGATTCGCGGCAAAGCGCCGTGCGGGAAACCGCGCAATTGCTGGCCGGCGCCGATGGCTTCATCGATGTCGGCTGCATGCAGATCGATCTTTATCACCATCCCCACGCCTTCCAAACCCTGGACGAGGCCTTCGCCCCCGACAGCAACGTGCGCTATGCCGCCGCCTATCTGCACAGCCTTTACCAGCAGCGGCATTCCTGGCTGGCCGCCATCGCCGCCTATCATGCCGGCAACGACACCGGCACCGAGGCCGCCACCTATCTGGCGCACGTGCTTTACCTATGGAAACAGGCCCCCTCGGCCGCCGCCGATGATGATGCCGCCGGCCTGCCCCCGGCCGCCCGCATCGCCGTCGGCTTCCTGCGCGCCGGCGATGATGCTTCGGCCCTGGCCATCTACACCGCCATGCTGAACACCACCCCCGACGACCGGCTGGCCCTGCTGGGCGCGGCAGCGGCGCTGCGGCATCTGCGCGCCCCGGAGGCGGCGGGACGCTATTATCTGCGGGCCTTAAGCGCCGATCCCGGCGATCAGGCCGCCATCGACGGCCTGCTGGAGCTGATCGACGCCGCCCCCGCCGCCACCCAGCGGCGCTGGCTGGAACAGGCCGCCGCTGCCGCCCCCGGCGTTGCCGTGTTCGCCAACCGGCTGGCCCGGCGCCTGAGCCGGGATGGCGAAACCGAAACCGCCGCCCGCCTGGCCGCCCGCGCGGCCAGGCTGGCCCCCGGCATCCCGGCCTATCTTCTCGACGATGCCGAACTGCAGGACCGCGCCGGGCACACGGCGGCGGCCATCCGGGAATACGACGCCTTCCTGCAAGCCTACCACCCGGAAAACACCACCATCGGCACGTCCATCGACAGCATCCGGGCGCGCCTTCGGTATCTGAGATCCCGATCGCTTTGAGCCGCAGCGGCATTTCGAGGACGTTATGGACATCACCGAGCTTTTAGCCTTCACCCAGCAGACCAAAGCCTCCGATTTGCATCTGTCCAGCGGGGTGCCGCCGGTCTTGCGTGTGAACGGCGAGCTGAAACCCATCAAATCGCCGCCGCTCACCCCCGATCAGATCAAGGCCATGCTCTACGACATCATGAGCGAGGCGCAGCGGACCGATTACGAGCGCGACCACGATCTGGATTTCGCCATTGCCTTTGGCGATACGGCGCGCTTCCGAGTCAACGCCTTTGTCATCAACCGCGGCCCGGCGGCGGTTTTCCGCACCATTCCCTCGCTCATCCCCTCGCTGGAGGATTTGCAGGCCCCGGCCATTTTCCGCCAGTTCGCCGAGTTCGAGAAAGGCCTGGTGCTGGTCACCGGCCCCACCGGCTCGGGCAAATCCACCACCCTGGCGGCCATGATCGACCATATCAACCAGACCGCCGCCAAGCATATCCTGACCATCGAGGATCCGGTCGAGTTCGTGCATCCCTCCAAACGCTCGCTGATCAATCACCGCGAGGTGGGGCCGCATACCAAATCCTTCGCCCGCGCCCTGAAAAGCGCCCTGCGCGAAGACCCCGACGTGATCCTGGTGGGGGAACTGCGCGATCACGAAACCATTTCCCTGGCCCTCACCGCCGCCGAAACCGGCCATCTGGTGATGGGCACCCTGCATACCAGCTCGGCGGCCAAAACCATCGACCGCATCATCGACGTGTTCCCCGCCGGCGATAAGGAAATGGTGCGCGCCATGGTGGCCGGATCGCTGCAGGCCATCATCAGCCAAACCCTGCTGAAACGCAGCGGCGGCGGCCGCGTGGCCGCCCACGACATTCTGATCGGCACCCCGGCGGTGCGCAATCTGATCCGGGAAAACAAGATCCCCCAGATCACCTCGATGATGCAGATGGGGCAGCGCTTCGGCATGCAGACCATGGAGGACGCCGTGCGCGCCCTGGTGGAACAGGGCATGGTGGACCCCGCCGAGATGGACCGCTTCCATCTGCCCGAGCAGCAGGCCAAACCCCCGGCGCCGCCGACGCCTGCGCCCGAGGCCCGCCCCGCCCCCTCAGCCGCCGCGCCGCAGGTTTCGGCGGCGGCGCCGATGCCGCCGGTGGGCAAAAAAGGCCTGACCAGTCTCTTCCGCTGAACAGGGATCATCCGCCATGTCCACCAGCCTGCTGCAATGGCTGATCACCCTTGATCAGCGCCAGGGATCCGACCTTTATCTCACCTTCGGGGCGCCGCCCATGCTGCGCGGCGACGACGGCATGGCGCCGCTGGAGGAAACACCGCTGGACGATGCCGCCATCGCCGCCATCATCGCCGATCTGACCACCGCCGCGCAGCGGGCGGCCTTCGAGCGCGATTCGGAACTGAACATGGCCCTCGACCTGGGGCGGGCGGGGCGTTTCCGCATCAACATCCTGCGCCAGCGCCAGCATCCGGCCCTGGTGATCCGCCGCATCGCCACCCGGATCCCCACCTTCGCCGATCTGCATCTGCCGCCCCTGCTGGGGGAGCTCTGCCGCGAAAAGCGCGGCCTGATCCTGGTGGTGGGCGGCACCGGCTCGGGCAAATCCACCTCCATGGCCGCCATGCTGGATGACCGCAACAGCGCCGACAGCGGGCATATCATCACCATCGAGGATCCCATCGAATATCTGCACGACCATAAGCGCTGCCTGATCACCCAGCGCGAGGTGGGCATGGATACCCGGGATTATCCCACCGCCCTGAAGAACGCCCTGCGCCAGAAACCCGATCTGATCCTGATCGGCGAAATCCGCGACAGCGACACCATGGACCTGGCCTTGAGCGTGGCCGAAACCGGGCATCTGTGCCTGGCCACCCTGCATGCCAACAATGCCAATCAGGCCATCGAACGGGTGCTGTCGTTCTTCGAAACCCCGTCGCATCCGCAAATCCTGCGGGCGCTGTCGCAAAATCTGCGCGCCATCCTGTCGCAGCGGCTGGTGCGCACGCAAAGCGGCGGCCGCCGCGCCGCTCTGGAAATTCTGCTCAACCAGGGCCTGATCCGCGAACTGATCCGCAAAGGCGAGGTCAAGGACATGAAGGCGGTGATGGCCGACAACCGCGCGCACGGCATGCAAACCTTCGATCAGGCCCTGCTGGACTTGTGGCGCGAAGGCGTTATCGACGAGGATACCGCCCTGGCCGAGGCCGATAACGCCGCCGACCTGCGCGTGGCCCTGCAGCAAACCCGCCTTGGCGGCGGCGGCGGCCTGACCGGGGTCGATACCTCGGGCCTGTCATTCTGAACGGAAAAAGCGCCGGCGGTTACCCGCCGGCGCTTTTTCATCACAAGGTGGAAAACCGGAGGCCGTTACGGCATCAGGAAGCCCAGGGTGCAGGCGACGGACGTTGTCGCCAGAGTGTATTTCGCCGTCGAGCCGTTTCCCGACATGCACGTGCCGTCATACGTCTGAATATTCCCGGTATTGGGATTCCCATCATCAAACTTGCTATCCAGCAAAGAGGCATCCGTCGGCGTCAGAATCATGTTCCGCTGCCCGGTCACCGAACCGATCAGCTCTATCAGGTGGGCACTGGTCTGTCCGGCCGTAGCCGTGTTGTCGACGAACTCATAGGCCGAGGAGGACAGCCGGCCCTTAGGATAGGACAGGCCGGCCTGATTGGTGGTGGGCGCCACCTGCGCCCCGCTGATATAACCGGCGGCGGACAGCTGCTGGAACAGGATTTCCTCTTCCCAGGCGGTGCTGCCGACGGTGTTGGTGGCATAAGCGTTCTGCCCGCCGATGATGCCGTCGCCGTTGCCGTTCTGCAGATTGGCGTTGATGTTGGTGGAGGCCAGGCTGTAGTCGCCGGGATAGGCGCCGTACTTATCCTGGAAGGCGTTGATGGCCGAGGTGAAGTTCTGAACGTCCGTCATGGTCATCTTCAGCTGGGTATCGTGAATCAGCTCCTGCCCCTTCAGGATACCGCCGATCAGCAAGCCCACGATGGTCAGCACGATGGCCAATTCAATCAGGGTGAAACCGCCCTGCGCCGCGCCGCGATCCTTCGGCTCCATAAGACTACGCATGTCCATTTTCACATGACTCCGCTCTGGGAAACACCTTACGGGGACGCCGACAATGCCCCACCCCTAAAGTTTAAGTGCAATTTTAAGCGAAAAGATTATGCAATTTCCACATTTTTTTACATGTTTTAAGGGAAAAACCGACTGATCGGAACGCTCTTCAACCCTGGCGCTCCGCCGCCTCGATGGCCTGCAGAAAGGCCCGTTCCAGATTGGCGCCGCCGTGCCGGGCCACCAGATCGGCGGGTTTTCCCACGTAAATCAGCCGCCCCTGGTGCAAAATGGCGATACGGTCGCAGATTTCCTCGATATCGGCCAGGATGTGCGACGAGAAGAAAACGGTTTTCCCATCGGCGCGGTATTCCAGCAGGCAGTCTTTCAGGCGGATGCGGGCGCGTGGATCCAGGCCGCTCATCGGCTCGTCGAGGATCAGCAGCGGCAGGCCGGTCAGCAGCGTGCCGATCAGGCCCAGTTTCTGCCCCATCCCCTTGGAATAACCCCGCCCCGGCCGCAGCAGCGCCGCCGGATCGAAATCAAGCCGGCGGGCCAGCGCCTCGGCCCGCGGGCGGTCCAGCTTCAGGCCGTAATAAGACAGGGTGAGCGACAGGAACTCCCAGCCGCGCAGCAGTGGCGAGGGCAGGAATTTTTCCGGCAGATAGGCGAAGGTGCGGCGGCAGGCCACACTGCCCGCCGCCAGGCCGTTCAGGGCCAGTTCGCCCTTTGCGCCTTGCAGCAGGCCCAGCAGGCATTTGATCAGGGTGGTTTTGCCCACGCCGTTCAGGCCGATCAGGCCGAAAATTTCGCCGGGACGCACCGAAAGGCTGAGATCGGCAAAAATCCGCCGGTCACCGTAGCTGGCGGCCAGACCGCCGATTTCGATGGGCGCGGCGGCGGGCGGCGGCGCAGACAAAAGGGCGGTCATGGGCGGTGATCCTCGATCCGGCCGGTGGCAACGATATAGGTCTGGTTCGGCCGCAGCCAGACGCGGCGGGGCGGCGCCGCGGCAATCTCGAACTCCACGCGGTCGCCGTCAAGAGCCAGAACCCGCACCCCCTGGAGCTCTGTGTGCGGAGACAGGCGGCGGCCATTGACCCACAGGGTCCAGCGGTCCGGACCGGCGTTCATCACCGCCTGCAGGGACAGGGTTCCCATCTCCTGGCGGCCGCCGGCCACGGGCGGCGGCCCCGGAGGGGGGGCCCCGCTCAAGGCGGCATCGATCGCCGCCGCCTCGGACGGCGTAAACATGAACGAGGCCGGAGCGGCCACGGCCCGCCCCGCCGCCAAACCGCCCGCCGCCAGACAGGCCAGAAACACCAGCCGCCGCATCACCGTTCCCCCCGGCCGGCCTCACGCCGCCGCACGAAATAGAAATGCAGCATGATCCTGCTGCCGACCAGCGGCGGCGCCTGCCCGCCCCGCAGGGCGCTCAGAAACGCCGCATCCAGCGCCGGACGATGCGCTCTGTCCTCGGAACCGATGCGGGTTAAGTCGGCAGTGGCGATGCGCACCACGGCGGGAAAGGCGGTGGCCAGATCGTGCCAGAAGGCCAGGATATCGGTATCGAGAAAACCTTCCACGCCGATCTCGGCCGGCAGATCCACCATATCGTAGGCCGTGCCCGCCACCGGCGCCGCCCTTTCGGGCGACAGACGGTAGCTCAATCCGGCCAGGCGGTGCCGCTGCCGCAGCTGATCCAACTGGCGCACCAGGGCCACCCGATCGGGAAAGCCCTGGCCGTCAGGCCCCGCCACGGCCTGAAAAGCCCGGGTCAGATCGGCCAGCGAGGTCAGATCGCGGCCAAGCCTGGCCACCTCGGCCTGGGTGGCGCCATTGCGGGCCTGCCATTGCGCCAGCGCCGCCTGCCGCTGATCGATGGCATCGTTCAGGCCGCCGTAAATCCAGGCCAGAACGGCCAGGTTCAGCAAAAGCAGCGCCCCCAGCCCCCAATAAAGCCGCGGCACCGCGCGCAAGGCCGCCGGGGTCAGCTTAACCTCCATGGCCACCCTCCTCCTTGCCGATCACCAGCAGGGCGTTGGGATTGCGTTGCGTGCCCGGTCCGCCATCGCGGCCCACGCCCCCTTCCAGCACCTGGCCGGGCAAAATATCCACCGGCATCTTTTCGATTTTCACGTCATGGCCGGGATAGGCCGCCGCCATGGCCTTGACCAGGGTCCGCCCGGCGCTCTGCATGGCCTCAAGCGAGGTGATGCCGGAAAAATCCACCGCCACGGCCATGGAAATCTCGACCGGGCGCGGTTTCTGCAAAAGCGCCGGCTCCGCCCCCCGCCGCCCCGGCGCCGGACGTCCGGCGCCGGTTTGGCTTTCCACATTCCCCAGATCGGCATAATGCAGTTCGGATACCCGCAAATCCGGGCCCAGGGCGCCACTCAAGGGCGCCAGAAATCCGTTCAGGTCCACCGTATCCTTCGCGTAGGCGCCGCGGCTGTCCACCACCTTGCGCATCGCCTCGGGCGAGACAGGCAGCCCTTTCACCCGCGCCCGCAGCGTGCGCAGCCGCAGCTCCAGACCCGTGGACCGCAGACGGGCGGCGTCCAGGGCGTCGCCCAGGCGGGAATAGGCCGAGGTTTGCGCATAGGCGGTCAGCATGGTCAGCGCCGTCAGGGCGGCCAGCCCCCAAATACTCTGGCGCAGCGTGCGTTTCCGCCGCCGCCGCCGCTCCAGTGTGGGCGGCAGCAGACGCAGCCTGGCCCGGCGGTGGCGCAGCGTCCAGGCCGCGTGCAGAATATCGGCAAAGCCGCTCTCCGCCGCCCCCACCCGCCCCACGCCCAGGCGCCGACCGGCCTCGGCCGGCGTCATCACCGTCAGGCGGGTGGCGGGAGACTCGCGATGGCGCAGGGCCTCGCACAAGGCGGGCGCGGCCAGCACCACCACATCCAGGCAATCATCCTCGGCATAGCCATGCCGCTTGATATAGCTGATGGACGAGCGCAGCTCCCGCTCCAGACCGGCGGCCAGGCTTTCAGGGTGGCTGCCTTCGGGAAAATGCGTCAGGCGCGTTACCACCAGATGGCCGTCGCGCTCGATGATCTGGCGGAAGCCGCCGCAGGCATCCTCGCACACCAGCACCCGCCAGATCTTCTGATCCGTTTCCGGCGCGGCCACCAGGCCTTGCATCAGATCCACCGATTCCAGCGGCAGCAGCCGGTAGTCGGTCACCGGATTGGGCAAGGTTTCCAGAAAGGCCGTCCAGCCCTCGATCAGCGGTGAGACCGGCACCGCCACCAGCAGCACCCGCCGCCCGCCGCCGGCATCCCGGCCCAGGAAGATCGACGAGGTCAGCCGTTCGGCGGGAAAGGCCAGTTCCAGCCGCCGCCGCAGGATCTTGGGCTCGTCCAGCGGCCCCACCTTGGGCAGAACATCCTCGCGGAACATCTGTTCCAGCACATCGAGCAGCACGATGATGGGGGCGGCGGGCACGGCCGCGAGATAGGCCCGCAGGCTTTCCAGCCCCTCTTCCCCGGCCTCGGCGGAAACAAACAGGGCATCGATCACCTCGCGCCCCTGAAAATGCGCCAGCACCGCGCCGGCATCGCCCACCACCAGCACCAGATGCGCGGCGGTTCCGCCGAACTTGAACAGCCTTTTCATCACACCGCCGCCCATCGCCACCGCCACTCAGCCGAACTTGCCGAAACTGTTGTAGATCGGGAACAGAACCCCCGCCGCGATCCACACCATCATGCCCCCGGCGAACAGGGTCAACACCGGTTCGATCATCGCCACCATCATATCGATGGTTTCCGAAACGTCGTGATCGTAAAACTCCGACACATTCTCCAGCGTCGCCCCCAAACGGCCGCTTTCCTCGCCGATGCGGATCATGCGAATCACCAGAGTGGGAAATTCTCCGGTTTCGCGCAGGCTGGCCGATAAGGCGGTGCCGCTTTGCACATCGCTGCGCACCTGCTGCAGCGAGCGGGCCAGGCAGCGGTTGGCCACCACCGACTGCGCCGTTTGCAGACAATCGAGAATGGGCACGCCGCTTTGGAACATGGTGGCGAAAAAATGCGAAAAGCGGGACAGCGCGATCTTGCGGATCAGGGTTCCCAGCACCGGCAGACGCAGCAGCAGATAATCGAAGCGAAAGGCCACCTCTTCCGACAGCCTGGCGGCGCTTTTCGCCAGAGCGACGCCGGCAATGGGCGCCAGAATTATCGCCCACCAGTAATTTTGCACGAAATCCGAGGTGGCGATCAGGGAACGGGTCACCAGCGGCAGTGTCTGCCCGGTCTGCAACAGGAACGACACCACCTGCGGCACCACGAAGATCATCATGAAAATGAACAGCGACAGCATCACCGTCACCATCACCGAGGGATAGCGCACCGCCTTTTTGATCCGGCTCCGCACCTCTTCCGTCCATTTGAGATGCTTCACCAGTTGTCCGAACGATTCCGACAAATCGCCGCTGGTTTCCCCGGCGGCCAGCAGCGACTGGAACACCGTGCCGAAAACCCGGGGATGGCGCGCCACCGCTTCCGACAGCGACTTGCCCTCGGCCACATCGCGGCACACCTCCACCAGAATGTCCTTCAACCGCCGCTGCTCCACCGAATCGCGCACATCGCCCAAGCTGTCGATCAGCGAAACCCCGGCCCGGCTCATCTGTTCCAGATGCATGCAGACCTGCACCAGATCGCGGTTTTTGATGGCGGCGGCCAGAAAGGAAAGCCCCGCCCGTTGCTTCTGTTCACGGGCGCTCAGCAGTTCCAGGCCGTTCTCGCGCAGGCGCTGGTAAAGCTCCACCTCGTTATTGGCGTTCAGCTGGCCGCCGATCTTGCGGCCATCCCGGTTCACCGCGCGGTAATGATAAAGGGGCATGCCGCGCTCCGCCTAAAGCCGGCCGCTGAGATCGACGGTGCGCATCAGGCTGTCCAGGCTGAGCACGCCGGCCAGAACCTTGCCGATGCCGTCTTCGGCCATGGTGCGGAAGCCGTAGCGGCGCGCCGCGTCGCGCACCTGGCTCAAGGGCGCGCCCCGCAGCACCAGCTCATCCAGTTCCGTATTCATCGGCAGGATTTCATGCACGGCGATACGCCCCTTGTAGCCGGTATAGCGGCAGGTTTCGCACCCCACCGGCTGGCCGATTTGCGGCGGATCCTGGGGATCGACGCCAAAGATGCGGCACTCCTCGTCGGTGGCCGGTCGCTTGCCGGCGCAAGAGCACAAACGCCGCGCCAAACGCTGGGCGACCACGCCGATGATGTTGCCCGCCAGCAGGCCGTGATCCAGCCCCAGATCGTGCAAACGGGGAATCGCCCCGGCGGCATCGTTGGTGTGCAGGGTGGAAAACACCTGATGCCCGGTCATGGCGGCGCGCAGGGCCATGACCGCCGTATCCCGGTCGCGCACCTCGCCGATGAAAATCACGTCCGGGTCCTGGCGCAGCAGGGCGCGCACCCCGTCGGCGAAGCTGACCCCGGTGCCCTCGCGCACCTGGGATTGGCGGATCAGCGGCAGCTCGTATTCCACCGGATCCTCCAGGGTCATGATATTGCGTTCCAGCGAACTGATGTGGTTGAGCACCCCATACAAGGTGGTGGTTTTGCCCGATCCCGTCGGCCCCGTAACCAGCACGATGCCCTCGGGCCGTTTCAGCAGACGCTGCAGCAGGGCCAGATTGCCCTCGCTGAAGCCCAGGGACTCGATGGACAGCAAGGCGCCGCTTTTATCCAGAATACGGATGACGATGTTTTCGCCGTGCACGGTGGGCAGGCAGGCAACGCGGAAATCAACCCGGCGCTGCCCGATGGTGAAGCCGAAACGGCCATCCTGCGGATTGAGCTTATCGGCGATATTCATGCCCGAAACGATCTTCAGCCGGTGCGAAATGGCCGGCCAGTGATCCTTGTGGAAGGTGCGGATCTGCGTCATCACCCCGTCGACGCGGTAGCGCAGACGCATGAAATTGCCTTCCGGCTCGAAATGAATATCCGAGGCGCCGCACTTCACCGCATCGAGCAGCATGGCGTTGACCAGGCGGACCAGGGGATGCACATATCCGGCATCTCCCGACAGCGCCGCCGTGGACACGTCGTGGTCGCCGGTTTCCAGTTCGCGCAGGATGCCGTCGATAGAGAGCTCGTAGCCGTAATACTGATCGATGGCGGCAACGATATCGTTTTCCGACGACACCAGGGGAATGATCTCGCAGCCCATGGGCAGGTAGCGGCGGGCCTGATCCAGGGCCAGCACGTCGTAAATATCGGCCATGGCCAGGCGAAGCTGATTGCCGTCGAGGGAAACCGGCAGCACCCGGTAGCGCTGGGCCACCTCTTTGGGAAAGGCCTTCAGCAGATCCGGCTCGACCACCGTATCCTTGAGATCGAAACGTTCCAGCCCAGAACTCGACACCAGAACCGCCGACAGCGCCGATTCGGTGATGAAGCCCAGCTCCACCAGCAAATTGCCCAGCAGCTTTTTCGAGCGCTTCTTCTCATAAAGCGCCACCTGCAGCTGGTCCTTGGACAGCAGCCCCATTTCCACCAGCCGGTCGCCGATGCGGCCGCCGCCGCCGCCGCCGCCCTTGGCGTCCTGGCGCTCCTCCGACGGCGGCGCCGGGGCATCCCCGGACGGCTGCGCCGCCTGCGGCG
>JAJZGK010000283.1 GCA_021798485.1 Pseudomonadota bacterium
TCCGATCTCAAGCCCGCGCATGACGACAAGAGGGGCGGACGACGACAAAAGGGCCTCGGCGCCACAGCTCCTCCCTTAAGCCGTCTTGGCCGGGCTTGACCCGGCCATCCATGTGTGGGGGAGACGCCGTCTTATGATGCGTGGGGCAAGCCCGCGCATGACGACAAGAGGGGCATGCCGCTCTGCGGATGACGACAAAGGGGCCTCGCCGCCCAAGGAGCATGCTTCAAGACAGCGTGGAAAACGCTATTCTGGTGACGTGACGGGGTGGCCGGTTGGTCTCAATGGGCCAGGAAGCCGTCGATTTCCGACTGGACCAGGATCTTGGTGCTGCCGTGGATGACGGCGCTGGCCACATCCATCAGTTTTTGCACCCCGTGCGAGGCCTCGCTGCAAATGTAGCGCAGCTGGTCGGCATCGCCGCCCTCCAGCACTTCGGCGATGCGCAGGATGGAGGCCGCCACCAGGCTGTTCATCTGGCCGATCACCTCTTCGAACGGCACGCGGTATTTCGAGGGCACGTGGTCGTAGGCCTCGATGGCCAGGGCGCGGTCGCGGAACTGGCTGTCGCGGAAATGGTCCTGATAGCTTTTGGGCGACCAGGCCTGGGCCTCCTCCAGGCAGTCGGGCATATCGGGAATCATTTCGAGCATCATGATGATCTCGTTGAAATGATTCAGGTAATCGGTGGCAAGCAGGGTTTGCGGGTTGATATTCGTACCCACGGCCTTGTCGCTGAAGGCGATGAAGCCGGCCTGTTCCTCGGGCAGGATCCCGTCCAGTTCCAGTCCGTCCATCATGCAGAAGTCACCCGTTTTTCCCTCTTATCCCGGTTCAAGGATAAAGCTTTGCCGGCCCGCCATCAATCATCCTGGGATGACGAATGTTAAAATCACTCCCGCCCCCGGTGATAGGGGTGGTTGGCCAGGATGCATTCGGCCCGGTAGAGCTGTTCGGCCAGCAGGCCGCGCACCAGCATGTGCGGCCAGGTCATGCTGCCGAAGGACAGCAGCATGTCGGCGCGGCCGCGCACCCGTTCGTCGTGGCCGTCGGCGCCGCCGATGAGAAAGGTGATGCAGGCGCGGCCCTCGTCGCGCCAGCCGCGCAGGCGTTCGGCGAAGGCGGGGCTGCTTTGCGGCCTGCCGCGTTCATCAAGGGCCACGATCACCGCTCCGGCGGGCACCTGGGCCAGCAGCAGCTCGGCTTCGCGGGCCATGCGTTCGGCCACCGGCAGCGGGCGCTTTTCCTCCACCTCCTTCAAGGCCAGCGGCCAGCCCAGGCGGCCCTGATACTGTTCGAACAGGGCGCGTTCGGGGCCGGCCTTGCCCTTGCCGACGGCGGCCAGGATCAGGCGCATGCCGGGATCAGTCCAGGGGGGTGATCACGGGCTCGGCGCGTTCCGGGGTTTTCAGGCCCCACATGCGTTCCAGGCCGTAGAAGCTGCGCACCTCGGGGCGGAACAGATGCACCACGATATCGCCGGCGTCGATCAGCACCCAGTCGCCCTGGGTTTGTCCTTCGACGGAAACCGGCAGGCCGAGATGCTTCAGCTTGAAATGCAGATGGTCGGCCATGGCGGCCACCTGGCGCTGCGAACGGCCCGAGGCGATGACCAGATGATCGGCCACCGACGAGCGGCCGCGCAGGTCGACCACCAGGATATCGTCGGCCTTGTCGTCTTCCAGCGAGGCGGTGACGGTGGCGACCACCTGATCGGGATCGAGCGGTTGGGGAAGGGGGGCGGTAATGGCTTTATGCTCCAGGGTCATGCGTGAACGAAATCCGGTGAAAGGCCTTGACGGCGCAAGGCGGTGGCCGAGGCGGGGTGGCGCCGCTGATGCAGGAACACCCAGGCCGGCGGCGGATCGGCGGCCAGCAGCCTGGCCCGCCGGGGCGGGCGGCGCGAGGACCGGAAACGCGTGCCCGCCTTGCCGGCCAGGGCCTGAAAAGAATATGGACTGCGGTCGAAAACCGCAATGGGCACGCGGTGGAAGATCTGTTCCCAGCGTTCCCAGCGGGGAAACTGCGCCAGATTGTCGGCCCCCATCAGCCACACGAAGCGCCGCGCCGGAAAACGGCGGCACAGCGCCGCCAGGGTATCGGCGGTATAGCGGGTGGCCAGACGGCTTTCCAGGCCGGTGACGCGGATGGCCGGATGGCGGGCGCGGGCGCGGGCGCGGGCCAGCCGCGCCGCCAGCGGCGCCATATCCCGCGCCGCTTTCAACGGATTCTGCGGGCTGACCAGCCACCACACCTCGTCCAGCCCCAGGGCGGCCAGGGCGGCCAGGCTGATGTGGCGGTGGCCGTCGTGGGCCGGGTTGAACGAGCCGCCCAGCAGGCCGACACGGCGGCGCAGGCGGTCGCCCCAGGGGTTGGGGGGCAGGGCCATGGCGTCAGGGACGGGTTTGGCCGGCGCCGCGCACCACATATTTGAAGGTGGTGAGCTGTTCCACCCCCACCGGGCCGCGCGCATGCATCTTGCCGGTGGAAATGCCGATCTCGGCCCCCATGCCGAATTCGCCGCCGTCGGCGAACTGGGTCGAGGCGTTGTGCAGCACGATGGCGCTGTCCACCCCGGCGAAGAAGGCGGCGGCGGCGGCCTCGTCATCGGTGATGATGCTTTCGGTGTGGTGCGAGCCGTAGCGCTCGATATGGGCGATGGCGCCTTCCACGCCGTCCACCAGCTTCACCGAGAGGATGGCGTCGAGATATTCCGTGCTCCAGTCCTCGTCGCTGGCCGGGCGCACGCGGGGATCCACGGCCTGCACATCGGCATCGCCGCGCACCTCGCAGCCGGCGGCCAGCAGATCCTCGACCAGGGGCGCCAGATGGCTGGCGGCGGCCTTGCGGTCCACCAGCAGGGTTTCGGTGGCGCCGCAGATGCCGGTGCGGCGCATCTTGGCGTTCACCACCACCTTGCGGGCCATGGCCAGATCGGCGGCGCCGTCCACATAGGTGTGGCAGATGCCGTCCAGATGCAGGAACAGCGGAATGCGCGAATCCGCCATCACCCGTTCGATCAGCGAGCGGCCGCCGCGCGGCACGATCACATCGACGCTGTCGTTCATGCGCAACAGGATGCCGACGGCGGCGCGGTCGGCGGTGGGCACCATCTGCAGGGCGGTTTCCGGCAGTCCGGCGGCGGCCAGCCCCTCGCGCAGGCAGGCCAGGATGGCGCGAGAACTGTTCAGGCTTTCCGAACCGCCGCGCAAAATGGCGGCATTGCCCGATTTCAGGCACAGGGCGCCGGCATCGGCGGTGACGTTGGGGCGGCTTTCATAGATGATGCCGATCACGCCGAACGGCACGCGCACGCGGGCGATATCGAGGCCGTTGGGGCGCTGCCAGCGGGCGATTTCCTGGCCCACCGGATCGGGCAGGGCGGCGATGTCCTCCAGGCCTTTGGCCATGGCTTCGATACGGGCGTCGTCCAGGCGCAGGCGGTCCAGCAGGGCGGCGCTCAGGCCCTTGTCCTGTCCGGCCCGCATGTCGAGGGCGTTGGCGGCCTTGATGGCCCCGGCCTCGCGGCGCAGGGCGGCGGCGCCCCGCAACAGGGCGGTGCTTTTGCTGTCGGCGCCGGCGCGGGCCAGCAGGCGGGCGGCGGC
>JAJZGK010000051.1 GCA_021798485.1 Pseudomonadota bacterium
CGCGGCGGCGGGTACCGGCAGATCGGTCGATATCCGAGCCTGAGCGGCGCGGATCTTGGGGCGGCGCCGGCGGCGCCGCCCCAAGACATCTCAGCAGTCGGCGGCGTCGATGCAGTCCAACTGGTCGATGGCGCAGAGATAGCGGTTGGGGGAAAGCTCGAAGATGGCCTCCTGCCGCTTCAGCTCGGCCACGGTGCGGCTGGCATGTTCGGTGGTGATGCCCAGCATCGCCCCCAGATCCTCGCGCGAGAACAGGGTGGCGGTGCCGTCGGGTTCCATCAGCTGGATCAGCAGCCTGGCCAGCCGCTGCGGCGCCTTGCCGGTGGAAAGGCCGGTCAGCCAGTCATCGGCCTGACGCAGGGAATCGTGCCAGCGCTGCATCAGCTGGGCATGCAGGCGCGGCGTTTCCCGCGACAGACGGTCCACCACCTGGCGAGGGATGCGGCACAGCGCCGTGGGCTGCAGGGCGATGGCGGTATGTTCGTAGGGCTGACCCAGGCTGGCCTCCAGCCCGGCGGTGGCGCCGGGCTTCAGCAGCCGCACGATGCGCTGGCCGCCATCGGGCAGATACTGCACCAGTTTCAGCAGACCCGAGCGCACGGTGTAAAGATAGGCGCCGCTGCTCTGGCAATTATAAAGCACCTCGCCCGCCGCCACCTCCACCTCGTCGATGGGCAGATGGATCAGGCTGAAATCCGCCTGGTCGAGATCGGCGAACAGCACCAGATCGCGGATGCCGCAGGCCTCGCACTTGGCGCCGCTGCTCCAAACCTCCTCGATCCGCCCTTGTTTCATTCCGCGCTCCGCTGTTCCGTCCGCCCGCCTGTGTAATACCGGCCAACCATTGAAGTGACTCGTTGGCCGGTCTCCAGCGAGCATTGAGCGAGCGGCCAAGGCGGCGGATGCCGCCGCCCGGCGAGGGACGATACAACCGGTCAATTCATTGGCCGGTTGGTATAACAGGGACGGTACGGACCGGCAATGCCCAGATGGCATATAGGGCGGCGTGGAAAAAAAGGAATAAGCCCCGCCGGCCCGGCCAACAATTATCAATGCCGCCGCCCCATGCAAGAGACTAAGCCTGAGGGCAACCGGCGCAGGTCTCAGCCGCACGGGTCATGCCATCCTTGTGGTCCGAAGGCTATCCCCCAGCCTTCGGACTTTTTTGTCCGCTGTGGATTTATGCAGGTAAACTGAAAAGTTATCTGTACAGATTATCTGCATATCCGCTATAACGGCGATATGACCACACCACCCCTCCCCTCGGAAACCGCCGCCGCCCTGGCCACCGGCCTGCGCGCCCTGGTGGGCCGGCTGAAACGCCGCCTGCGCGCGCAAAGCGGCGGCGACGATCTGCCCGCCGCCCAGATCTACGCGCTTTTGCGCCTGGAAAGCGACGGCGCCGCCACCATGTCGCAATTGGCCCGGGCCGAGGGCATGCGCCCGCAATCCATGGCCGCCATCCTGTCGCCGCTGCAGGCCGCCGGCCATGTCCGCGCCGCCCCCGATCCCGGCGACGGCCGCCAGATCCTGTGGGCGCTGACCGACAGCTGCCGCCAGTGGCTGGCCGAGCGCCGCGCCGCCCGGCAGGACTGGCTGACCCGCGCCATCGAGGCCCGCTTCACCCCCGAGGAACAGGCCCGCCTGGCCGAGGCGGTGCTGCTGCTGCGCCGCCTGGCCGACGACTGACCGCCATGCCCCTGTCCGCCACCTTCCAATCGCTGGATCAGCGCAATTTCCGCATCTGGTCGGCGGGCGCCCTGGTGTCCAACATCGGCACCTGGATGCAGCGGGCCGCCCAGGACTGGCTGGTGCTGACCCAGCTGACCCATCACAGCGCCACGGCGGTGGGCGTGGTGACCGGCCTGCAGTTCGCGCCGCAATTGCTGCTGCTGCCCTGGACCGGCACCGCCGCCGATCATTTCCCGCAGCGGCGGCTTTTGATGGTGACGCAAACCCTGATGGGGCTGCTGGCCCTGCTTTTGGGGGGGCTGGCCATCGGCGGCTGGGTGCGGCTGTGGCAGGTGGATGTGCTGGCCTTTCTGTTCGGCTGCGCCGCCGCCTTCGACGCCCCGGCCCGTCAGACCTTCGTGGGCGAACTGGTGGATGAACCCCGGCTGCCCAATGCCGTGGCCCTCAACTCCACCTCGTTCAACGCCGGGCGCATGCTGGGGCCGGCGGCGGCGGGGCTGGTCATCGCCTCCATCGGCACCGGCTGGGCTTTTCTGCTGAACGGCCTGTCGTTCTTCGCCGTGCTGGCCGCCCTGCTGCGCCTGGATGGCGCCGCCCTTTACCCCAAGGCCCGCACCCGCCACGCCAAGGGCAGCTTCGCCGCCGGGCTGCGCTATGTCTGGGTCCGCCCCGATCTGATGGCCATGCTGGTGATGCTGGCCCTGATCGGCACCTTCGGGCTCAACTTCGCCATCTTCATTTCCACCATGGCGGTGCGGGTGTTTCATGCCGATGCCCGCGCCTACGGATTGCTCAGCTCGTGCATGGCGGTGGGCACCGTGGCCGGGGCACTGCTGGCCGCCGGGCGCAGCCGTCCCGGCTTCGGCACCCTGCTGGCCGGGGCCGCCCTGTTCGGCCTGGGCTGCGCCCTGGCCGCCCTGGCGCCCGGATATTGGAGTTTCGCCGCCGCCCTGGTGCCCACCGGCGCCGCCGCCCTCACCTTCGCCACCACCAGCAACAGCCTGATGCAACTGGCCTCGGAACCGGTGATGCGCGGCCGGGTGATGGCCATCCGCATCGCCGTGGCCATGGGCGGCACCCCCATCGGCGCCCCCATCGTCGGCCGGGTGGCCGACCGTTTCGGCCCGCGCTGGGCCTTGGGCGTGGGCGCGGCCGCCGGGCTGGCCGCCGCCCTGGTGGCCCTGGCCTATCTGGCCCGCCGCCGCCCCGCCCCTACTCGGCCGTAAGCTCCTGCACCGCCTCGAAGCCTTCGAACTGCGGCGGCCCCAGATAAAGCCCGGCCGAGCGGGCGGCGCCGCCATGGGCGCGGCGGAAGGCCTCCGACTGGGTCCACGCCTCGAAATGGCGGCGCGAGGCCCAAACGGTATGGCTGGCGAACAGGGTATGCTCGTCGCCGTCCGCGCCGCGCAGCAGATGGAAGGCCACGAAGCCCGGCATCTCGCGCAAGTGACTGTCGCGGTCGCGCCAGAGGGTCTCGAACTCCTCTTCGCGGCCGCGGGCGATACGGAAACGGTTCATGGCGATATAGGTCAAAGGGGATCTCCTCATCAAACCGAACCCCGCCACTACAGCACGGCTGGCCGCCCGAAAAAACCGCAGTTTCCTTGAAGCTTCTCAGGCCGCCGGCAGCGTGAACAAAAAGCGGCTGCCCTGTTGCGGCGCCGGTTCCACCCACAGGCGGCCGCCGCGCTCCTGCACGATGCGGCGGCAGATGGCCAGGCCGATGCCGGTGCCGTCATATTCGGCACGGGTATGCAGGCGCTGGAAAACCTGGAAAATCCGCTCGTGATAGGCCGGATCGATGCCGATGCCGTTATCCTCCACCGCGAACAGCCAGTCCCCGCCCTGGCGCCGGGCGGTGATGGCGATGCGGGGGCTGCGCTCAGGGTCGCGGTATTTCAGGGCATTGGCCAGCAGATTCTGCATCAGCCGCAGCAGATCGTCGCGCCGGCCCAGCACCAGGGCATCCTCGGCGGGGCCTTGGATCACGGCGCCGCTTTCCTCGATGCGGACCGCCAGAATGGCCAGGGCGGCTTCGATCACCTCGGCCATCGGCACCGCGCCGGGCGGTGTCTGGGCCCGCCCGGCGCGGGAATAGTCCAGAAGGTCCAGCACCATGCGGTCCATGCGCTTGGCGCCATCGCGGGCGAAGGCCATGAAGTCGCGCAGATCGGCGTCGGCGCTGGCGGCCAGACGCCGCTGCATCATGCCGATATAAAGGCTGATGGTGCGCAAGGGCTCGCGCAGATCGTGCGAGGCCACATAGGCGAACTGCTCCAGATCGGCGTTGGAACGGGTGAGCGCCGCCACCGCCTGGGTCAGCCGCGCCTCGTTCTCTTTTTGCGCCGAGATATCCCAGCCCACCAGGATCAGGCAGGAACGGTCCACAAGCGTGATCCCCTCGCAGGCGATGAGGGCGGGAAAAACGCTGCCGTCGCGGCGGCGGAAGCGGGTTTCGAAATTGGTCAGCCGCCCGCCGTTGGCCGCCAGGGCGGCCAGAACGGCGGCGCGGTCCGTCTCCTCGCCCCAGATGCCGATGCCGAGCGCCGTGCTGCCGATGGCCTCGGCGCGGCTATGGCCGGTCACCGTTACAAAAGCGTCGTTCACCTCCAGATAGCGGCCGCTGGCGCGGTCGGTCAGGGTGATGACGGCGGGACAAAGGTTAAAAAGCTGCGAGAATTTCCGCTCGGCCTGACGCAGATCGGTGATATCGAGCACCGTGCCCACCAGACCGCGCACCCGCCCCTGGGCATCGGGAATATTGGCCTTGCAGAACAGCACCTGCCTGCGGCTGCCGTCCTTGTGCGCCACCTCCCACTCATAGCGCTGGGTGCCGCCCGGCCCTTCCGCCATCAGAGCCTCGTCCATGGCGGCGTATTTGGCGGCCAGATCCGGCCCGCTCACCGCCGCCAGCGAACGGCCGACGATCTCCTCCGCCGGACGGCCCAGAATCGCGGCCATGGCCGGATTGCAGCCGCGGTAAATCCCGGCCTCGTCCTTCCAGAACAGCGGCACGGCGATGGCGTCGATCACCTGGCGCAGCGACAGGGCCGAGGCCGGCGCCGGCAGGGTTGCCGCCCAGCCGGAGGCCAGCGGCAACAGCCGCGCCTCGTCCGCACCCCACGGCACCTTGTGCGCGGTGCGCCCGGCCAGGGCCAGTCCCGGCATCCTTTCGGGCAGCCGCAGGCCGGCGCGGGCCAGGGCCGGCCAGTCGCGCCCGGCGGCGGCGTTGGCCCACAGCACGGTGCCGGTATCGTCCAGCAGCAGGGTGGCGGCCTCGGCCTCCCGCAGCAAGGCGGTCAGATCGTCGAAGTCCGCATGACAGAGCGGGCCCTTCACAGTCTCTTCCCTCCCCTGAAACGCGCGGCCGGGACCCTATCCCGCTCCGATCCGCCATCAAGGTAGCCATTTTTGCGCTTACCCGAAAGATCAAAGGGTTCCTATCCTGTTGCACATCTCCGCGCGCCGCCCCTTCGTCCGCCCCGGATCCGGCGCTTTTCCGGCTTAACCGCCCCTTGGCTTGATCAACGTCAAAGCCACGCGCCCGCCCCCCGCTAATGTCTCCTCAGAAATAATAAGGGGAATATGACACCTGATTATTTCCGGAAGACTTCAGGCCCGGCCTCCGCCGGGCGGGGACCGCGCCGGCACAGTGGGATCCGGCGCCAGGAGGAGTTGAGCATGATGGCAATGAAGAGACAGTCCTTGCGGCGGACGCTGCTGGCCGCCACCGCCACGGCGGCGATGCTGGCCATGGCCGGACAGGCCCTGGCCGACGACGGCGCCAGCCTGGCCGACGAACTGGGCCAGGCCGTGACCCAGGGCACCCCCAGCATCCAGGTGCGGCCGCGCTACGAGGTGGTGCAGCAGCAGAACAAGGCCGAGGCTCAGGCCGCCACGGTGCAGACCCTGGTGGGCTACAGCACCAAACCGCTGGACGGTTTCGGCGCCACCGTGCAGTTCATCGACGTTTCGGTACTGAACTCCACCGGCAACTACAATGTGCCGGCATGGTACGCCCAGAGCAGCCATACCGCCCTGGCCGGCAATCACCCCCGTTACGCCAATATCGCCGATCCGGCGGGCGACAACGTCAACCAGGCCTTCCTCAGCTACGAGGGCTACAACACCCGCCTGGCCGCCGGCCGCCAGATCATCCAGCTCGACGATGAGCGCTTCGTGGGTAATGTCGGCTTCCGCCAGAACATGCAGACCTTCGACGCCGTCAGCGTGGTCAACAAAAGCCTGCCCGACATCAAGGTCTTCGGCGCCTATCTGTGGGGCCTGAAGGATATCGAAAACCAGGAGGTGAGTCAGAACTCCTATCTGACCGAGGCCAACTGGACCAAGTTCAAAGCCTTGCAGGTGGATGCCTTCGGCTACTGGTACGGCAACGAATCCGATCAGACCTACGCCTATCTGCCCGGCGCCGCCGGCTGCTACATCACCACCACGCCGGGCGCCTGCAACAGCGCCACCTTGGGCGGCCGTCTGCACGGCAGCTTCGACCTGCCCGCCGCCGTCAAGCTGGCCTATGTGGGCGAACTGGCCCATCAGGGCTCTTATGATGGCGGCTCGGGCGCCATCGACGCCGATTACAGCCACGGCGGCGCCAAGGTGAACTGGCACGGCTTCGGCCTGGCCGGCGATTACATGGTGATGGGCTCCAACAACGGCCTGTACGGCTTCCAGACCCCGCTGGCCACCAAGCACGCCTTCAACGGCTGGGCGGAAATGTTCCTGACCACCCCGAAGGAAGGTTTGCGCAGCGCCTACGGCACCGCCACCGCCAAGGTGTTCGGCGTCGACCTGCTGGCCCGCTACTACAGCTTCCGTTCCGACTACCAGAACAAGGATCTGGGCCACGAATGGGATCTGTCGGCCACCTATCCCCTGAACCAGCACATCAACGGCGGCGTGCAGTTCGCCAAATACCACGCCAGCAACGGCGGCTTCGCCGACACCAGCACCGGCGGCGGCACCCTGGCCAACACCGACGCCATGTGGGCCTTCGTCACCGTGGGGTTCTGAAAACAGCCAGGGGTTCTGAAAACAGCGGGGCTTCCGGAACCGTTTCCGGAAGCCCCGTTTTCCGTCAGGCCGGCCAGTCGCGCCACCAGCGCCACACCGCCGCCGGCCGGGGCGGCAGCAGGGTGCAAAGACCGCCGCAAAACGCCATCCAGGCTTCGAGCCGGGTGATGGAAACGGTGGTGAGCAGCGGCAGCCCCTCGGCCATCACCGCCATCATATCGTCGGCCAGCCCCTCGCCGTCGGCCTCCAGCGGCCCGAACTTGTTGACCAGCACCGGACGCTGCCCCCGCGCCACGGCGCGGCGCAGCGCCGCCGAGGCGGCGCAGAGGCCCCAGGGATCGACGGAACAGCTGCCGAACCGCCCCAGATCCTGCATCAGGGAAAAACTCTCGCCGGTGTCCAGCGCCTGGATGCGCACGGCGCCGGGGGCGCTGCCCTCGCTTTTGCCGCCCTGCTGCAGCAGGCCGCCGGGCGTTTCCCCCGCGCCGCGCAGACGGGCGGCGAATTCGGCCAGCAGGGCGTGCCCCGACTGCCCTTTCGGCAGCAGCACCGCCCCGGCCAACCCGCCGCGCCGGGCCGCCAGCCCTTCCGCCGCCGCCAGATCGGCCGGATGATTGACGTTGAAAAAGGGATCCACCGGCTCGGCCGGCCAGTCGGCCTCGGCGGCGCCGCAGCGCTCGGCCCAGCCGCCCATGCGCCGTCCGCCCTCTTCCAGCAGGAAGCGGCGCAGATCCTGGCGCAACGACACCGACCACAGCCCCGCCACCGGATGACGGCTGCCGCCCGAGGCGGCCACCGCCGCCGGACGCTCCCGCATCCTGGCCGCCGCCGCCAGCCGGGGCAGCAGATCCTTTGGCAGGAAGGGGGTGTCGCAGGGTGCCGTCAGCAGCCAGGCCATGCCTTGCGCCGCCGCCCAGTCGAGCCCGGTGAGCAGGCCGCCCAGCGGCCCCAGCCCCGGCACGGCATCGGCCAGCACCGGCAGGCCTAGATCGGCGAACCGCCGGGCCGGGCCGTTGGCGCTCAAGGCCAGCACGATGCCCTGCCCGGCCAGCGTTTCCAGAAGATCGGGCAGCATGGGCCGCCCGGCCACGCCGTGGCGGCCCTTGTCGCCGCCGCCCATGCGCCGGGCCTCGCCGCCGGCCAGGATCAGCCCGGCGCAGCAGTCCGCCGGCGCGAACAGCGGATCAGTGCCGGCAAAGGGCATGGCCCTGCACCCAGGCGCTGTCGCCGTCGTGATAATGCTCCTGTTTCCAGATGGGGGAGCGGTGCTTGATCTCCTCGATCAGATAGCGGCAGGCCTGAAAGCCCTCGTCGCGGTGCGGCGATCCCACGGCGATGACGATGCTGACCCCCCCCACCTCCAGGCGGCCCTTGAAATGCTCCAGCCACAGGCAGAGCCCGCCGCCCCAGCGCTCCCGCGCCTCGGCGGCCAGCTGCTCGAAGCCGCGCAGGGCCAGGGCGTCGTACACATCGTAGCTGACCCCGCGCACGGCGCGGCCCTGGTTGAGATCGCGCACCTGGCCGATGAAGCTGGTGACGGCGCCGTTGCCGGGGGCGGACACGAAGCGCAGCGCCGCCTCCACCGACAGCGGCGCGGTGGAAATGGCGCAATGGAGGCCATCGGTCATCATCAGCCTCCGCACACCGGCGGCAGCACCGCCAATCCCTGCCGCCCGGCCAGCGGCGTCTCCTCGTCCAGCACCTCGAAGACATCGGCGAAGGCCGAGCGGTCGACCAGGGCGTCATCGCCGCCCTCGGGGTGCAGGCGGCGCAAATGCGCCTTCAGGGCCTGGCGCAAATGCTGCACGCGGGCATCGTCGGGCAGGGAAAACTCCAGCTCGCCCTGCGCCAGCGCGCCACGGAAGGCGCCGAAAACGGCTAAACGGATCTGCATGCGGTCCTCACGCCACGGTTTGCGGAAAAGCGGGATAAAAATCCACCAGATGCCCCGATTCCAGTTCGGAACAGCTCTCGCCCCAGGCCACCCAGCCATTGGCCGCCAGCATGGGGCGGATGCGGAAGGATTCCTGGCCGGGCAAAATCTCCACCCGGGGGGTGCCGCCGCCGCCGATGGACAGCGCGGCCTTCAGAAACACCGTATAGCCCGGCTTGACGGCGTGCGGGCGGGCCAGCGGCAGCCGCCACGGCATCTCGGGCGGCAGCCCCAGCCGGGCGCGCAGCAGCGGCACCACGAAAAAGCGGAAGCCCACCGCCGCCGAGATGGGATTGCCCGGCAGACCGAAAAAGGGAATGCCCCCCGGCAGCAGGGCGAACAGAATGGGCTTGCCGGGCCGGATGGCGGCGCGGTGGAACAGGATCTCGGCCCCCACATCGGCCAGGGCGTCGGGAACGAAATCGAACTCGCCCTTCGAGACCGCGCCGGTGGACAGCACCACCCGCCCCGGCCGGTTGCGGGCCATGAGGCCGCGCAAGGCCTGGGCGAAGGCGGCGCGGGTATCGGGCACCTGGCCGCCATCCTCGGTTTCGGCCCCCCACAGCCCTGCCGCCGCCAGCAGATAGGGGCTGTTGGCGTTGAAGATGGCGTCGCCGCCGGGCGGCGCGCCGTCGTGATCGGCGGTCACCGGGCGCACCTCGTCGCCGGTGGCCAGCACCGTCAGCAGCGGCGCCGCCGCCACCATGACCCGCCCCACCCCCAAGGCGGCCAGGGCCATGATCTGATGCGGGGTGATGCGCTCTCCGGCCGCCAGCAGCGGATCGCCCACGGCGAAATCCTCGCCCTGGCGGCGGATATGGCTGCCGGGGCGGAGCGGCGCCGTCAGGGTGATGGCCTGGGCCACGCCGTCGCCGCCGCGCTCCACCGTCACGTTTTCGATGGGCACCACGGTATCGGGGCCGGGCGGCAGGGCGGCGCCGGTCATGATCTGCACCACGGCGCCCGGCCGCCACAGGGCGGGGCCGCCGCCAGCGGCGGCCACCGCCGCCACCGGCAGCCTGAGGGGCTGCTCCGGTTTGGCCCCGGCGGCGGCATCGGCGGCCAGGGCGAAGCCGTCCATGGCGGAGTTATGGAACGACGGCACCGGAAACGCCGCCGCCACCGGAGCGGCGGCCACCCGCCCCGCCGCCTGGTCCAGCGGCAGCATGACCGGCCGGACGGCGCCGGCCCGGGCCAGCAGCAGCTCTTTAGCGTGGAGGTAAGGAATCATGTTTTTTCCCCGCGATGGTATCCAGAAGATGCGGCAACAGCGGCAGCAGGCTGTCCAGCCCCTCGCGCACCGCCTTCGGATTGCCGGGCAGCGCCACCAGCAGGGTGCGCTCCAGCACCGCCGCCACCGAGCGGCTGCTCCAGGAATGCGGGGTGAAGGCGGCGCCGCTGTGGCGCAGGAATTCCCCCAGCCCCGGCACCATGCGGGGGGAAAGATCGGCGATGGCCTCGGGCGTGACGTCGCGCGGGGCGATGCCGGTGCCGCCGGTGGTCAGCACCAGCTGCGGCGCCGCCGGACCGGCGGCCAGATCGGCCAGGGTTTGGCGCAAGGTCTCGCGGTCGTCGGGAATGATCCGGCTCAGCACCACCTCGGCCCCGGCCTCTTCCAGCATGCCGCGCAGCACCGGACCGGAGCGATCCTCGTAAACCCCTTGCGCGGCGCGGTCGCTCAAGGTGAGCACCGCCGCCGTCACGCCGGCCAGCGGCGGCGGCCGGTCCAGGCGCAACAGCGTGCGCAGCCAGCCGGGCACGCCGCGCGGGCTGAGATAAACCCCGCTCTTGCCGCCCACCTTGGCCAGGAGATAGCTGTCGCCCAGGGTCAGGGTGGGTTCGACCATCTTGGCCAGATCGTAAATGGTCAGCAGCCCGGCCTGCACCCCGGCCATGGCCTCCATCTCCACACCGGTGCGGGCGAAGGCCGACACCAGGCAGAACAGGGTGACGCTGTGGCCCGCCGCGTCCAGCTCGTGGCGCAGCGCCACCTGATCCAGCGGCAGCGGATGGCACAGCGGCAGGGCGGTGGAGGCCGCCTTGGCGCCCTGGATGCCGGCGATCTCGGCCAGCACCAGGGCATCGCCCTTGGGCAGGGCGCGGTCGCGGATCAGCGCAAAGGCGGCGGGCCCCACATGAATGCTGCCCTGCGCCACCGCCACCCGGCGGCTGGGCGCCTTGCCGCCCACATCGATCATCTGAAACGCCTGTTCCATGCCTTCGATCCTCGCATGCCCCGGAGAGTTGCGCGGCAAGAGTAGCGCCGCCGCCGGAAAATCCGCTTGATCCTGGTCAAGATCACCGCCACCGCCCCGGCGATGTCCGCCCCTTGATGAGAGTTAAGGAGGCCGCCCCGCCGGCCTCGTCATAGTGCGGGCATGACGACCGCATCTCCCCTTCCGGCCCCGCCCCCCGAAGACAGCTGGGGCGTTCTCGATCATCTGCCCGGCAACCCCCTGATGTGGGTGCTGATCCTGAGCGAGCTTCTGGTGTTCGGCTGCTTCTTCGCCGGCTTTTCGGCGGCGCGGGCCTGGCATGCCGCCCAGTTCGCCGCCGATCAGGGCCATCTCGACCGCCTGTCGGGCGGCATCAACACCATGATCCTGCTGACCAGCGGCTTCGCCGCCGCCGCCGCCACCCGCGCCGTGGCGCAAGGGCGCCGCCGGGCCTGCCGCCTGTGGCTGCTGGCCGCCGGACTGCTGGGGCTGGCCTTCCTGGCCGTCAAGGCCAGCGAATATGCCGCCGCCCTGGCCCAGGGCTTCACCATGGACAGCAGCCCCTTCTTCACCCTGTTCTATCTGATGACCGGCTTTCACGCCCTGCATGTGGTGCTGGGGCTGGTGCTGCTGGCCGTGGCCGCCTGGAAGACCAGCACCGACACCGTGGAGACCATGACCGCCTTCTGGCACATGGTCGATCTGATCTGGGTGCTGCTGTACCCCATCGTCTATCTGATCCGCTAGAGGCCCGCCATGACCACCGCCGCCCTGCCCTCGTTCCGCGCCCTGCTGCTGACATGGCTGACCCTGATGGGCCTCACCATCGTTCTGCTGGCGGCGGGCGATCCCACCGGATCGGGACGGCTGCCGCTGCTCAGCGTGACGCTGCTGCTGGCGGTGGCCCTGATCAAGGCCCGGCAGATCCTTTGGGTGTTCCTGGGGCTGGCCCGCTCCAGCGGTCTGTGGAAGGGCACCTTTCTGGCCAGTCTCACGGTGATCCTGGCCCTGGTGCTGGGCTGCGCCGGGCTGGCGCCGCTGCTGGCGCATTAAACCAACCGGCCAATGAATTGACCGGTTGTATCGTCCCTCGCCGGGCGGCGGCATCCGCCGCCTTGGCCGCTCGCTCAAGGCTCGCCGGATACCGGCCAACGAGTCACTTCAATGGTTGGCCGGTATTAATCCACCGCCCCGGTCGCGCGGCATCAGCCCATAGCGGCGCGATGGTCCGGGGCGGATGGCGGGGCCGGTTCCATGCGGATGGAACCGGCCCCCTCCTTCTGGTGCACCCGATGGGCAAGGGATAACGGGGGGGAGCGCCGCCTGATCGTCGATTACCTGAACTTGAATCAATCGTCGGCTGGAGGAGCGTCGTCAGGCTCAGGCGGCGTGGGTGACGGTTCCCGCACGTTGCTGCGGGCGAGATGCAGCCGCGACTCCATGCTCTCGTGGAGGAGGCGCAGGATGACGACACGCGGCGATCCGTCGGGCATCCGTTCCATGCCGTAATACAGTGTGTGAGCCGCCGCGCCGCGCTTACCGGCCGCATTCTCCAGGTGGAAGGCCCGAAGGCCGGGCAGGATGCTTCCCCGATCCCACGAGCCGCCACGCCCAGGCGCCTCGGCAACCATTTCCACGCCTTTGGCGATCAGCCGCTTGTAGATTTCCCGCTGGCGCGACCCAAAATACTCCTTGGTTTCCTTGAGAACCGCCCTGAAATCCCGTTTGGCGGCTTCGGTTACCCGATAGGCCGTCATGGCTGATCGCCGTCAATTTCGTCCAGAATCTCGTTGATGGGGCGATCATCCAAACGGCCTTCCCGCCAATCCTCGATCCCGATCATGACGGCCCGTCGGAGCATCTCCAGCTTCTCTTGTTCCACCGCCTTTTCCCGCTGGAACAGGCGAAGGGCATCCCGAACCACCTCGCTCTGGGTCGCGTATCCTCCGGCGGAAACCTCCTGCTCGACGAAAGAAGCCAAATTGTCCGGCAGGCTGACATTCATGGTGGGCATGGGAAATCTCCTGGCGTGAGGCTTGCCATCGTACGGTATTTGGCAAAATTTGCCAAGGTCGTGCGGTTCTTGCCAGGCCCCCGCCGCACCACCAGTCCGCTTTTCCCTACCCTTCGTCGCAGAAACGGCGCAGGCGGTCGATATCGGCGATCATGAAATCCCGCCCCGAGGACCGCACTCCCAGGGGCTTCAGCCGGGCCAGGGCCCGCGACAGGCTTTCCGGGGTGATGCCGATGCGGCTGGCCAGCTGCACCTTGGTCATGGGCAGCAGCACATGCCCCTCGCCGCACTGGGGGCCGGGGGTTTTCTCGCGCAGCTGGGTCAGCAGGAACCAGCCCAGGCGCTGGCCGGGGCTGCGCCGTTTCAGCTCGCCGATTTCGGCGGCCATGCGCCGCTGCCAGCGCCCCAGCGAGGCCAGCAGCTGCGCCGCCAGCCCGCCGCGGTCGGACAGCCGGGCCAGAAAGGGCCGCGCCGGAATTTCCACCAGCCGGGTGCCGGGGCGGCATTCGGCGTTGATGGGAAAACGCTGGCTGGCGAAAATCGCCGCCTCGGCAAAGCTTTGCCCGGCTTCGATCACTTCCAGGATCGACTGATCGCCGGCCTCGGTCAGGGCGAACAGATTGACCCAGCCGGCCAGCACCAGAAAGAAGCGGTCGGCGGGATCGCCGGCCGAAAACAGCAGGCCGCCATCGGGATGATTGCTGGCATAGGCCGCCGACAGCAGGGCCAGCACATCGTCGCGGCCGATGGCCGAAAACAGCGGCGAGGCCAGCAGCAGGGATTCCTCGGCGGGCGACAGCAGCAGGGTCATTCCTCGTCCTCGACGCAGAAATCGTGCAGCTGGCGCAGATCGGCGATCTCCACCACATTGTCGGCGCGGCTTTTCACCCCCACCGCCGACAGCCGCTGCAGGGCGCGCGACAGGCTTTCCGCCGTCATGCCCAGATAGTCGGCGGCCAGGCGCTTGTCGTAGGGGAATTTGACCACCGCCCGGCCATCGCGGCTTTCGGTCAGGCCCAGCAGAAAGCCGCCCACCCGCTGCGCCGCCGATTTCAGCTTCAGTTCGGCGATCTGGGTGATCATGCCGCGCAGCCGCATCGACATGGTGGCCAGCATGCGCTGGGTCAGATCGAAACGGGTATCGAGCACGGTGCGGAAGGCCTCGGCGGGAATGGCCAGCACCCGGGCATGGCCGGCGGCACGGGCGCCGTTGGCGTAGCGGCCGTCGGTGAACAGCGCCGCCTCGCCCAGCATGGCGGGAGACTTGGCCATTTCCAGGATGCTGCGGCGGTTGTTCTCGTCGAGAAAGATCTCCACATGGCCGTCCAGCACCAGGAACAGGCGGTCGGCGGGCATGCCCCGGTCGAACAGCGGCACCGAATCGGGATAGAACTGCACCGAGGCGCTGCCCACCAGAATGCGGGTATCGTCCTCGGCCAGCCCCAGGAACAGCGGCATGCGGCGCAGCTGGGCGAAGGTTTCGGGATCCAGGGCTTGAACGGTGGGCGTCATCGCGGTTTCCCTCCTCGCGCCGGTTAAGGGGTTACGACACCAGATGGCGGTAAAGGCCGGGCAAGGCGGCGGGCAGCCGGGCCAGACGATCGATGATGGCGTAGCCGCCCCGCCCGAACAGAGCCGGGAAATAGTCCTGCGCGCCGCGATCCACGGTCACGCCGAACACCGAAATGCCCTGGCGGCGGGCTTCCCGCACCGCCATGCGGCTATCCTCGATGCCGTAGCGGCCTTCGTAGTGATCGACATCGTTGGGTTTGCCGTCGGTCAGCAGAATCAGCAGGCGATGGCGGTTGGGCCGCTGCTCCAGCACATGGGAGGCATGGCGCACCGCCGCGCCGATGCGGGTGTAAAAGCCCGGCTTCAGGGCGGCGATGCGGCGCATCACCGCGCCGTCGGCGGCCTCGCCGAAATCCTTCACCGTTTCCACCCGCACCCAGTCGCGGCGGCGCGAGGTGAAGGTAAGGATGGCCAGATCGTCGCCGCAGGCGGCCAGGCCGCTGGTCAGCACCGTCAGGGCCTCCTTTTCCACATCCAGGATGCGGCGGTTGTCGATCCAGCCATCGGTGGACAGCGACACATCCACCAGCAGCACCACCGCCAGATCGCGGCCCTGGCGGCGCTGGGCCAGATGCACCCGCTCCGAACCGGCGCCGCTGGCCGCCAGATCGCAGCGGGCCCGCACCAGGGCCTCCATGTCCAGCTCGGCGCCGTCCATCTGGGCGCGCAGCAGCTCGTGGCGCGGGCGCAGCGCCTCGAACTGGCGGCGCACCTGGCGGATGCGCCGCCGGGTTTCCTCGTCGGGCTGCCAGTCCTCGCCCTCCTCGGCGGCGGGGCGGGGCAGCACCCGGCAATAGTTTTTAAGATAGGCCTGCTTGCCGCAATGCCATTCGGGATAGGTGAGCGGCGCCGCCAGGGCGCCCTCGGCCACCGCCTCGGGCGGCAGATCCAGATCGAAACGCAGCCGGGTGGCCGGCTTGCCCTGGGCGCTGCCCACCACCACCTCGTCGGCGTCCTCCAGGGCCTTGCGCGCCCCCTCCTCGTCGTCGTCATCCACCTTGCGGCTGATATTCAGGCTTTCGATCAGGGCCAGGATTTTCTCGTAGCGGTTCAGGCTGAGATAATCCTTGCGCTCGG
>JAJZGK010000284.1 GCA_021798485.1 Pseudomonadota bacterium
CTCGGCGCTGAACTGCGGCTCCATGTTCGGGGTGGTGCTGCCCCTGGGCCGGGCCGAACGGGTGAGCGCCGCCCCGGCGCCGCTGCCCAGCGGCGGCGACGGCGTGGCCGGCGCCCTGGTGCTGGTGATCGAAAACGACGGCGCCGAACGCGAGGGCATGGCGGCGCTGCTGCAAAACTGGGGCTGCCATGTGCTGACCGCCGCCGGCCGCGACGAAGCCCTGGGCCAGCTGCGCCGGGTGGCCGGCGCCCCCATGGCGGTGGTGGCCGACTATCATCTCGACCACGGCCAGACCGGCCTCGAGGCGGTGCGGGCGGTGCGCGGCGTTTCAGGCCGGGCCGTGCCCGCCGTCATCCTCACCGCCGACCGCTCCGACGCCGTGGGCGAACAGGCGGCGGCCGAGGGCTGCCAGCTGTTGAACAAGCCCTTGCGCCCGGCCCGCCTGCGCGCCCTGCTGGCGCATTTCAAAACCTTGGAGCCGAGGGCGATGCAGCCGAACCGGCCGCCGCGTTAAGCGGCCGGGAAAAGGCCTCCAGCCGGGTCCGCAGCTGCGGATGCAACTGGGCGCGCAGGGCCGCGTCGTCGTAAACCGGCCCCAGCCAGTCCCACAAACCGTCGACGCCGTGAAAGACATTGAGAATGCCGTCGTCATCAAGATGAGTGAGGTAAAGGTTGCCGGCCTGCACCCGCTGCAAAAGGGCGATCCGCTGCAAGGCCTGGCCCATGGCCTGGTATTCCCGCATTTCATGCGCCGGGGCCAGGGCATGGCGCACCAGCCGGCGCGAGGCCGGCAGGGTGGCCAGGGTCAGGCCGAAAAAGCCCAGAAACGGGTGGCTTTCCGGCGGCACCAGTCCGGAAAGCCCGGTGGCCGCCTCGGCCGGCGACAGCGACATGAACACCGCCATCAGCATCAATCCGCCCAGCGCCACCGCCAGGCCATCCAGAAGATGGAACAGTTTAAGAGGCATGTTATCCCCCATGCAAACGCGCGTGGCCTCCGTGGCGGAGGCGCCCATGGGGGAACTATGGCGGCGCGAAGCGGAACAGCTCAACCGCGCAGGCGGTCATAAAGACGCCACATCTGAGGCGGCCTCTGAGGGAAAAGCCCTAACGAGTTGTGAATCAATTTTGAATCACCCCCCGCGAAATCCATGAATTTTTTAGGTCTGCCGCCCGCCGCGATCAATTGATCTTCGACAGACCGCCCTTGGCCACCTGCTTGTGGTAGTTGCCGATGAAGCTCATGAAATCCTCGGCCTGCTTGATGGGGCCGCTCAGGGCCGACACATCGGGAATGCCGCGGTCGGGGCTGGTCAGCAGCACAAAGCCGTTGTTGTAGGGGGTTTTGGCCATCACTGTGCCGAAGGCGCGGCGCAGCGAGGCCAGGCCCCGGTCGTCGTTGGCCAGGGTCAGGGCGGTGGCCCAGCTCAGCACCAGACGGGCCGAGGCATCGTCCAGCGGCGCATCGGTGGTGGGACGGGGCACCAGGCCCTCGAAGGCGGCGGCGGCCTGGGGCCAGTCCTGCTTGCGCCAGTAGATCTCGGCCCGCAGCAGGCCGCCCTCGCGGCTGGTATCGTTGGCCAGCAGCTGAACGGCCTCGGGCACGCGGTCGAGATCGGCCAGGGCGCGGGCCTGCAAATGGCGGCGCTGGGCCACCAGATCGGCGGGCAGGCCGTCCATGGCGCTGCTTTGCAGGGCCTGCAGCGCCGCCTGCGGGGTTTTGTTCAAGAGATCGAGCAGGGCCAGCTGCGCCCCGACACGAGCCTTGTCCAGCCCCTGCAGGCGGTACTCCACCTGATGCTGCAGCAGATCGGCGGCGCGGTCGAGCAGATCCACCGAGGCCAGACGGTCGGCCAGTTTGCGGATCATCTCGTCGCCCTCGGCCCCGGTGGGGGTCAGGTCGCGGAATTCGTCGTAAAGGGCGATGGCCGACACCGGCGGCAGGGCATCGGCGCCGCCGTCGAGATACAGTTTCTTGAAGGTATCCTGCATCATCCGCGTTACCGCCGGGGCGCCGGGATTATCGGGATAATTGTTGACCAGCGAGCGGGCCGAGCGCAGCGCCTCGGCGTAATCGCCGCTTTGCAGCTCCAGCTCGGCCAGGCGGCGCAGCAGATTGAATTCGAAATTCTCGTCGCGCCAGGCGAAGCGCAGCCGGTCCAGCTGATCCGCCGCCTCGGTGGGGCTGATGCGGTGCAGTTTCAGCTCCAGCTCGGCCGAGGCCATGGCGGCGCGGGCGCGGAACTCGCGGTTGTCGCCCTTGGTGGCCTTGTCGTAGAAGTAGATGGCCTTGTCGTACTGGCCGTCCAGTTCGCCGTAGGCGCCGTGCATATAGTCCAGGAAGCCCTGCTGCTGCGGATTGGTGCGCATCTGATCCAGCATGGTCAGGGCGTCCTGCAAGGTGGCGTCATCGGCGGCCGCCAGGGCCGAGCGGGCGATGATGGCGGCCAGCGGCCAGCGCAGCGGTTTCGGATAATTGCGGATCAGGGGCAGACCGGCGGCCAGGGCCTTGTCGTAGGCGCCGGGCTGACCGCCGGCGGCGGCATGGGCGGCGGCGCGCCACATCAGCGCTTCCGGATCGTTTTTCACCAGCGGATTGTCGAGATCGGGCAGGGCCAGATCCCAGCGCTCCATCAGCGCGTTGCAGGCGCCGCGCAGGGCGTGGTAGGGGCCGGTATCGGCCAGGCTCGGCTCTTCCGCGGCGGCGATGCGCAAGTACCCCAAAGCCTCGGCGGCATAGCCGTTGGCGAACAGGTATTGGGCCGCCTCCATATGCGCCTCGGGTTTGCGGTCGGGCGGCAGATCATCGAGGCTGTCGCGGATCACCGGCCATTCCTGATAAAGCTGATCGGGGCCCGAACGCTCCCACAGCGGGATGTTGAAATAGCCGCCCTGATGCCCCTGCGGCGCCGCCTGCGGCGGCGTCAGCGCCAGACCGCCCGGCAGCCCCACCTCGACGCCGCTGCGCGACGAGCGCACATCCAGGCCATCGGCATGCGGCACCATGGCGATGCCCTGCTCGGTGGCCAGCAGATCCACATCGGGGCTGGTGCGGCCCGGATAGACCCCGGCCCCCAGCGGCAGCACCGGCACCACCATCAGGGTATCGCCCACCTCCGGGTCCTGCACCGGAATCATCGCCCCGGCATCCTTCACCGACAGCAGAATGCCGGTGCCCATGGCCACCTGGGTGGGGCTGTCCACCTCGATGGGATGGGGCGGCACCGCCGGGTGATGGGTCAGATCCACCACCCACAGCAGACCATCCTGGCGGATGCTGGGATAATAATCGGGCTGGATGATCATGCGCAGCACCGTGCCGTCCTCGCTGGGCAGCTGGCGAACCTCGCTTAAGGCCTCGCCGCCCAGGCGGCGCAGCAATCCGGTATCCACCTCCTGATGACGGTCGAACACCAGCCACCAATAGCCGGCCCGCTGGAACAGCGCCGCCGCCGCCGGCTGAGTCCACGACACGCTGAGGGAGAAGCTTTTTTCATCGCGCGGCGGCGGCGGCGGCGCGGCTGCCGGCAGAGCCTCCGCCTCCACCGTGGCGGCCACCGGCGCCGCCTTGGCC
>JAJZGK010000285.1 GCA_021798485.1 Pseudomonadota bacterium
AACGCTATTCTGGTGCCGCACGGTGTTGCTCCGTTTTCGTGTCCGGTAGATGCGTCAACATCTGGAACACGAGTAGAATCAACACCGTGCGCTCAGTTCAGAAAATTAAACCGGACAGCCGTGGGTCAAGCCCGGCCAGGACGATAAAAAAGATTCATCGCGGATGGCCGGGGGTCACAGGCGCTTGAAGACCGGGCTTTTCACTTTGCCCTCGTCCTGGCTGCCGGCGGTGAGGAAGCGTTCGGTATAGATGTCGCGCTCGAACAGGCGGCCCTGCATCAGGGTGCGGATGCAGGCCTCCACCATGGGGGGCGGGCCGCACAGATAGGCCTTGTGCCCGGCGAAGCCGTTGGGGAAATGCCGTTGCAGGGCCTCGTGCACGAAGCCGGTTTCGCCGCTCCAGGCGTCATCGGCGGCGGGTTCCGACAGCACCGGCAGATAGGAGAGATTGGCATGCCGCGCCGCCAGATCCTCGAACAGGGCCTGATCGTAAAGATCGCGGCGGGCCCGCACGCCGTGGATCAGCAGCATGGGTTCGGTGCGGCCCTCGGCCAGGAGATCGAGGATCATCGAACGCGGGCTGGAAAGGCCGGTGCCGCCGGCCAGGAAGATCATCGGCAGGGGCGAGGATTTGCGCACGAAGAAACGGCCATAGGGGCCGGTCACCGTCAGCCGGTCGCCCACCGCCAGGCGTTCGTGCACATGGCCGGTGGCCAGCCCGCCCGGCACGCGGCGGATCTGCAGTTCCAGCAGCGTGGCCTCGGAGGGCGGATTGGCCAGCGAGAAGGCCCGCGCCCCCTCGATGCCGGGAAAGCTCACATTGACGTAATGCCCGGCCTGAAACTCCATGCCCGCCCCCTCCAGGGCCAGGCGCACCTCCATGACATCGTGGGTCAGCCTGTTGAGGCCCACCACGGTGGCGGTGAAATCGCGCACCGGAATGCGCCGCGCGTCCGGGTCTTCCTCGATATCGGCCTCGATGGTGACATCCGACAGGCAGCGGGCGGTGCAGGCCAGAGTTTTGCCCTCGCCGCGCTCGAAATCCATCAGGGCGAAGGCCGAGGCGTCGCCGTGGTCGATCTCGCCGTCCAGCACCTCCACCTTGCAGCTGCCGCACAGGCCATGGCCGCAGGCGTGGGGCAGCCACACCCCCGAGCGCAGGCAGGCGTCCAGCAGGGTCTGGCCTTCGGCCACCTCCACACTGTCGCCATTGGGTTCGATGGTCAGGACATGGCTCATGGGGCGATCCTCCGTCTTGCTTCTTGCTTGGGAAAAGCCCCCTCCTCCGGCGGGAGAAGGGGGCGGCTTTTTTAAGAGCGCGAATGCTTGTAGCCGTCGAGGCCCGGCGTCCAGAAGCGGATGCAGGACTTGTGCCCGACGCCGTTATCCTTCAGCGAGGCCGCCAGATCCGGGCTGGCCTCGGCGCCGTCGATCATCCAGCGCACCTTGCTCCAGTCGATCTTGGCGAAATCGGGATGCATGCCGTAATAGGTGGGCAGGATCTGCTGCACCAGGGCGCCGAACGGCATGTCCGGCGGCAGCGGAAAGGCCAGGGCGGCGCAGAACATCAGGTGATCCTCCCAATGCACATAGACCACCTGATTGCCGTGGAAATTTTCCAGCCGGTCGCGGATTTCCACCTTATCGGCATAGTGTTTGTCGAGAGCGACAACCGACATGAACGTTCTCCTTGGAATTTTTTTGAAGGGAACGGGCGGCCCGGGCCGCCCGTCCGGATATCCGGGATCAGCCCGCCACCTTGGTCCTGGCGGCCATCCATTCATCCCACAGTTTCTGGTCGGGCGAACCGGCCTGCTGCAGATTGTCGGCGCCGAGATTGAGCTTGTACCACTTCAGCACATCCTCAAGCTCGGCCCCGCCGCAGTTGCCCTGGAAGATCTGGTGCACCGGCAGCCAGGCCTGGCTGTACTTCTCGGGCTCGCCGTCGAAGATGTCCTTACAGCCGTCCGAGCAGGTGTGATACGTCTCGCCCTTGTATTCCGACACCCGGAAGCTGGTGGCGCCGTGGTCGCCATGCTCGGTATAGACCATGGGGATCTGGCAGACCGAGCACAGCTGCGGCAGGGCGTTGTTGTAGAAGCGCTTGCCCTCCTTCTCCATTTCGGCCCACATCTCGAAGCGCGGACGGTAGTATTTGTCGAAGGTGGTGGGATACTTCTCCGACAGCCAGTCCATCTCCTCGGCCGAGGGCAGCCAGGTGTGGAAGCCCGCCGCCTGGCAGTACTGGTAGAAGGTGGCCCAGTTCTGGTGCGACAGGTGATCGGCCTCGGCGGTGGCCACATCGGCGTATTTGGGCACTTTCAGGCCGTAGCGGGCCAGATCCTCGAACAGCGAGCCGCCGGCCTCGGTGAAGTAGATCTCCCAGGCCTCGCGCCAGGACATGATCTTCTTGGGCAGCATGTAGTCCATCATCATGGCCACCAGGCCCAGCACGCGATGGCCGCGCCAGAACCACTTGTCCACCCACTTCTGCACGATGGGCAGGTTGCCGGGATCCTGCTCCAGCAGGAACTTGATGACCTCGATGCCCAGGGTCATGTGCCGGCTTTCGTCGGACTGGGCCGAGAAGCCGAAGGTCACGGTGGCCAGATCGCCGTTATAGGCGGCGCCCGACATGAAGGGCACGAACAAGAGGTTGGTCAGCACATATTCGAAGGCGAAGCCGATGGCGATGAAATATTCGAACGGACCGGCGGTGCGGGCATCGTCGAAGAACGACTTCGGCACCGAGAGATACCACACGCGGTCGTGCATGTGGCGGAACTCCGAGAAGCCGTCGAAGAACTTGTTGTAGTGGCTTAAGGTGTGCACCTGGGTCTGCACATGGCGCAGTTCGTCCAGCGACTGCATCTGCGCGGCGATGCGCGGCCCCACCCCCGGCACATGGCGGCCCACATGGGCGAAGCCGCGATGGGCCTGATATTCCAGCGGCGACACGCCGGTGAGGAACAGCTTCAGGGCGTTGACGTAGCGCACGTCGCTCAAATTCATCTGGCCGTTGTTCTGGGCGAAGCTGTCCAGCACGGCATAGAGCTTGCGCTCCTTCTCGGCCTGGAACTTCCAGTAGGTGTCCATGGTCAGGCGGAAGGGGTCTTCCCACTTCGACCAGTCGTGGATCTTGATGCCCTCGAACTCGGCATAGGGATAGATCTTCTCGAAGGGCTGGTAGGAGGGCGTCCAGTCGAGACCGTTGGTCAGCAGGGAATAACGCTGCTTCAGGCCCAGTTTCGCGGTTGCGTTCATGATCTTCGTTTCCCTTGTTTGCGGTCAGGACCAGGAGAGATTGAAATAGTCGTCGTCCTCGTCGAGGTTTCCGGCCATGGAGACGATGGAAAGGTGGATTTCCTGCGGATCCCAGTTGCGGCCCAGGCGGTCTTCCACCGAGGCGCGGCGAACGGTCAGGCTGTCGTCGCGGTCGATCTTGACGATGCCGGGCATGGCATGAACGCGGGCGCCGGGATTGTCGTCGGTGATGGCGGCGATGATGGGCCGGGCGTCATCGGTGTTTTGCAGGGTG
>JAJZGK010000052.1 GCA_021798485.1 Pseudomonadota bacterium
GTGTGGAGGGTAGTCCTGGCCAGCTGCGCCGCCGGCGGTGCGGTTCTGATCTGGCTTTAACCTCAGAAGGCGAACTGGCTGCGCAGGGCGACGGCGTCGATGGTGGCGCCGGCCGGGGTGGTGGGGGCGCTGCCGTTGCCGGTGGTCTTGTAGAGGTCCGAAACCTCTGTGTGGATGTAATCCAGCATGAAGCGGATATTGGCGTTGGCATACCAGTTAAGGCCCAGATCCAGACCCTGCTGCAGGCCGCCATTGACGCCGCCGCTGAGATGGGGGGCGGTGCCGGGGGTGAAATGGTCGTTGAGGTTGATCTCGCTGTAGCGCGCCGCCAGTTCCCAGGCGCCCCAGCCGCCGGTTTTCAGCGCGAAGGGATGATCGGGGATGACGCCGGAATAGGCGCCGGTGGCGGGGATGTAGTGACGGGTGCCGCCGATGCTGTAGCTGGCTTCGAGATAGCCGCCGTTGAAGGCGAGTTGGGGGGCGGCGAGATTGATGGCGCCGTCGGCGGGATTGGTGCCGCGCGCCAGCTGGTCCACGGTGTAATGGTAAAGCTCGCCCTGGGCGAACAGGCCGCCCTGGGCCGTCGCCGCCTCCACGCCGCCGACGCTGCCGGCACGGAAGGGGATGTTGCCGCTATCGAGCAAGGTGGTGGGATCGAGGCGCAGCTCGGGGCGGTCGGCCAGGGCCAGGGCGGGCAGGGCGGCGGTGGTGCTGATGCCGCCGCTGCCGGTGGTGGTGGAGTTGACCCTTGAATTGAACATGTGGCCGAGATTGAGGCCGAGATGCAGCGAGCCCTGCCGCCCGTCCCACAGCTGGTAGGCGGTGCGGCCCAGCAGGGCGGTGCTGCCGATGTTGGCGCCGGTATGCGGCGCGCCCGAGGTGGGGCCGGTCAGGGCCAGGCCGCTCCAGCGCCGGTCGCTGTTGGAGCGCAGTTCCAGGGCCGAGCGGTCGTCGCCGCCGCCGAATTCGCTGGCGACCACCTGGGCGGAGGAGCGCTCCAGAAACATGATGTCGTTGGAGCTGGTGGCCTCGTCCAGGGTCCAGGGCACATCCATATAGCCGAAATCCACGGCCAGCGGCAGGGCCCGTTCCGGGCGGTTGAAACCATTATAGGTGATGTAGGCGTTTTCCACGCCCGAGGCGTCGGCGCCGGCGGCGCCGGGGGTCAGGCTGTCGGAGCTGCCGCCGAATTCGTAGATCAGACGGTAGGCCCAGTCGCCCTCAAAGGTGCCGCCCAGCCCCAGACGGGCGCGGCGGGCATTGACGCCGCTGTTCAGGCTGCCCGGCCCGGCGCCCCTGGCGCCGCCCGTAGGCGTAACGTGGAGATAGTCTCCGGCATCGAAATGCAGGCGGGCGATGAGGGCGATGGAAGTCTGGCCGTCGGGGCTGGCGATGCCGAACTGGTGGGTGGGGGATTCCACCAGGGTGGGGGCGGTTGGCGCCGGGGCCGGGGCGGCTGCGGCGGGTTGCGGCGCGCTTTGGGCCTTCCCCGCCCGCAAGGCGGCGATTTCAGCTTCCAGCCGGGCCATCTCGGCCTGATGCCGGGCCTCCATGGCGCGCATCTGCTGTTCCAGCTGGAGAATCGCCGCCTCGTCGGCCCGGGCCGGGGCGGTGGGCGGCAAGGCCAGGATCAGGGCGGTGGGCAGGGTGGCCAGAGCGGAGCGGCGGAGGAGATGAGCCATGGGAACCTCGTTGTCCGGGCGGTGGGGAGCGGGGCCTGGAAACGGTAACTCATAAAACAAAATTTAATATACCTATCTTCTGTATAAGTAGACTTTTTTCTCCCCAGATTAGGGTTGTCCGCCGCCGCCGGCTATGGCAAAGCAGCCGGCGTCAGTGGCGAAGGAGCGAAGCATGAGCAAGGGACGGGCCAATGCCGTGCTGGTTCTGGTGGCGATGATCTGGGGATCGTCGTTCGTGGCCCAGAAGATCGGCGGCGGCGCCATGGATACCCTGGGCTTCGTCGCCTGCCGCTTCCTGCTGGGCGGGCTGACGGTGCTGCCGCTGTGCTGGCGCGATCTGGCGCGGCTTGGCGGCCTGCCCCGCGCCGACCGCCTGGGGCTGCTGGCCACCGGCACGGTGCTGTTCCTGGGCTCGGCCCTGCAGCAATACGGCGTCGATGCCACCTCGGTGACCAATGCCGGCTTTCTCACCGGTCTTTACGTGCTGCTGGTGCCGCTGCTGGGCTGGCTGGCCCTGGGGCTGAAACCGCCGCCGGTGATCTGGCTGGCGGCGGCGGCCTGCCTGCTGGGCAGCTGGCTTTTGAGCGGCGGCGGCGGGCTGTCGTTCGCCGCCGGCGATCTATGGGTGATGGCCAGCGCCCTGTTCTGGGCCTGCCATGTGCTGCTGGTGGGGCATATGGCGCAGCGCACCGGCCTGCCGGTGCTGGTGGCCTGCCTGCAGTTTTTGATTTGCGCCGCCTGGGCCGGCGGCGGCGAGCTGCTGCTGGCCGCCCATCCCTTCACCGGTCTGACGGCGGGCTGGCCCGCCGTGGCCTATCTGGGCTTTTTCTCGGTGGGGGTGGCCTTCACCCTGCAAAGCCTGGCGCAGCGCCATGCCGCGCCGTCCCATGCCGCCATCATCCTGGCGGGCGAGGGGGTGTTCTCGGCCATCGGCGGCGCCCTGGTGCTGGGCGAGGCGCCGGGCTGGCTGCAGATGGCCGGCGGCGGCGCCATTCTGGCGGGCATGCTGTTGATTCAACTGGTGCCGGGCGACGCCGCCGGCGAATCCGCCGCCGGTTGAAAAAGAGTCTCGCTCCGGGCGTTCTTCCATGGTTCACTAGGATGGAGAGAGCGGCAGCAGTCCTGCCGTACACCTGCAGGGAACCGCGCAAGAGTTCCCCCGGGAGGGGAGACCGAAAACGAGATGACCACGCTGTTGCTGACACACCCGGCCTGCCTGGAGCACGACACCGGGGAATATCACCCGGAATGCGCCGAGCGCCTGAAAGCCATTACCCACATCCTCGAACACGAGGATTTTTCCTTCCTGCTGCGGGACGAGGCGCCGCGGGCCACCGGGGCCCAGCTGCTGCGCGCCCATCCGCAAAGCTACATCGATCATATTTTCGACTGCGTTCCGGCCAAGGGCGAGGAATTCCAGATCGACGACGACACCTTCATGTCGGCGGGCACCGGCGAGGCGGCCCTGCGTTCGGCGGGCGCGGCCTGCGCCGCCGTCGATGAAGTGGCCACCGGCAAGGTGCGCAACGCCTTCTGCGCCGTCCGTCCGCCGGGACACCATGCGGAAAAAGAGCAGGCCATGGGCTTCTGCTTCTTCTCCAATGCCGCCATCGCCGCCCTGCATGCCCGCGATGTCTACGGGTTCAAGCGGGTGGCGGTGGTGGATTTCGATGTGCATCACGGCAACGGCACCCAGCAGATCCTGTGGGACGAGCCCGGCATGTTCTATGGCTCCACCCACCAGCAGGATGCCTTCCCCTATAGCGGCGCCGAGGGGGAAACCGGCGCGGCCGGCGGCGCCGTGGTGGTCAATGTGCCGCTGCCGGCGGGCACCGCCTCGGCGGATTTCCGCGCCGCCTATAACGATGTGGTGCTGCCGAAACTGCGAAGCTTCGCGCCGGATTTCCTGATCATCTCAGCCGGGTTCGATGCCCATGCCGCCGATCCCATGGCCCATCTCCGGGTGCTGGTCAGCGATTTCGACTGGCTGGCCCGGCAGTTGGTGGATATTGCCGGGGAAAGCGCGGGCGGGCGCGTGGTGTCCATTCTGGAGGGGGGCTACGACCCCCGCGCCCTGGCCACCTGCGTGGCCGGGCATATCCGCGTGCTGATGGGGGCTTAAGCGGACATCAAGCAGACCGGCGGCCGGCACGCCGCCAGAACACGGGATAGGACCAAGGGACGGGTCACATGAAATTCATCGAATGGACCAACGACATGTCGGTGGGGTCGGACCTTCTGGACGGCCATCACCAGATGATCATCGATTGCCTGAATGAACTGCATCCGCTGCTGGACGGCAAGGGCAGCGCCGGGGAGGTGCATGCCGTTCTGGAAAAGCTGGAGGAGTTCATCCTGATGCACTTCAGCGAGGAGGAGCAGGTCCTCAAGCGCTCGGGCTACCCCGACTGGGAGGCGCACCGCGCGCTGCACAACAAGATGTATGACGTGGTGTTCGCCCTGAAATCCGACGTGGAGCACGGCCGGGTTCTGGACGCCAAACATCTGTTCGATCTGATCTACGAGTGGCTTTTGAAGCACATCCTGGGCGAGGACAAAAAATATATGCCCTATCTGTCCCACCCCGAGGCCCCGCAGGGGGTGTGGACGCGCTCCAACGGACGCGAATGCTGAAAAAACGGCCCGGATCGCTCCGGGCCGTTTTGCGGTGCGGCGGCTTATACCAACCGCCCAATGCATTGACCGGTTGTATCGTCCCTCGCCGGGCGGCGGCATCCTTAAGCCTTGGCCGCTCGCTCTAGGCTCGCTGGAGACCGGCCAACCCGTCACTTCAAGGGTTGGCCGGTATTACTTTTCGGCGAAGGCCTTTTCGATCAGATAGTGGCCGGGCTCGCCGTTGTTGCCCTGCTTCCAGCCCATGCCGTCGAGAATGTCGGCCAGTTCGCTCATCATGTGGGGGTTGCCGCAGATCATCACCCGGTCTTCGTCGGTGTTGAAAGGCGGGCGGCCCAGGTCGGCGAACAGCGTGCCGTTTTGCACCAGCTCGGTGATGCGGCCCTGGTTCTTGAAGGGCTCGCGGGTGACGGAGGGGTAATAGGTCAGCTTCTGGCGGACCTGCTCGCCGAAGAACTCGTTGTCCAGCAGTTCGCCGGTGATCAGATCCTGATAGACCAGCTCGCTGCAATGGCGGCAGGTGTGGGTCAGGATGATCTCGTCGAAGCGCTCGTAGATGGTGGGATCCTTGATGATGCTGAGAAACGGCGCCAGACCGGTGCCGGTGCTCAACAGATAGAGCCGCTTGGCGCCGGGCAGCAGATTGTCGGCGATCAGGGTGCCGGTGGTCTTGCGGTTGACCAGGATGGTGTCGCCCGGCTGCACATGCTGCAGGCGCGAGGTCAACGGACCGCCCGGCACCTTGATGGACAGAAATTCCAGATGCTCATCGTAGGAGGCGCTGACCATGCTGTAGGCGCGCATCAGGGGCTTGCCGTCCACCTTGAGGCCGATCATGGCGAACTGTCCGCTTTCAAAACGGAAGCCCGGATCACGGGTCAGCTTCAGGGTGAAAAGGTGATCGGTCCAATGATGGGTTTCGAGAACCGTTTCTTCGATGATGTTGGACATCTTGGGTGCAAACCTCGGAAAGCCTTGTGCGGTCGGCGGTGGTTATAACACGCGCAGATCGTCTTTTTCCATATAAATACGATAGGCGTATGTCTAAATTAAACAAACAACAAGAAGTTTATGTTGTATTGAGCTGGGCCCAACGCCGCTCAGGGGGGCGGCTGCAGGGGTATATAGGAAAGAGGGGTGGAAAAAAAAGGGTCTTGCGCCCAGGGCCGGCATGATCACACTGCAAGGCGTAAGCGGCGTGCTGTGAGCGAGGCGAAAATGAAGGCTGGGATGGCGGGTGTGGCGGCGGCGGGGGTGCTGGCGCTGCTGCTGACGGGGTGCGGATTTCAGGGCCGGCGCCCGGCGGTGGCGCGGCGCGATGCGCTGGTCTACAGCCCCAATGCCGAACCCCTGACCGGTGGCCCGCTGGGCCGCGCCAGCTGCGCCGTGGCGGAGGGGCGCTGGTTCGACCGTCTGGCCGGCGGCCCGGCGGGCCAGGTGAGCCGCGAACGCTTTCTGGCCGATGCCCGCGCCCAGTTCGCCCGCATGGATCTCAATCACGACGGCATGCTCACCTCGGCGGTGCTGGCCCGCTACCGGGCGCCTTATCTGCCCAACGGCGGCGTCTCCGACGGCGGGCGCGGCGGATTGGGGGGGGGCGCCGACAAGGCCGATCCGGTGATGTCGGCCGACAGCCATCTGCTGTTCCGGGTGACCCTGGAGGATTTTCTCGCCCAGGCCGAGGATGTTTTCGAGCGGCTGGATCGTCAGCATGCCGGCGCCTTGAGCCGCGCCGATGCCGAAGCCTTCTGCGCGCAGTAAAGGTGAGATGGCGGCGGCGGCGCGGAAGACTGGGGGCAGGAATTGCCGGGCAGGCAATTCCTGCCGGGCCAACCCTGCCCATCTTTCCGATGCTTTAGTCTACACCGGCAAGGATTAAGATTTGGTTTCCGCCCGGTTGCCGGGGCCAACCCGGCGGACTCCGGGCTTTTTCTCAAGACCGGGGCGGTTGGCACGCCGCATGCACCATTACGGAGGAATTTGACGGGGGCGTCATTTTTTCCGGCATGGAGCACGGCCATGGTCAGTAGCGTCGGCGGTGTCAATTCCGCCTATACCAACTGGTTCAGCGCGATCTCGTCAACGGGGACCGCATCGACCAGCACCACCTCCTCTGTTTCGGATGCGTCCTTCAGCAGTGCCGCCTCCGCCACCTCGTCTTCCTCCACCAGTTCCAGCACCAGCGCCTCGGGGTCCAGCAGCGACTTTTCGACGGCCTTCCAGCAGCTGGCGGCGGAATTGCAGAATTTGCTGCTGCAGATGCAAAGCAGCGGCGGCGCCAGCGCCGATAGCGCCGGCAGCGCGGCTGCGGCCGCCACCACCAGTTCGGCCGCCACCACGAGCTCGGTGGCCACCACCAGTTCCGTGTCGGGCAGCGGCCATGTGCATCATCACCACGGCGATGGCGATGGTGACGGCGGCACGGCGTCGCTGAGCTCGGTGTCGGCAAGCTCCACCACCGCCAGCACCCTCAGCGGCAGCAGCCTGATGGCCAGCTTCCTGCAGGATCTGAGCAGCGCCCTGCAAAACGCCGCCAACGGCGCCAGCAGCGCCACCGGCAGCGATACCACCAGCAGCGGCGTTTCGGCCATGGGTCCGCCGCCGCCGCCGCCGTCCGCGTCGGCGTCGTCCACCGGCACCATCGCCGCCGCCAGCACGGTGTCCAGCAGCAGTTCGACCACGGCGTCGCTCAGTTCGTCCAATACATTGCAGCAGCTGGCCGATCTGATGGCCAACCAGCTGATGAATCTGCAGCAGGTGTCCAGCGACAGCGCCACCACCCTGTCGTAACCCGCCGCGATCCCGTTGAAAAAGCCGGGCAGATTTCCGCCCGGCTTTTTTTATGCCTCGGCCTGCAGCGAACAGATGAAGCCCACCATATGGCCGCGGGAATCGGTCAGCGGGCGGCGCGTCATCCGGCAGGGGGGCGCCCCGGCCGCCAGGGTGAGCGGCATGTCGGCCGGAGAGCCGGCCAGCGCCAGGCCCAGATCGGGCGGCGGCAGCCGCTCCACCAGCGGCTGGGGCAGCACGTCGATGACGTTGAAGCCCAGCAGATCCTCCACCGATTTGCCGATCAGCCGGGCGAAGGCGCTGTTGACGTGGGTGATGCGCAGGCGGCGGTCCACCATGAACATGGCCACCGGCATGGCCTCGACGATCTGTTCCTGCAGCAAAAGCCCCTGGCGGATGGAATCGTAGGCGGCGTTGCGGTCCACCAGATCGCGGATGGCGATGATGGCCAGGCGCTGGCCGTCCTCGCCGTCGCTGGAGCGGGCGGCGGTGATGGTCAGATCGGCCTGCAGCGGCTGTCCGGCCAGATTGGTGAGATGGGTATCGTAGACCTTGAGCGGCACGCCGTTGTCCAGCACCCGCTTGATGGTGGACAGCACGCTGGGGCCGCACATCTCTTGCAGGTTGGAAGCCAGCAGCCGTGCCTTGTCGGCGGCCAGAAGCTGTTCGGCGGCGGGATTGCATTCCAGGATCGAGCCGTTGGCGCTGACCTCCAGCACGCCTTCGCCCAGGGCGTCCAGAATGCGGGCATGGCGTTCGGCCAGGGCCAGAAGCTCCAGGGCGGCGGCCTTGCGCTCGATGGCATAGCGCAGCGTGCGGCGTAAAAGCGAGGCATCCACCATGCCCTTGACGAGAAAATCCTGGGCGCCGGCCTGCACGGCTTTCATGCCCACCGTCTCGTCGTCGTTGCCGGTCAGCACCACCACCGGCATGCGGGGATGGGCGGCCACCATTTTGCGCACGGTGGCGATACCAAAGGAATCGGGCAGCGACAGATCCAGCATGCACAGATCGAAGGGGCGGCTGGCGGCCAGGGCCAGCCCGTCCTTCAGGGTTTCGGCGATGGTGCAGACGGCATTGCCGTGCCCCACCGCCATGATCTGGAACTGGCGGGCGTCGCCGGGGCTGTCTTCGATCAGCAGAATGGACTGGACCATGCTCTTCACAACGCGCTGTCCGGGGTGCGGGGCAGGGTTACGGTTTTGCACCAGTAGGCTTCGATGGCCTGCATCACCTGCTGGAAACGGTCGAAATCCACCGGTTTGGTGATGAAGCTGTTGGCCCCCAGGGCGTAGCTGCGCGCGATGTCCGCCTCGGCGTCGGAGGTGGTCATCACCACCACCGGGATATCGGCGAGGCCGGGATCGGCATGCAGGGCCTCCAGCACGTCGCGGCCGTCGAGGCGCGGCATGTTGAGATCAAGCAGAATCAGATCGGGGCGGGGGGCATCGGCGTAAGCCTCGCCCTGGCGGCGCAGGAAGGCCAGGCATTCCAGCCCGTCGGCCACATGATGCACCACGTTGGGGTGCCGCCAGTCCTTCAGGACGCATTTGGCCAGGGCGGCGTCGCCGGGGTCGTCCTCCACCAGCAGCAGCACGAAGGTCCGGGGCGGGTGTGGTGTCATCGCGATGTCTCCGCCATGGGAAGAACGATATGTACCCGGGTTCCGGCATCCGGTTCCGAGTCGAGCCAGATCCGGCCTTGATGCCGGTCGACGATCTTCTTGCACACAGCCAATCCGATTCCGGTCCCTTCATAGGTGCTCCGGCCATGCAGGCGCTGGAACAGCCCAAAGACGCGCTCATGATGCTCTTTTGCAATGCCGATGCCGTTGTCGGCAACAAGAATTTCCACCTTGCCCCAATCCCAGTGCCGGGCCGACAGCACGATGCGCGGCGGCCGGTCGGCGGCGCGGTAGGTCAGGGCGTTGCTCAGCAGGTTCTGCACCAGCCGTTCCAGCTCGATGCGGTTGCCGCGCACCGCGCCCACGCCCTCGGCCAGATCGAGGGTCAGTTCGGCCCCGGCCTCGGCGACGGCGGGGGCCATGATGCGGCGGGCCTGCTCCAGGATGTCGGCCACCGGCACCGTTTCCGCCGGAAGACCGGCCTGGCCGATGCGGGCATAGTCCAGCAGATCCTGGATCAGGCGGTGCATACGGTCCACGCCGTCCTGCACGGTTTCCAGAAACTGGCGGCCCTCGTCGTCCAGGCGCTGGCCCTGGCTCTTGCGCAAAAGGCCCACATAGCTGCCGATCTGGCGCAAGGGCTGGCGCAGATCGTGCGAGGCCACGGTGGCGAACTGCTCCAGTTCGCTGTTGGACCGTTCCAGCGCGCCGGCTTTTTCCTCCAGTTCGCGCAGGGCCTTGCCGAGCGCGAACTGCGAGGCCTTGCGGTCGGTGATGTCCTCGGCGGCCCACACGATGTCCTGGTCGGGTTTGCGGTGATCGACGGCCCGCGCGATCAGGCGCACGGTGATGATGCGGCCGTCGCCGTGCTGCATGGGATATTCGGTTTCGAAGGTCTGGCCGTCGCGCAGGCGCTCCAGGGCCAGGCGGCCCAGGGTGTGATACGACTCGTCCGAGGGATAGAGCAGGCGCGAGGGCTTGCCGATCAGCTGATCGGCCGGGCGGCCGAAAATGCGGCAGTAGGCCGGATTGGCCTGCACGATCAGCCGCTGGAAGCTGATGATGGCAAAGCCGATGGGGGCGTTGTCCAGCAGGGTGGCCAGGCGTTGGTGCGTGGCGGACAGGGCGGCCTGGGCCTCGTCGCGCTCCAGGCAGACGCCGACCCAGCGGGCCAGCTGCCGCACGAAGTCCAGATCGCTTTCGTCGGCGGGAGCGGCGGCGGGCTGGGCCGTGGTGAAAATCAGGCTGCCGAACAGGCGGCCATGCACCTGCACCGGGGCGCCGATAGAGCGGCGGACCTCGGGCATGCCGGACGGCGGCCCGGCGGCCTCGGTCCCGTCGATGCGGAGGGCGTCGGCGGCGTGCAGGATGGCCTCGCAGCAGCTGCCGGCCAGGGGCCAGTGCCGCCCGGCCAGGCCGGAGCCGGCCGGCTGGGCCTGCAGCACGCTCACCGTCGGCCCTTCGATGCGGGTCAGAAGCGCCTGCTCCATGCCGAGATGACGGCGGGCCTCGTCCAGCGCCGCGTCCAGCATGGCGTCGAGGCGTCCGTCCGGGCGGGCCGGTTCCGGAGCCGACAGCCGCCCCAGCAGGCGCAGGCTGTGGGCGTGGCGGCGCAGCCGGGCCTCGGCCTCGGTGATGCGGGTCCGCAGCATCTGTTCGCGGCCGGTGGACACCAGCACCAGCATGCTCACCGCCCCGCTCATCAGCAGGCCGACGAACAGCACCACCCAGTCGATGCCATAACGGGCGTCGGCCATGAACAGCGGCGCGGGCGCCACGCGCAGGCGCCAGAGGCGGTGGCCGACGGCGATGGGCAGATCCTCCCCCCAGGACCGGCTTTGGCCGAACAGGCCGGGATCGTCCCGGGTGAGAAAACCGGGCGTATCGGCGGAATTGCTGCTGAGGATGCGGGGTTTGCCGTCTTTGTCGTCCAGCAGCCAGTAGCGGACGGCGGCGGTGCGCAGCCCCTCGAAGGCGGCATGGGTCAGGGTTTGCGGGCGGATATCGGCCAGGATGTACCCGGAGGGGCCGGCGGCGGCGCCGGGGTCAAGCGGCAGGGCCAGGGTGATGCCGTCATAGCCGTGCGGCAGCGGCATCAGCGGGCTGAACACCAGGCGGCGCTGCCGGGCGGCCTCGTCCAGCAGGGCGGCCAGGCCGGGGTCGCTGGCCAGATCATGGCCCAGGCCGCCTGGGGCGCCGGCGCTGAGGAAGGTGAGCGGCACCAGCGGCCTGTCCAGGCGGAACGGCGGCTGCCACATGCCGTCGCGCGGCTGGGTGACGGCGTAATCGGCCTGGCCCTGCCCGCGGACCCAGGCCTCGAAGGCGTCCAGTCCGGCGGGGGCGATCACCGGAGCCCAGGCCAGGCTGCCCAGCACCGGGGCCAGATGGCGCAGACGGGCGGCGATGGCGGTGAACTCGGCCCGGTCGCGGCGCGGATGGCCGGCATAGACCGCATCGAACACCCGCAAGGCCTCGGCCTGGGCCGTCAGGGTTTTTTCCAGGGATTGGCCCATGGCGCCGGCCAGGCGGTGAAACCGGCTGTCGAGGGCGCGGCGTTCCATCCGGGTGGCGAAGCCGACCATGACCACGGTGGCGAGAACCGTGCAGCCCAGCCAGAAGGCCGCCACCACCACCCGGCGGCGCTGGCCGGCCTGGCGCGAAAAGGCGCAGAGCAGCAGCGGCGTGAACACGAAAACGCCGATAACGTCGCCCACCCACCAGGTGGCCCAATGGCGGGCCAGGGCCTCGGAGGGAACCGCGCCCACGCTCCACAACGCCGCCGAGCCGACGGAGGCGCTGATCAGGCAGGCCACAACGCCGCCCAGAAACAGCAGGGCGGCGATCTGATGGAACGAGGACAGGCCGTTGGGATAGCCGCCCAGCCGCCGGACGAGAAAGCCCCCGGCCAGGGCCTGGGCCGCGGCTCCGGCGGCGATGACGGCGGGCAGGGCCAGGGCGTTGCCCAGCCCGGCCAGGCCCGCCGCCCCGGAAGGATGCAGGTTGAGCAGCAAGGTGCCCAGGGCGATGCCCGGCCAGATCCTGGGGCCCAGCAGCAGCGCGGCGGCCAGGGCCAGGCCCGAGGGCGGCCAGATGGCGGTGGCGTAGCCCGGGGGGATGGCCAGCAGCAGGCTCAGCCGCCCGGTCAGATAATAGGCGGCGGCAACCAGCAGCGGCGGGCCGAGGCGGCGCGGCATGGGCTATTCCCCGCTGCGTGGATGGGGCACGCGCAAGGTGAAGCGGGTGCCGGTCTCCAGCGTGGCGGGGGTGATGCTGCCGCCATGCATGTCGGCCACCTCGCGGCAGACCGCCAGCCCCAGCCCGATGGCGCCGGTTTCTTCCGACTGGAAGCGGGAAAAGGGCTCGAACAGATGCTGCCGGCCGATCTTGGGCAGGCCGCGGCCGTTGTCGGCGATGCCGAGCCACCAGCCGGCGGCATCGCTGCCGCCGGTGATGGACAGCCGCAGCGGCCGTTCCGGCGAACGGTACTTGATGGCGTTGCTCAACAGCTCGGCCACCAGCTGGCCCAGCATTTCCACATCCACCCGCACGCAGGGCAGGGGGCCGACGGCGGCCTCGGCGCCGATGGCGGCCAGATCCTCGCGCAAGGCGGCGAGATGGCGGGCGATCAGCTGGGCCAGGTCGCAGTCGCGGAGCTGGGGGGCGCGGGTCAGCAGGGTGGTGTAGCGGTGAAATTCCCGCAAGATGTCCTTCAGCCGCCGTCCGGCCCGCTCCACATAGGCCAGATGCTCGTCGACGGCGCGGCTGGCCGGAGAGGCCGCGAGGCCGGGATCCTGCAGCAGATCGCGCCGCGCCAGCTGGGTGAAGCTGACGATGGGGCGCACCGGCTCTTGCAGGTGATGCGCGGTGATGCGGGCCAGATGCATCAGCTTGTCGTTGACCTGGGCCAGCCGCGCCGCCCGATGCTCGGCCAGGCTTTTCGAGGCCTCCAGCAGGGCGGTGCGTTCGCTGACCGCGCGCTCCAGGGCGATCTGCTGGTCGAACACGGCGCGGCGGCGGCGGTCGGTGGCATGGGCCCACAGATAAAGCGCCGCCGACAGGGCCAGCAGCAGCGGCACCTCCACCAGAGCCATGCCGCGCCAGGACGACAGCAGGCCGGGCAGCGGCAGGGCCGCCGTCACCACCAGGCCGTACTCGGGCAGCAGGCGGTAGCCCAGCAGGCGGGCGGACCGTCCCGGCCCGTCGGGGACGGTCAGCACGCCCTCCTCCGGTCCGTGGCCGAGCGCCTGGGCCAGCAGCGGCGCATCGCGCCACATGCCGCCGTAGGCCGCCGGGGCGTCGGGCCGCTGGGCGATGACGCGCCCGGCGCGCGACAGGATGGCGGCATGTCCCTCGGGATCGGGCAGCGCCGCCGATAAAAGCGCGGCCAGCCCATCGGGGTTGATGGCGGCGACCACCAGCCCCAGGCAGGCCTGCCGGCGGGCCGACCACACCGGCAGGGCCAGATGCAGGGTGCGGGTGCCGGTGGCCCGTCCCAGCACCGGCTGGCCGACGCTGAGGCGGGCCTGGGCGTTGCAGGCCGTCTGACGAAGATAGGCGCGGTCGCGGATATCCAGCCCATCCGGGGGCACGCCGATATCGGGCAGGGTATCCGGGCGCAGCCGGCCTTGCGGGGAAACGGCGCCCACCCAGCGCAGATCGGGATACCCGGCCATGCGTCCGGCCACCCGCTGGCGCTCGGGGGGATCATCCCAGCGGGTGTCGCGCACGGCGGCGGCCACCTCGTCGAGCAGGCCGGCAACGCCGCGCAGGCGTCCGTCCACCTCCAGGGCCAGGGCCCGGGTGATCGTGGACAGCAGGCGGCGGCCATGATCGGTTTCCTGCCGGTAGGAGGTGATGAGATGGGTCAGGGCCGCCAGCATCATCATGCTGATCAGCACAAGGGCGCTGCTGCGCGCCAGAAACGGCGAGCGCCTGGACAGTACCGGCGGCGGCGTGGCCGCCGCTTTGGAATTCTCGTCTCCCCTGGCTCGCACCATCGGCTCCTGTCTGCCGGAACAAAAGGAGACGGCCCGGCCGTCCCATCCCGTTCCGGTGCGAATGTTCCCCGCCCGTTACAGTAGAGGAAGAACCGGTGCGCTGCAAACCCGTCGGATACCGGGGGTAGGGTCATCGGATGAACGCGCGGATGTTGTTTTGCGCCATACCGTCTTCGCCGCGATGGCGCATTGAGCGCCCGCGCGAGCGTTCGCGCGCAAGCCAGGCTGGCGGGACGCCAGCGCCCGGCGCCTGAGGGGCGCCCATCAAACAGGGCGATCGGCTTCACCCGATTGCCCTGATACCGGGGGGAATGCGGACTTTTGCCGATCATCGCGGCGCTTGTTCCCATCGGGAGGAGTGCTATACCTGACGTTGGTCATAGAAGGGGATGGAGCGGGCCGGGGCATGGACGGGAAGGAGGATAGGGCGGCGGCCTCCATGCGGATGGATGCCCTGGCGCGCAATCTGCCGCTCACGGTGCTGAGCGGCCTGGGGCTGGCGCCGCTGATCCTGACGGGATGGTTCGTTGGCGGCGCCCGGCCGGGCTGGCTGGCCGTCTGGTGTCTGCTGGTGGCGGCCCTGGCCGGCGGGCAGACGGCGCTGCTGGGGCTTTACCGCCGCCGCCGCCGCCGTCCCGGCTATGATCCGCGCTTTTGGGAGCGTCGGTTTCTGCTGGCCTGCCTGCTGTGGGGCGGGCTGTGGGGGCTGTACGGCTTCGGCGCGGCGCCCTTTGCCGGCGGCATTCCCACCGTGCTGCTGCTGACGGCGCTGGCGGCGCTGTCGATGCCGGGGCTCGGCGTGTTTCCGCCGGCGCTGCTGGCCTTCGTTCTGCCCACGCTGGGCGGGCCGCTGCTGCGGCTGGCTTTGAACGGCGATGCGGCGCGGCTGTCGCTGGCCGGTTTGGCGCCGCTGTTCCTGGCTCTGCTCTCGCTGGCCTTGTGGCGGGCCGGGCGGGCGCAGCAGCGTTCCGTCCGCCTTGCCTTCAGCAGCCGCCGCCTCCTGGCGGAACTGCGCGCCGGCCAGGAGGCGACGCGCCGCCTGATCGAGGCCTCGCCGCTGCCGCTGCTGCTGGTCCGCGTCACCGAGCGGCGCGTTCTGTTCGCCAACAGCCGCGCCCGCGCCCTGCTGGACGAGGGGCGCGAGGTCTTCGTCGATCCCCTGGCTCTCGCCGCCATTGCCGGCGAGGCCGGGCGCCTGGGCGCCTTGTGGGACCAGGAGATGACCCTGCGCGGCGCCGCCGGGCGGCCGTTCCAGGCCCTGGTGTCGGCGGCGCCGCTGCGGGGCTATGGCGATGCCGCGCTGCTGATCGGCTTTTACGATGTGACCCAGCGCAAGCTGCTGGAAGAGGATCTGCGCCGCGCCAAGACCGAGGCCGAGGCGGCCAGCC
>JAJZGK010000286.1 GCA_021798485.1 Pseudomonadota bacterium
CATTGTCGTTGACGGTGCGGGCCAGGGGCTCGATATCGGTGCTCTTTTCGATGATGCCCAGATTGTCGCGCAGCCACTGCACCAGGGCGCCGGTGATGGCGATGGAGCCTTCCAGGGCATAAACGGCGGGCTTGGCGCCGATCTTGTAGCCCACGGTGGTCAAAAGGCCGCATTTCGAGGGCACGATCTTCTCGCCGGTGTTCATCAGCATGAAGCAGCCGGTGCCGTAGGTGTTCTTGGCCTCGCCCGGCTTGAAGCAGGCCTGGCCGAACAGGGCGGCCTGCTGGTCGCCCAGGTCGCCGGCGATGGGCACATCCTTCACCGGGCCGAAGCTGGCCTTGGCGTAAACCTCGGAGCTGGAGCGGATGGCCGGCAGCATGCATTTCGGAATACCGAAATCGGCCAGGATCCCGTCATCCCACTGCAGGGTTTCCAGGTTCATCAGCTGGGTGCGGCTGGCGTTGGTGACATCGGTGACATGCTGGCCGCCCTGGGGGCCGCCGCTTAAGTGCCAGATGACGAAGGTGTCGATATTGCCGAACAAAAGATCGCCGGCTTCCGCCGCGGCGCGGGCGCCGGGCACGTTATCGAGGATCCAGCGGATCTTCAGGCCGCTGAAATAGGTGGCCAGCGGCAGGCCGGTCTTGGCGCGGTAGCGGTCCTGGCCGCCCTTGGCCTCGAACTGGGCCACGCTGTCGGCCACGCGGGTATCCTGCCAGACGATGGCGTTATAGACCGCCTCGCCGGTTTTTTTGTTCCACACCACCGTGGTTTCGCGCTGATTGGTGATGCCGATGGCGGCCAGATCGCTGGGGCGCAGGCCCTTGGCGGCCATGGCCTCGGTCATCACCTCTTCCAGGCGGCGCCAGATCTCGGCGGGATCATGCTCGACCCAGCCGGGTTTGGGATAGATCTGTTCGTGTTCCTTCTGCGCCACGCTGACGATCCGCCCGGTGCGGTCGAAAACGATGAACCGCGAGCTGGTGGTGCCCTGGTCGATTGCGCCGATATAGGTCGCCATGTCAACTCTCCCTCGTCTTCGGGCGGGCCGAAAGCCGGGCCGCCCGGCGCCGGACCCCTCCCCAAGGGGAGGCCGGCGGATTTATGGAAAGCGGGGCTCCGCCCTGCGGGCGGGCGCCCGCGCGGTCAAAGAATGCGGGGGCGCGGCATGAACGGCCCGCCGGCGGGGCGGGATGTTTCTTTGGAAAACGTCATCGCATCCTCCTCCTCGGATTGATAGCGCGCCGTTGTCGGCGTCGTTTTTCTGGCGGCGGATAAGGCCGCCCACGGTTTTGAAAATAAAAAAAGCCGCCCGTTGGATGCGGAAACTCCGCATCGCCAACAGGCGGCTTCTCTCATTCTCTGCCGCGTTATGGAAATTATATTATCAAGACAGGGGGAAGACAACGAATTTCATGAAAGCGTCTTGCCGTCTGTCTTGCAGTGCGAAATATATATCTCTGGTTATATTAGGCGATCCATAGCGCGGGATTGCTGGCGGAAATGGCCGCCAGCCCCTGGGCCAGCAGGTCCTGCGCCTCGCGCAAGCTGTCCACCAGGCCGCCGCCCACCACCGGCATTTCGGCGGCCAGGCCGGTCAGGCGGGCCAGCAGTTTGGGCACCGCCAGGGCGGGCAGCACCTCCAGGGCATCCATCTGGCTGTGCTTCATCTGGTGGCACAGGCTGTCCATGGCGCCGCTGTCCAGCAGGAAGGTGCGCTGGATGGTGTAAAGCCCCAGGCTTTGCGCCTGGCGCAGCGGTTCGGCGTGGGTGGAGATGATGCCCCGCGCGCCGCGCCGTTCCAGATAGCGCAGCGCCGAGATATCGCGGGTCAGGCCGCTCAGCAGATCGATATTGATGATGGCCAGCTTGCCGGCCTCGGCGGTGCGTTCGATCAGGCCGCCGATATTTTCGGGATCGCCGCACAGCAGATAAAGAATGCGGCCATGGGCGGCCAGGGCCTGATCCAAAAGCTCGGGCTTGCGCACCGCCGGAATGATGCCGCACTCCTGCAGCAGCGGCCGGAAGGCCGAGGAATGGGCGGCGGCCGCCGCGCCGCCGCCCTTTTCGGGTGCGAGGGAAAGGGGGCGGGGCTGACGCATGCGGCACCTTGTCGTCTTTAAGGGAGGCGCTTCCACACTACGCAAAAGCGGCGCCTTTGTCATGGCGTTGCCGTCGGCGTCTGGCCGTAGGCCTCCCGCAGCAGGCTGGCCGGGTGGCGGGCCGCGCGGCCGCTGCCCTGGGTGATCTGCATGCGGCAGGTGGGGCATTCCGACAGCACGGCCTCCGGGGCGGCGCCCTCGATGGCCTGGAACAGCCGGGCCCCCACCGCCATCGACAGATCGTATTTCTCCTGCTTGAAGCCGAAGGTGCCGGCCATGCCGCAGCAGCCGGCATCGAGATCGGCCACCTCCAGGCCCGGCAGCTGCCGCAGCAGATGATACCAGGGGCGGGACAGCCCCTGCGCCGTTTGGTGGCAGGGGGCGTGATAGGCCAGCGGGCCGTGCGGCAGGGGGCGGAAGGCGCGGTCGAGCTGATCGCGCTCGGCCAGATCCATAAGGAATTCCCCCAGATCGTAAACGGCGGCCTCGACGGTGCGGGCCTTTTCGGCCAGGGCGGCATCATCGCCGAGCTGGGCGGAAAAACCGGTTTTCAGCAGTTGGCCGCAGGTGGTGCAGGCGGTCACGATGGCCTCGCCCCGGGCGGCGGCGGGCCACAGCAGCTCCAGATTGGCCAGGGCGCGGCGGCGGGCCTCGGCGGGCTGGCCGTTGGCCAGGGCCGGATAGCCGCAGCAGGAGGCCGGCGAGACCGCCACGGAAAAGCCGTTGCGGTCCAGCAGGGCGAAGCAATCCTCGCCCAGGCCGGGTTCGTTGTAGCGCATGGAGCAGCCCAGGAAGAAGGTGACCCGCTTGTCCCCGGCCGGCGGCGTCGGGCGGCGGTCGAGGCGCGGGCGGGCATAGGCCGGGAAGGAGCGCCGGGCGGTGATGCCGGCCGTCAGCGCCATCAGCCGCTTCATCAAGGGCCAGCCCAGCAGCCGGTTGCTGAGGGCGGGCCACAGGCTGAACAGGCGGCCCAGCAGGGCCGGGCGGGCCAGCAGGGCATCGCGCAGGCGGCGCGGCGGCGGCTTTTTATGGCGGCCCTTGGCGGCCAGGATCAGCTCGGCCACGTTGACCTGATTGGGGCAGGCCATGTCGCAGCGTTCGCAGCCCAGGCAGTCTTCCAGGCCATCGTTATCGCAAGGCAGGCCCTCGCGGCGGAAGCGTTCCAGTTCGGGGCCCAGATGCTTGGGGCCGGGATAGGCCGGATGCGCGGTCATCACCGGGCAGACGCTGTTGCAGACCGAGCATTTCAGGCAGTTGTCGAGGCTGGCGTCGCTATGGCGCATGATGGATCTCCCTTCAGGCGGCCAGGGCGGCCAGGGCGGCGGCATGGCCGCCGACGATGGCCCGGCCGTTGCCGGTGCCGCTGAGCAGCGCTCCGGCCACATGCA
>JAJZGK010000287.1 GCA_021798485.1 Pseudomonadota bacterium
AAGCCGCGCCCGGCCAGGGTCTCCAGCAGGCCGTGATACAGGGCGGTCACGCCGTCGTCGTTGAAGCGGGACGCGATGGTGCCGTAAACCGGCATGTTCTCGGCCGGCGTGGAAAAGGCCTGATGGTTGCGCTGCACCTGCTTTCTGACGTCGCGCAGGGCGTCCTGGCCGCCCTTGCGGTCGAACTTGTTGATGGCCACCACATCGGCATGATCGAGCATATCGATCTTTTCCAGCTGGCTGGCGGCGCCGAATTCCGGGGTCATCACATAGAGCGACAGATCGCCCAGCTCGGAAACGGCGGAATCGGCCTGGCCGATGCCGGGGGTTTCCACGATGATCAGATCAAAGCCGGCCAGCTTGCACAGATCGACGATCTGCGGCACCTGGGCGGGGATCTCGCTGCCGGCGTTGCGGGTGGCCAGCGAACGCATATAGGTGCGCCCGCCGATGGCGTTCATGCGGATGCGGTCGCCCAGCAGGGCGCCGCCGGTTTTGCGCTTGGAGGGATCGACGGCGATGACGGCGATGCCCGCCTCCGGCCGGTCGAGGCGGAAGCGGCGGATCAGTTCGTCGGTCAGCGACGACTTGCCGGCGCCGCCGGTGCCGGTGATGCCCAGCACCGGCACCTTGAGGCCGCGGGCGCGCTGGGTGATCTGATCGGACAGCGTGGTGGAGAGGGTGCCGTTTTCCAGCTCCGAGATCAGCTGCGACAACAGCCGGCGGTCGGGGGCCTCCAGCCCGGTCAGGCCGTTGGCGAAGCTGCGCGGCGCCGCGATGCTGGAGCGGCGGATGACATCGTCGATCATGCCCTGCAGGCCCAGGGCCTGACCGTCTTCCGGCGAATAGATCTTCTCGACGCCGTAGGCTTCCAGCTCGCGGATTTCCGCCGCCACGATCACCCCGCCGCCGCCGCCGAACACGCGGATATGCCCGGCATCGTTCTGGCGCAGCAGATCGATCATGTATTTGAAGAATTCGATATGGCCGCCCTGATAGGAGCTGATGGCGATGCCCTGCACATCCTCCTGCACGGCGGCGGTAACGATCTCCTCCACCGAGCGGTTGTGCCCCAGATGGATCACCTCCACCCCGCCCTGCTGCAGCAGCCGGCGCATGATGTTGATGGAGGCGTCATGCCCGTCGAACAGACTGGTGGCCGTGATGAAGCGAACCTTCGACGGCGCCTTGACGGCGGCGAGGGCCTTGTCCTTCGATGCATGGGGCATGGGGCGTTCCTTCCAGTGGCGTTCCAACCGCGTGACACCGCGGAATTGATTAGGAGAACCCTAGGGCCTGAGAGGGGCGGCAAGCCATGTCGCAAGCCGTCAGCGGGGGTGAATTATTTTACCAGACAATAGGCGCTTTTTCCCACATCGGCAGACGCGGTGGTTCCCGCGCGCCTTCGAGGAGGCTTAATCCCGACCTGTCTAAAGAGGATCCGACCTATCCTTCCGAGAATATCCCCTTTCCGCACAAGGCTGTTACCGTAATCCGTCAACGCCGAAGGGCAAACTCTTTGAAAACGACAATGTTCTTCTCGAGTTCCCTGGATGAGCCACGCCCTCCAGGGAGGAGGCTGCATCCATGCTCTTTTTCAATTCAGCCCAACACGCCAAAACAACTGACTCCGGCGATCTCATGAGCCTGCTGAGCCGGCATGCCGGCGTTGGCTTATGGGATGCCATTCTCCACCAGGGCGACCCCATGCACGCCAACAGCAAGTGGCGGTGGTCGGAGGAATTCCGCCGTCTGCTCGGGTTCGCGCAAGGCGATACGGCGGGATTTCCCGACGTGGTGGGATCGTGGGCCGATCGCCTGCATCCCGAGGATGCCCCCCCGACCTTTGCGGCGTTCGGCGCCTGTCTGGCGGATCGATCCGGCCGCACCGGCTATGATGTGGTCTATCGCCTGAAGATGAAGGATGGGGCCTATCGCTGGTTCCGCGCCATCGGCGGCGTGGCGCGCCATGCCGACGGCGTCGCCGCCCGCGCCTGCGGCGCCCTGATCGACGTCGACGCCCAGAAAAACGAGGAAGAGCGGTCCAGCCTGCTCGGACGCTATTCCGGCATCGGCCTGTGGGACGCCGTTCTGTTCCAGGGCGATCCGATGCACGCCAACAGCAAATGGACGTGGTCGCCGGAATTCCGCCGTCTGCTCGGGTTCAGCCACAGCGATACGGCGGGCTTTCCCGATCTGGTCGGATCGTGGGCCGATCGCCTGCATCCCGAGGACGCCGCCGCCACCTTTGCGGCGTTCGGCGCCTGTCTGGCGGATCGATCCGGCCGCACCGGCTACGATGTGGTCTATCGGCTGAAGATGAAGGACGGGGCCTACCGCTGGTTCCGCGCCATCGGCGGCGTGGCGCGCCATGCCGACGGCGTCGCCGCCCGCGCCTGCGGATCGCTGATCGACGTCCATGCCGAGAAGGTTGCGGCGATCGACCATCAGAACAGCGAAAGCCAGCGCCGCAAGGAGATCGTCGAACTGGCGGGATCACTGGAATCCAGCGTGGCGGCTGCGGCGGATCGCGCCACCTCCAGCGCGCAAACGGTGGCGGCCGCCGCCGAGGAATTATCCACCTCCATCTCGGAGATCAGCCGTCGTGTCGACAGCGCCGCCCAGGCTTCCACGAAAGCCTCCGACGACGCATCGCAGGCCAATGCCACCGTGCAGGCCCTGGTCGCCGCCGCCGATCGTATCGGTGTCGTGGTCAAGCTGATCAACGACATCGCCGCGCAAACCAATCTGTTGGCCTTGAACGCAACCATCGAGGCGGCGCGGGCGGGAGAGGCCGGCAAGGGCTTCGCCGTGGTCGCCGGCGAGGTCAAGGGCCTGGCCAACCAGACCGCCAAAGCCACCGATGAGATCACCGCCCAGATCGCCTCGGTTCAAGGCGAGGCGCAACGTGCGGTGGCGGCGATTTCCGGCATCGAGAAGACCACGCAGGGCGTCCGTGAAATCTCGGCCGGCATCGCCGCCGCCGTCTCCCAGCAAGATGCCGCCACCAGAGAAATCGCCAAAAGAGTGGGAGAGGTTGTGGAGGAGATTGCGAACGTTTCCACCACGATCGGCAAACTCGCCGGAGACATCAGCGCCACGCATCGCTGAAGAGTGCGGGGGAGTGGCGGCGACGAGACGCTTGCCGTTCCAACCGCGTCGTGGACCCTCGGGTCACGCCCGGCCAAGACGGCTTAAGGGGACGGGCTGTGGCGCCGAGGCCCTTTTGTCGTTGTCCGCAGAGCGGCATACCCCTCTTGTCGTCATGCGCGGGCTTGACCCGCGCATCATAAGACGGCGTCTCCCCCACACGTGGATGGCCGGGTCAAGCCCGGCCAAGACGACTTATACCAACCGCCCAATGAATTGACCGGTTGTATCGTCCCTCGCCGGGCGGCGGCATCCGCCGCCTTGGCCGCTCGCTCAATGCTCGCTGGATACCGGCCAACGAGTCACTTCAATGGTTGGCCG
>JAJZGK010000053.1 GCA_021798485.1 Pseudomonadota bacterium
GGGTGCGGGCGTCCTCGTAGCCGTTGGCGATCATCCACTTCATCAAGGTGATGTTCGAGCGCATGTACTCGATGATCGGTTCCTTGTTGAGGCGCACGGTGCAGGCGGCGGCCGAACGTTCGGCCGAGGCGTCGGTCAGTTCGAAGGCCTGTTCCACCTTGAGGTCGGGCAGACCCTCGATTTCCAGGATGCGGCCCGAGAAGACGTTCTTCTTGCCCTTCTTTTCCACCGTCAGCAGGCCCTGGCGGATGGCGTAGAGCGGAATGGCGTTGACCAGATCGCGCAAGGTCACGCCCGGCTGCATCTTGCCCTTGAAGCGCACCAGCACCGATTCCGGCATGTCGAGCGGCATGGTGCCGGTGGCGGCGGCGAAGGCCACCAGACCGGAGCCGGCCGGGAAGGAGATGCCGATGGGGAAGCGGGTGTGCGAATCGCCGCCGGTGCCCACGGTATCGGGCAGCAGCAGGCGGTTCAGCCAGGAATGGATAACGCCGTCGCCGGGGCGCAAGGCAATGCCGCCGCGGGTGGAAATGAAGCCCGGCAGTTCCTTGTGGGTCTGCACGTCCACCAGCTTCGGATAGGCCGCGGTGTGGCAGAAGGACTGCATGACCAGATCGGCCGAGAAGCCCAGGCAGGCCAGATCCTTCAGCTCGTCGCGGGTCATGGGGCCGGTGGTGTCCTGGCTGCCCACGCTGGTCATGCGCGGTTCGCAATAGGTGCCGGGACGCACGCCCTGGCCTTCCGGCAGACCGCAGGCGCGGCCCACCATCTTCTGGGCCAGGGTGAAGCCCTTGCCGGAATCGGCGGGGGCCTGGGGCAGGCGGAAGGCGGTGGAGGCGGGCAGGCCCAGGGCCTCGCGGGCCTTGGCGGTCAGGCCGCGGCCGATGATCAGGGGAATGCGGCCGCCGGCGCGCACTTCGTCGAAGATCACGTCGGACTTGACGGTGAATTCGGCGATCAGGGCGCCGTTCTTGAAGGCCTTGCCCTCATAGGGCTTCAGCTCCACCACATCGCCCATGTCCATCTTCGAGACGTCGAGCTCGATGGGCAGGGCCCCGGCGTCTTCCATGGTGTTGTAGAAGATCGGGGCGATCTTCGAGCCCAGGCAGACGCCGCCGAAGCGCTTGTTGGGAACGAAGGGGATATCCTCGCCGGTCCACCACAGCACCGAGTTGGTGGCCGACTTGCGCGAGGAGCCGGTGCCCACCACGTCGCCGACATAGGCCACCAGATGGCCCTTGGCGGCCAGGTCGGCCAGCTTCTGCACCGGGCCGCGCACGCCGGGCTCTTCCGGCTCGATGCCGGGGCGGGCGTTCTTCAGCATGGCCAGGGCATGCAGCGGAATGTCGGGGCGGCTCCAGGCGTCGGGCGCGGGGGAAAGATCGTCGGTGTTGGTTTCACCGGTCACCTTGAAGATGGTGACGGTCAGGCTGGCCGGCACCTCCGGGCGCGAGGTGAACCACTCGGCGTCGGCCCAGGACTGGATCACCGCCTTGGCGTTGGCGCTGCCCTTGTCGGCCAGTTCCTTGACGTCGTGGAAATAGTCGAACATCAGCAGGGTCTTCTTCAAGCCCTCGGCGGCGGCGGCGCCGCACACGGCGTCGTCCAGCAGGCCGATCAGCGGCTTGATGTTGAAGCCGCCCAGCATGGTGCCCAGAAGCTCGGTGGCCTTCTCCCGGGAGATCAGGGCGTTCTGTTCGGCGCCCGAGGCGACGGCGGACAGAAACGCGGCCTTGACCTTGGCGGCATCGTCCACGCCGGCGGGCACGCGGTGGGTCAGAAGCTCCACCAGGGTCTGTTCCTCGCCCTTGGGCGGGGTGCGCAGCAGGCCCACCAGCTCTTCGGTCTGCTTGGCCGACAGCGGCAGGGGCGGAATACCAAGCGCGGCGCGTTCGGCCACATGCTGGCGATAGGATTCAAGCACGGCAAAATCCTTTCTTGCTTAAGAGAAGGGTTTCTGGAACCGATGGCTCCGTCCCGTTGCGACGGGCTCGGGGCGATGTGGTGCGCCGCGGGTCTTCGGTATGTTCGGACGGGAAGATAGCAACTTTCCCGCCAGGGTAAAACGGAAGAAAGTTTCTTCGCGCCGCTCGGATGAGGGGCGGGGATTTTCTCCCTATCCCTCCATATGGGGATCCTGGGCGGCGGCCACCAGCCAGCGGCGCACCAGGGCCAGTTCGGCATCGCTGAAGCTGCTCGCCAATCCGGCCTCCAGGGGCGCGGTATGGTGGCGGCAGGCCTCCAGCAGGGCCTCTCCGGCCGGGGTGGGGCGGATCATCTGGATGCGGCCATGGGCGGCATGGGCCCGGCGCTCCACCCAGCCCGCCTTCAAAAGATTGCCGACGATCACGCTCAGGGTTTGCGGGGTCAGCTGGGTCAGGCGGGCCAGATCGGCATTGGAGGCGCCGGGATAGGCCCGGGCCATGGTCAGGACCAGAAATTGCGGCAGGGTCAGGCCCAGACCGCCCAGGGCGCGGTCCATGCGCAGGCGCTGCGCGCTGGCGGCCTGGCGCAGCAGATAGCCCAGATATCCGGCCTCGCCGCGTTTGCCTTCGCCCACGGCGGGAATGCCGGAGCCGGAGGGGGGCTTGCGCATAATGTCAGAGCTCTTATATGTTGTTCGTGTTCTGATATGATCCTACCCCATCCTCCCGGAGCCCGCCATGAGCGAACCCGCCGCCATCACCCAGCAAACCTTCTACGCCACCGCCCCCGCCGCCGTGCAGGCCCTTTTTGATCTCGGCAAGGCGGTGGATGCCTCGGGCCTCGACAAGGGTCTGACCGAACTGATCAAACTGCGGGTCTCGCAGCTCAACGGCTGCGCTTATTGCACCCAGCTGCATCTGGAGACCGGCCGCAAGCTGGGGCTGGAGGCGGCCAAGCTGGATCTGGTGGCGGTGTGGCCCGAGGTGGCGCTGTTCAGCCGGCGCGAAAAAGCCGCCCTGGCCTGGGCCGAGGCCTGCACCCGCCTGCCGCCCGATGCCGCCACCGACCGGGCCTATGCCGGACTTCGCGCCGAATTTTCCGAAAAAGAGGCGGTCTTTCTGACCGCCGCCATCGCCAACATCAACGCTTGGAACCGCATCGCCGCACCGCTGCATTACCCGCCGGCCCTGTAAGGCGGTACCGCCGCGCCCGGCAAACCGGGGGCGATATTTTACTTGGAGCCGCCTCAACATTTGCTAAGGTGCGGGGCCATGAGTGATTTCGCCCCCAACGCCCGGTTTTCCGGCCACGGTCTGGCCTGCCTGCGCGGCGAGCGCATGGTGTTCGCCAGCCTGGATTTCGCCCTCGATGCCGGGGGGGCGCTGCTATTGCTGGGGCCCAACGGTTCGGGCAAATCCAGTCTGCTGCGGCTGTTGGCCGGGCTGCTGAAACCGGCCGCCGGCCGTCTGGCCTGGAACGACCAGCCGGTGGCCGACGACCGCGAGGCCCATTCCGCCCGCGTGCATTACGTCGGCCATCACGATGCGGTGAAGCCGGTGCTGACGGTGTGGGAAAACCTGCGCTTCTGGGCCGGGCTGCACAGCCCGGCGGCGGGCGACGCCCTGACCGCCGGCGCTTTGGAGCGTTTCGATCTCAAGCGTCTGGCCGAGGTGCCGGGCAAGCTGCTGTCGGCGGGGCAGAAGCGCCGCCTCAATCTGGCGCGGCTGCTGGCGGCCCCGGCCCCGGTGTGGCTGCTCGACGAGCCGACGGTGGCCCTGGACCGCGCCTCGGTCAAACGGCTGGAGGCCGATATGGCCCGCCACCGCGCCGAAGGCGGCATGGTGATCCTGTCCACCCATGCCGAGATCGATCTGCCCGGCGCCGCCGAACTGCATCTCAACCGCTTCACCCCGGCGGCGCCCGACATGGCCCTGCTGGCCGGCGACGGGGAGGACTGGCTATGAGCCGCCTTTTCGGCATCATCCACCGCGATCTGCGCCTTGCCCTGCGTCAAGGCAGCGACAGCGTGATGGTGGTGACCTTCTTCGTGCTGACGGTGGTGCTGTTTCCCTTCGGCATCGGCCCCGAGGCCAATATCCTGGAACGGGTCAGTTCCGGCGTGCTGTGGGTGACGGCGCTGCTGGCCTCCATGCTGTCGCTCGACCGGCTGTTCCAGGCCGATTACGAGGACGGCAGCCTGGAGCTTCTGGCCCTCACCCCCACGCCGCTGGAACTGCTGGTGCTGGGCAAGGTCGCGGCGCACTGGCTGACCACCGGCCTGCCGCTGATGGTGGCGGCGCCGGTGCTGGCGGTGCTGCTGAACATGAATGCCGACGGTTTCGTCACCCTGCTGCTGACCATGCTGCTGGGCACTCCCACCTTGTCGCTGATCGGGGCCATGGGGGCGGCGCTGGTGCTGGGGGCGCGCCGGGGCGGCGTGCTGCTGTCGCTGCTGGTGCTGCCACTCTATATTCCGGTGCTGATTTTCGGGGTGGGCGCCATCGATGCCGCCGTTCAGGGCCTGCCGGTGCACGCGCATCTGCTGATCCTGGGGGGCATGCTGCTGGCCGCTTTGGCCCTCACGCCCTGGGCAACGGCGGCGGCACTTCGTCAAGCCCTGGAATGACATAGGGTTAATATTGGTTTTAGAGAAATTCTAAATTTAGCGGCCTTACAATCGCCGTATTTGCAGTCCACTGGTATTGTCGCCCGACACGGGGTAGAACGGACCGCCCCCAACGAACCGCCACGTTAAACGGATCGCCATGCATCGCTTCGCCAATCCCGCCCGTTTCCTGCGTCTGGCCTCGGCCATTCTGCCGTGGTCGTCGGCGCTCAGCGCCCTGCTGATCGCCGCCGGACTCTATTTCGCGCTGTTCCATTCGCCCGCCGATTATCAGCAGGGCGAGACCGTGCGCATCATGTATGTGCATGTGCCCTCGGCCTGGCTGGCCATGGCCTGTTATTCCACCATGGCGCTGTCGAGCGCGGTGGCGCTGATCTGGAAGCACCCGCTGGCCGATCTGGTCGCCAAGGCGGCCTCGCCCATCGGCGCCGCCTTCACCTTTTTGTGTCTGGTGTCGGGATCGTTGTGGGGGCGGCCCATGTGGGGCACCTGGTGGGCCTGGGATGCCCGCCTGACCAGCATGCTGATCCTGTTCTTCCTTTATCTCGGCCACATGGCGCTGATCAACGCCTTCGATGATCCCAGCCGCGGCGCCAAGGCGGCGGCCATTCTGGCCCTGGCCGGTTTCGTCAACATCCCCATCATCAAATTCTCGGTGGATTGGTGGAACACCCTGCACCAGCCGGCCAGTGTCAGCAAATTCGGCATGCCCAGCATCGATCCGGCCATGCTGCTGCCGCTGCTGCTGATGGCGCTGGGCTTCACCTGCTTTTTCGTCACCGTGCTGCTGATCCGGGTGCGGACCGAGATCATCGCCTCGAAGCTGCGCGCCATCCGCATGACGCAGATCCACGCCGTGCCTGTCGCGGTTCCGGTCGCCGAATAGGGAGGGAACGATGGACGCGCTGGCCAATTATCTTCATATGGGCGGATATGCCCGTTTCGTCTGGCCGGCCTACGGGCTGGCGGCGCTGGTGGTGGGCGGATTGCTGCTGGCTTCGCTACGCGGGCTGAAGGCGCGCGAGCGCGAGCTGAAGGCGCTGCAAGACAGCGTGCCCGGCCGCCGCGGTCGTTCCCGCGCCGCCGCCGACACCGGGCAAGACCAATAAGAATCAGGAAGGGACGCTCCCGTGACCCGCAAGCAAAGACGCCTTTATTTCGTCATCCTGGGCATGTTGGCCCTGGGCGCCGCCACCGCTCTGGTGCTGACGGCGGTGGGCGACGGCATGGTCTATTTCTATACGCCGCGCGATCTGCGGACCAGGCACATCAGCCCCGACCGCCGGGTGCGCATCGGCGGCCTGGTGAAGCAGGGCTCGGTGGTGCGCGATGGCAAGACGGTGCATTTCGTCATCACCGATCTGACGGCGGATCTCAAAACCACCTATACCGGCGTGCTGCCCGATCTGTTCCGCGAGGGGCAGGGCGTGGTGGCCGAGGGCAAGGTGGATGGCAACGGCGTGTTCCAGGCCTCGGAAGTGCTGGCCAAGCATGACGAGAAATATATGCCCAAGGACGTGGCCGAGGCTCTGAAGAAATCGGGACACTGGCAAGGCGAGACACCGCAAAAATGATTCCGGAAATCGGCCATTTCGCCCTGATCCTGGCGCTGTTCGTGGCGCTGGCGCAGGCCATCATCCCCCTGGTGGGCGCCGCCCGCGACGACCGCCCCTGGATGGATGTGGCGCGCAGCGCCGCCTTTGCCCAGCTGCTGCTGGTGGGGCTGGCCTTCGGCGCCCTGGTGTGGGTGCATGTCACCAGCGACTTCTCGGTGCTGAACGTGGCCCAGAACAGCCACACCGACAAGCCGATGCTCTACAAGGTCACCGGCGTGTGGGGCAATCATGAAGGCTCCATGCTGCTCTGGGTGTTCATCCTGGCCCTTTACGGCGCCGCCCTGGCCCTGTTCGGACGCAATCTGCCGCCGGCCCTGCGCGCCCGCGCCCTGGCGGTGCAGGCGATGATCTCGGTGGGCTTCCTGGTATTCATCCTTTTCACCTCCAATCCCTTCGCCCGCCTTGATCCGGCGCCGATGAACGGCAACGGCCTCAATCCGCTGCTGCAGGATCCGGGCCTGGCCTTCCATCCGCCCTTCCTCTATCTGGGCTATGTCGGCTTCTCCATGGCCTTTTCCTTCGCCATCGCCGCCCTGATCGAGGGCCGGGTCGATGCCGCCTGGGCGCGCTGGGTGCGGCCCTGGACCCTGGCGGCCTGGAGCTTCCTCACCCTGGGCATCGCCATGGGCTCGTGGTGGGCCTACTACACCCTGGGCTGGGGCGGCTGGTGGTACTGGGATCCCACGGAAAACGCCTCGTTCATGCCCTGGCTGGCCGGGACCGCCCTGCTCCATTCCGCCGTGGTGGTGGAAAAACGCGGCACCTTGAAGGCCTGGACCATTCTGCTGGCCATCTTCGCCTTCTCGCTGTCGCTGCTGGGCACCTTCATCGTGCGTTCGGGCATCGTCACCTCGGTGCACAGCTTCGCCTCCGATCCCACCCGCGGCGTCTTCATTCTGGGGCTGCTGGTGCTGGCGGTGGGCGGCTCGCTCATCCTGTTCGCCGTGCGCGCCCCCTCCCTCAAGGGCGGCGGGCTGTTCGCTCCCATCTCGCGCGAGGGCAGCCTGCTGTTGAACAACGTCCTGATGAGCACGGCCTGCGGCACCGTGCTGCTGGGCACCCTTTATCCGCTGTTCGCCGACGTGCTCAATCTGGGCAAGGTGTCGGTGGGGGCGCCCTTCTTCAACGCCGTGTTCATTCCGCTGATGATCCCGCTGATCGCCACCATGGCCCTGGGGCCCATGCTGTCTTGGAAGCGCGGCGATCTGGGCGGGGTGCTGGGCCGCCTCAAACTGGCCTTCGTGGCGGTGCTGGTGGCCGGATGCGTCACCTGGCTGCTGGCCGGCGGCAGCGCCAAGCCTTTGCAGGCGGCGGGCGGTATCGCCCTGGCGGCCTGGCTGTTCATCGGCACCATGGTGGAATGGGCCGAGCGGGTGCGGCTGTTCCGCGCCCCCCTGGCCGAGGTTTGGCGCCGCGCCCTGCATCTGCCGCGCGCCGCCTACGGCATGAGCCTCACCCATGCCGGTCTGGCGGTGGTGGTGGTGGGCATCACCGGCTCGGCCTGCTGGACCAGTGAAAAGATCACCATGATGCATCCGGGCGAAACCGTGGCCCTGGCCGGCTACCAGATGACCCTGAACGGCGTCGAGGATGGGGTGAAGGGGCCGAACTACACCGCCGCCCGCGCCCATTTCACCGCCCGCAGGGACGGCCGGGTGATCGCCGAGATGTATCCGGAAAAGCGGCTTTACACCATGCCGCCCCGTCCCACCACCGATGCCGCCATCCACACCAACTTCATCAGCGATCTTTATGCCGTGATCGGTGATCCCGACGGCAAGGGCGGCTACGTGGTGCGGCTCTATCACAACACCCTGGTGCCGTGGATCTTCCTGGGGGCGGTGATCATGGTGCTGGGCGGCGTGGTGTCGCTGACCGATCGCCGTCACCGCGTGGGCGCCCCCGCCCGCAAGGCCAAATCCATCGCTACGGTTTAGGGGAAACGATCCATGCGCCGCATCGCCTTTCTGCCGGTGGTTCTCTTCGTCGTGCTGGCGGGCTTTTTCGCCTACCGGCTGCTGCTGATCCAGCGCGGCGACAGCCCCAGCTTCATCCCCTCGGTGATGATCAACAAGCCGGCTCCGGACTTCACCCTGCCGCCGGTGTTCGCCGGCACCCCCGGCTTCAGCAGCACCGCCTTCAAGGGCCGGGTGACGCTGGTGAATTTCTTCGCCTCGTGGTGCATTCCCTGCCGCAGCGAGCATGCCCTGCTGTCTTCCCTGAAGGGCAAGGGCTTCCAGCTGGTGGGCGTGGACTATAAGGACCAGCCCGAGGCGGTGAAGGCCTGGCTGGCCCGCGAAGGCAATCCCTACGATGTGCTGGTGGCCGACGAAAACGGTCAGACCGGCATCAATTTCGGCGTTTACGGGGTGCCGGAAAGCTATCTGATCGATAAGCAGGGCCGCATCCGCTTCAAGCAGACCGGCCCCTTCACGCCCGAGGCCATCGAGAAGGATCTGCTGCCCAAGGTGGCGGAGCTGAATAAATGAGAAAACCGGCCCTGATGCTGGCCGCCCTGATCGGCCTTTACGGTTTGCAGATCCTGCCGGCCCTGGCGGTGCGCCCCGATGAAATGCTCACCGACCCCAAGCTGGAGGCCCGGGCCCGCTCCATCGGCAAGCAGTTGCGCTGCCTGGTGTGCCAGAACGAATCCATCGACGATTCCGATGCCGATCTGGCGCACGATCTGCGCCTGCTGGTGCGCCAACGGCTGCTGGCCGGCGACAGCGATGCCCAGGTGAAACAGTATCTGGTGGACCGCTACGGCGATTACGTGCTGCTGAAACCGCCCTTCAACGCCGATACCCTGGTGCTGTGGCTGGGGCCGGCGGGGTTCTTTCTGCTGGCCGTGGGCGGGGCGGTGCTGTTCTACCGCGGCCGCCGCGGCACCGGCGCCGAGGCGGCGCCGGTGCTGAGCGAGGATGAGATCAAGCGCGCCAAGGCGTTGCTGGAAACCGACGGCGAAGGGGACAAGGCATGATCTGGCTGGTGTTCGCCGTCATTCTGGTGGCCGTGCTGGCGCTGCTGCTGGTGCCGCTGCTGCGGCCGCAGACCGCCGCCACCGCCCGTCTGGGCTACGACGTGGCGGTTTACAAGGATCAGCTGGCCGAGGTGGCGCGCGACTGCGAGCGCGGCCTCCTGAGCGAGGAACAGGCCGCCGGGGTGCGGGCCGAAATTCAGCGCCGCCTGCTGGCCGCCGCCGAAACCGATGCCCAGGAAATCCCCGCCGATGCCCGCCGCCTGGAAACCGGGCGCCGGCTGCGGCTGGTGGCCGGCATGCTGGTGCTGACGGTGGTGCCCCTGGGCACCTTGCTGATCTACGGCCTGCTGGGCTCGCCGGACCTGCCGGGCCAGCCCTACGCGGCGCGCCTGAACAGCCCGCAGTTTCAGCTCACCGCCATGGCCGACCGTCTGGCCCGGCATCTGCACTCCCAGCCCGATGCGCGCGGCTACGTGGCCCTGGGGACCAGCTACGGTAAACTGGGCCGCTGGGAAGAGGCCGCCACAGCCTTCCGCAAGGCGATTTCCATGGGGGCGGGGGATGTGGATATCCAGATCGCCCTTGGTCAGGCCCTGGCCATGGCCAACCAGGGAACGGTGGATGCCGACAGCCATGCCGCCTTCGTGCAGGCGTTGCGTCTTGATCCCCATAATCCGCAGGCCCGGTTTTATCTGGGGCTGGAACAGGCTCAACTCGGCAAGGTGCGTGAGGCCATCGCCATCTGGCGGGATCTGCAGCGCGACAGCCCGCCCGACGCGCCGTGGCTCGGCGTGCTGAAAAGCCAGATCGATGGCGCGGCGAAGGAGGCCAAGCTCGATCCGTCGACGGTGCCGCCCCAGGCCCCGGCGTTGGATGGTCCGCCGCCGGCCCGGCCTTCAGCCCCGGCGATGCTGGGGCCGCAGGCGGCAATGATCCGGCAGATGGTGGACAAGCTGGCGGCGCGCATGGCGCAAACGCCCGATGATTTCGACGGCTGGATGCGTCTGTCCCGCTCCTATCGCGTGCTGAACGAACTCGACAAGGCCAAGACCGCCGCCGCCAAGGCCATCGCGCTTCGGCCCAAGGATACGGCGCCGCTGCTGATGCTGGCGGAGGCGCAGCAGGCGGCAGGGGGAGAGAACGCCCTGCCCGATGATTTCGTGCGGACCATGACCCGGGTGCTGGAGCTTGATCCCGGCAACCAGCAGGCTCTCTATTACGTCGGCGCCGCCAAGGTGAAGGCCGGAGACAAGGCCGGGGCCAAGGTGTTGTGGGAAAAGCTGCTGCGCCAACTCCCCGCCGACGCCCCGCAGCGGGCCGATCTGTCGTGGCGCATCGAGGCCTTGGGCAAATAACCGGCGGGCGGCCGGAGACGGACGTTGACGGGCCCGGGCTCCCGGCCCTAGAGTGCGATGACATTAGACCGGCGCAGTTCTGCGCCGGTCTAATGTCTGAATCGTCCTCTAACATCTTGAATAGAGGCGGATTCAGACATCAGGCCGGCTCGCCAGGGCGGGCAGCCCCGATGTCATCCGGCTCTACGGTGCCGTCTTTCCGTCCCGACCGCAGTCTTGGAACTTTCCCATGTCCGATCTTCGTGAAGCCGCCCTTTCCGCCAGCGCCTGGCCGTTCCAGGAAGCGCGTACCCTGCTGGAGGAACGGCTGAAAGGCGAAAAACCGGCCAAGGGCTACGCGCTGTTCGAAACCGGCTATGGTCCCTCGGGGCTGCCGCATATCGGCACTTTTGGCGAAGTGGTGCGCACCACCATGGTGCGCCGCGCCTTCGAGCTGCTGGCGCCCGGCATTCCCACCCGGCTGTTCGCCTTTTCCGACGACCGCGACGGCCTGCGCAAGGTGCCCGACAACATCCCCAATCAGGAGATGGTGCGCGGCCATCTGGGCAAGCCGCTGACCGCCATTCCCGATCCCTTCGGCACCCACGAAAGCTTCGGCCACCACAACAACGCCCGCCTGCGCGGTTTTCTCGACAGCTTCGGTTTCCAGTACGAGTTCCAGTCGGCCACCGACTGGTACACCTCGGGCCGTTTCGACCAGGGCATCTTGAAGGTGCTGGAGCATTACGACGCCATCATGGAGGTGATGCTGCCCACCCTGGGCGAGGAACGCCAGCAAACCTACAGCCCCTTGCTGCCGGTTTGCGCCAAAACCGGGCGGGTGCTGCAGGTGCCGGTGCTGGAGCGCGATGCCGCCGCCGGGATGATCGTCTACCGCGACGAGGACGGCAGCCTGGTGGAAACCTCGGTGACCGGGGGGCGCGTCAAGCTGCAATGGAAGGCCGATTGGGCCATGCGCTGGACTGTGCTCGGGGTGGATTATGAAATGTCGGGCAAGGACCTGATCCCCACCTATCAGCTGTCCAGCAAGATCTGCCGCATTCTGGGCGGCGAGCCGCCGGTCAATCTCTCCTACGAGCTGTTCCTGGACGACAAGGGCCAGAAGATCTCCAAATCCAAGGGCAACGGCCTGGCGGTGGAGGATTGGCTGCGCTACGCTCCGCCGGAAAGTCTGGCCCTGTTCATGTTCCAGAAGCCCCGCGCCGCCAAGCGGCTGCATTTCGATGTGATCCCGCGCGCCGTCGATGAATATCTGACCTTCATCGCCAAATTCCCCGAGGAAGAGGCGGTCCGCCAGCTCAACAATCCGGTGTGGCATATCCATAACGGCCAGCCGCCGCGCCCGGAAAGCGGGCTCAGCTACAATATCCTGCTCAATCTGGCCACGGTCTGCCATGCCGAGGACCGGGCGGTGCTGTGGCAGTTCATCAGCCGCTACGTGCCGGGCGCCACCCCGGAAAACGCTCCCTTCCTGGATCAGCTGGTGGGCTACGCCCTGACCTACTACCAGGATTTCGTCAAGCCGAAGATGGCCTACCGCCGGGCCAGCGAGGCCGAGGCCGCCGCCCTGGCCGATCTTCTGGCCGAGCTGGAGGGGCTGGCCGAGGGCACGCCGGCCGAGGAAATCCAGAACGTGGTTTATGCCGTCGGCAAGCGCCACGCGGTGTTCGCCGATCTGCGCGCCTGGTTCCAGGCCTGCTACGAAATCCTGCTGGGGCAGGAGCAGGGTCCGCGCCTGGGCTCGTTCATCGCCCTTTACGGCCTGGCCGAAACCAAAACCCTGCTGCGCCGCGCCCTGGCCGGGGACGATCTGGCGCTGTGAGCCATCCCCGCCGTTCGCCCGTCCGGAAATCCGGATGGCGGCGGCGGCTCTGATCCGGGTTTCCGGACGGGCGAGCGGCGGGGCATTTTAAAAAATGTTTCCTTTCAAACGGTTATCCGCACGGCGCGCCGGCGGCATGGCTGGCATGCGGCTTGCGCTGAAACAGGCGCTGTCTTGTTTCAAGCCATAAGGAAACGCCATGTTCGCAAAGCGCAGCCGTCCTCTGGCGAGCACCCTGCTCGCCGCTTTCTGCTCCTTCGGCCTGCTGGCCGCCGCGCCGGCCCTGGCCGCCGGAAAACTCCCCCACGTGGTGATCCTGGCCACCGGCGGCACCATCGCCGGCACCGGCGCCTCCAGCACCACCACGGTGGGCTATACCGCCGCCAAGGTGGGTGTGGACGGCCTGATCGCCGCGGTGCCCGAACTGCAGAAGGTGGCCCACGTCACCGGCGAGCAGCCGCTGCAGATCGCCAGCGAGAACATCACCAACGCCGATTGGCTGAAGCTTTCCAAGCGGGTCAACGAGGTTCTGGCCCGTCCCGATGTCGATGGCGTGGTCATCACCCACGGTACCGACACCCTGGAGGAAACCGCCTATTTCCTTGATCTGACCGTGCACAGCGACAAGCCGGTGGTGATCGTGGGGGCCATGCGTCCTTCCACCGCCATCAGCGCCGACGGCCCCATCAATCTCTACAACGCGGTGATCCTGGCCGGCAGCAAGGAGGCCGTGGGCAAGGGCGTTCTGGTGGCCATGAACGACCAGATCAATGCCGGGCGCGAGGTGACCAAGACCAACACCTCCACCGCCGACACCTTCAAGACCCCGGAACTGGGCATGCTGGGCTACATGCAGGACAATGCCCCGCATTTCTATCGCCTGCCGCTGCGCAAGCATACCAGCCAGAGCCCGTTTGACGTGTCGCACATGACCAGCCTGCCGCAGGTGGACATCATCTACGGCTACGGCAACGACAACCGCATCGCCCTCGACGCCTTCGTCAAGGCCGGCTCCAAGGGCATCATCTATGCCGGTGTGGGCGACGGCAGCATTTCCGACGCCCTGAAGCCCGCCCTGCAGGAGGCCCGCAAGCAGGGCGTGATCATCGTGCGCAGCTCGCGCGTGGGCAACGGCATCGTTGCCCGCAACGGCGAGGCCAACGACGACAAGCTGGATTACGTGGTCAGCGACACCCTGAACCCGCAGAAGGCCCGCATCCTGCTGATGCTGGCCCTGACCAAGACCCACGACACCAAAAAGATCCAGCAGATGTTCTATACTTATTAAGCCGGCACAAAAAACCCCGGCTTGGCGGCCGGGGCTTTCCTCCTTACGGCCTGTGGCGGGTTTCCTGCCACAGGCCATCGAGTTTTTTGCGGATATCGGCCAGGCTGACCCGCCCGGCCAGATCCTTGGCCAGCCGCGCCACCATCCAGGCGCGGTGGGCGGCCTCGTCCATGCCGGCGGGGCGTTTCAGGCCGTGCGCATAGTCGCTGGCGGCCTGACCGATCAGCCCCAGCAGTTCGGCGGCCCAGAAGGCGGCGCGCTGATGGCCGTCGGTCTGCGGCGGCGGGGGGGTGCGTTCGGACATGGCCTGTCTCCCGATTCTTCTTCTCGGGATGATTTTACCCCGATCCGGGCGGAGGCGAAAGCGGGGACCACGATCTCCACCGTTGCCCTGGCGGCGCTTTCCTCCTATCTTCCGGCAAAATCCATGGATGTTCAGGCCCGATGACCGATCTCAAGCATATCCGCAACTTCGCCATCATTGCCCATATCGACCACGGCAAATCCACCCTGGCCGACCGCCTGATTCAAAAATGCGGTGGCATCGAGGATCGGGAAATGCGCGAGCAGATCCTGGATTCCATGGATATCGAACGCGAGCGCGGCATCACCATCAAGGCGCAGACGGTGCGCCTGTCCTATACGGCGAAAAACGGCGAAACCTATCAGCTGAACCTGATGGACACCCCCGGCCATGTGGACTTCGCCTACGAGGTGAGCCGCTCGCTGGCCGCCTGCGAGGGATCCCTGCTGGTGGTGGACGCCAGCCAGGGGGTGGAGGCGCAAACCCTGGCCAACGTCTATCAGGCCATCGACAACAATCACGAGATCGTGCCGGTGCTGAACAAGATCGATCTGCCGGCGGCCGAGCCCGAGCGCGTCAAACAGCAGATCGAGGACGTGATCGGCCTTGATACCAGCAATGCCGTGATGATCTCGGCCAAGACCGGCATCGGCATCGAGGATGTGCTGGAGGCCCTGTGCCAGCGCCTGCCGTCGCCCGAAGGCGATGCCGAGCTGCCGCTGCAGGCCCTGCTGGTGGACAGCTGGTACGACAGCTATCTCGGCGTGGTCAATCTGGTGCGGGTGAAGAACGGCGTGATGAAGAAGGGCCAGAAGATCCGCATGATGGCCACCGGCGCCAGCTATCAGGTGGACAGCGTTGGCTATTTCACCCCCAAGATGGTGCAGGTGGAGGCGCTTTATCCCGGCGAGATGGGCTTCATGCAGGCCAGCATCAAGGCGGTGGCCGATTGCCAGGTGGGCGATACCATCACCGACGAGCGCCGCCCGGCCGAAACCGCCCTGCCGGGCTTCAAGCCCAATGTGCCGGTGGTGTTCTG
>JAJZGK010000054.1 GCA_021798485.1 Pseudomonadota bacterium
GGTGGCGCTGCCGCTGCAACTGGCCCAGGCGGTGCCGGTGGCGCTGTGCCTGGGCCTGGGCATCTTCCCGGTGCTGGTGTCGGGCCGGCTGGCCGCGGTGGTGGCGCCGCTGCTGCGGGTGCGCCTGCCCACCGCCCTGCTGGGCTGGCCGTGGCTCAGCCCCATCGCCCCCGGCGCCGGCTCCTATTCCGCCACCATGCTGCTGCTGACCGGAGTGGCCCTGGCCATCACCACCGTGCTGGTGGTGCATCATTTCGGCAGCCAGCGCACCCGCCGCGCCCCGGTCTGGGACTGCGGCACCCCTTGCGCCCTGCCCGAAGCCCAATACAGCGCCGACAGCTTCAGCCAGCCGTTGCGCCGGGTGTTCGGCCAGCCGCTGCTGGCGGCGCGTGAGCGCATCGACATGCCCGCCCCCGGCGACACCGCCCCGGCCCGCTTCCGCCTGGAGATGACCGACCCGGTCTGGGACGGGCTCTATGCCCGCCTGATCCGCCTGACGAACGCCCTGGCCGACCGCGTCAACCGCCTGCAAAGCCTGACGGTGCGCCATTATCTGCTGATGATGTTCTGGACCCTGGTGGCCGGTCTCGTCATCGTTGCCGTGAGGCCGCTATGATCCCGCTGTTCTGGGGCATTCTGCATACCCTGCTGGTGGTGGCCGCCGCCCCCTGGGCCACCGGCCTGACCCGGCGCGTCAAGGCGCGGCTGCAAGGGCGGCGCGGCGCCTCGTGCTGGCAGCCCTACCGCGATCTGTGGCGGCTTTTGCAAAAGGAGTCGGTGATCGCCGACAGCGCCAGCTGGCTGTTCCACATCACCCCTTACGTGGTGTTCGTGGCGGTGTGGCTGGCCGCCACCATCCTGCCCACCCTCACCACCGACATGATCATGACCCCCGCCGCCGATCTCATCGCCCTGGTGGCGCTCTTAGGCGTGGCGCGCTTCTTCACCGCCCTGGCCGGGCTCGACGCCGGCACCGCCTTCGGCGGCCTGGGGGCCAGCCGCGAGATGTTCATCGCCAGCCTGGGCGAACCGGCCATGCTGATGGTCACCTTCAGCCTGTCGGTGCTGGCCCATACCACCTCGCCGGCCCATCTGGAGGAGTTCGTGCTGGCCGGCCATGTGGGGCTGGAGGTTTCGGTGGGACTGGCCCTGGGGGCGCTGCTGATGGTGGCCCTGGCCGAATCGGGGCGCATTCCCATCGACAATCCCGCCACCCATCTGGAGCTGACCATGGTGCACGAGGCCATGGTGCTGGAATATTCCGGCCGCCATCTGGCCCTGATGGAGGCGGCGGCCATGATGCGCCAGCTTCTGTTCCTGTCGCTGATCATCTGCCTGTTCCTGCCCTGGGGCATCGCCCGCCCCGGCGACGGCCCGCAGTGGCTGCTGCTGGGCTTCGCCGCCTGGATCGGCAAGGTGGCGGCGCTGTCGGTGGTGCTGGCGGCCTATGAAAGCTGGATCGCCAAGATGCGGCTGTTCCGTATCGCCGATTTCCTGGGCGGCGCCCTGCTGCTGGCCCTGCTGGCCACCATCTTCCTCTATGTTTCCGAGGCGCTCTAGCGATGGCCCACGCCCCCTTCGCCTACAATCTGGCCCATCTGATCGGGGCCACCGTGCTGATGATGGGCTTCGGCCTGCTCTATCAGCGGCGCATGACGGCGGTGATCCGCACCTACGCCCTGCAGGCCATGGCTCTGGCCCTGGCCGCCGCCTGGCAGGCCGCCATCCAGGACGCCCCCCATCTTTACGCCACCGCCCTCATCATCCTGCTGTTCAAGGGCATGGCCGTGCCCGCCGCCCTGCAATGGCTGGTGCGCCGCCTGGGCATCCACCGCACGGTGGAAACGGCGCTGGGCATCGGCCCCACCCTGATGGCCGGAGTGGGCCTGGTGGCGCTGTCCATCGTGCTGGTGATCCCCATGGACATCGCCGGCACCGCCATCACCCGCGAAAGCGTGGCCCTGGCCATGTCGGTGGTGCTGCTGGGCCTGCTGATGATGATCACCCGGCGCAACGCCGTAACCCAGGTGGTGGGCTTCATGTCGCTGGAAAACGGCCTGCTGCTGGCCGCCGTCGGCGCCCACGGCATGCCGCTGGTGGTGGAGCTCAGCATCGCCTTTTCGGTGCTGGTGGCCATGGCCCTGTTCGGCATCTTCTTCTTCCGCATCCGCGAGCGCTTCGACAGCCTGGAGCTTTCCTATCTCGAAACCTCGCGCGGGGACAGCCAATGACCGCCCTCCTGCCCGGCCCGCTGACCCTGACCCTGGCCCTGCCGCTGCTGGGGGCCTTGCTGCTGGCGGTCCTGCCCGGCTGGCGGCCGGCGGCCTGGCTGAATGTGGGCTTTTCCGCCGCCACCTTGGCCGCCGCCGCCTGGCTGGCGGTGGATCATCCGCCCCCCGGCCTGTTCCTGTTCATCGATGATTTCAACGCCGCCCTCATTGTGCTGACCGGGCTGGTGGGCTTTTCCACCGCCCTGTTCTCGGCCGCCTACATCAACCGCGACGGCAAGAACAAGCGGCTGGCGCCGCGCCATCTGCGGCTTTACCACGCCATGTACCAGGCCTTCATGTTCACCCTGCTGCTGGCGCTTTCCGCCAACAATATCGGCATCCTGTGGGTGGCGGTGGAAGGCGCCACCCTCACCACCGTGCTGATGGTCAGCCTCTATCGCACCAAACCGGCCATCGAGGCGGCCTGGAAATATTTCATCCTGTGCAGCGTCGGCATCGGGCTGGCGCTGTTCGGCACCATCCTGGTCTATCTGGCCGCCCAGACGGTGATGGGCGACGGCAGCCCGGCCATGGCCTTCAGCCTGATGACACCGCGCGCCGCCGCCTTCCAGCCCGAGCTTCTCAACCTGGCCTTCGTCTTCCTGCTGGTCGGCTACGGCACCAAGGCCGGACTGGTGCCGCTGCACGCCTGGCTGCCCGACGCCCATGCCGAGGGCCCCACCCCCATCTCGGCGGTGCTGTCGGGGCTGCTGCTCAACGTGGCCTTCTATGTGCTGCTGCGCTACAAGCGGCTGCTGGCCGCCAACCCCCATACCCTGCAGCCGGGGCCGCTGCTGGTGGGGCTGGGAGTGCTGTCGGTGCTGGTGGCGGCCTTCATGCTGTACCGGCGCGGCGATATCAAGCGCCTGTTCGCCTACAGCTCCATCGAGCATATGGGCCTGCTGGCGGTGGCCTTCGGCACCGGCGGCGCCCTGGCCAATTTCGCCGGGCTGCTGCACATGCTGATGCATTCCCTGGTGAAGTCGGCCATCTTCTTCGTGGTGGGGCTGGCCTCCCAGGCGGCGGGCAGCCAGCGCATCGCCGATATCCGCGGCCTGACCACCAGCGCGCCGCTGCTGGGCTGGTCGCTGGTGGTGGGGGTTCTGGCCATCGCCGGACTGCCGCCCTTCGGGGTGTTCACCAGCGAGTTTCTGCTGCTGAACGCCCTGGTGCCCCGCGCCCCCTGGCTGGGCCTGCTGCTGCTGGGGCTGCTGCTGCTGGCCTTCGCCGCCCTGGTGCTGCGCCTGCACGGTCTGGCCTTCGGCCCGCCCTCGCCGCTGCCGGGCCGCGACGGCGCCAAGCCGCCGCGGCTGTTCACCCGCGTGGTCGGCACCGCGCCCATCTTCCTGCACATGGCCCTGGCCGTGGCCGCCGGTATCGCCCTGCCCGCCGCCGCCGCCTCGTGGCTGTGGGCCATCGCCAAACAGCTGGGATAAGCCGCCATGCTGGGCAACACCACTCTGACGGAATTTCTCGACGGCCTGCGCACCGTGCCGCAGCACCGGCCCTGGCCGCGCCATCTGCTGGACGAGCGCGGCTGGATGGACCTGATCCACCAGCTGGCGGAATCCGACTGGACCCTGCTGGGCCTGTGGGCCGACGGCGGCGAGGTGCATGCCGCCCTGCGCGACGAGGAGGACGGCGCCGTGGCCGTGGCCTCGCTCTCCTGCCCCGAGCGCAAATTCCCCTCGCTGTCGGGGGTGCGGCCCGGCGCCATCCGTCTGGAACGGGCGCTGCGCGATCTTTGGGGCCTGACCCCGGTGGGCCTGACCGACCCCCGGCCCTGGCTGGACCATGGCCGCTGGCCGCTCTCGCGCCCGCTGGCCCTGCCGCGCGGCCCGGCCCCGGAGACGCCGGTGGACTATCCCTTCCTGCCGGTGGAGGGCGAGGCCCTGCACATCATCCCGGTGGGGCCGGTGCATGCCGGGATCATCGAGCCCGGCCATTTCCGCTTTACCTGCAGCGGTGAAAGCGTGGTGCGGCTGGAGGCCCGCCTGGGCTATGCCCACAAAGGCGTGGAGGAGCTGATGGCCGGCAAGCCGCTGGCCGAGGCGGCGAAACTGGCGGCCCGCCTTTCGGGCGACAGCACGGTGGCCTATTCCCTGGCCTTCGCCCGCGCGGTCGAGGCCGCCACCGCCAGCGAGGCGCCGCCGCGCGCCCACTGGCTGCGCGCCCTGATGGCCGAGCTGGAACGCATCGCCAACCATCTGCTGGATGTGGGCGGCGTGTGCAACGATGCCGCCTTTGCGGTAATGCTGGCCCACTGCACCACCCTGCGCGAGGCGGTGCTGCAGGCCAACGCCGCCTGTTTCGGCCACCGCCTGCTGATGGACCGCATCCAGCCCGGCGGCGTGACCCACGATCTGACCCGCGAAGGCGGCGCCACCTTGCGCACGCTGTGCGCCACCCTGGCCCAGCGCTTCAACATCCTGGTGGACATCTACGACGATCTGCCCAGCCTGCAGGACCGCACGGTGGGCACCGGCATCGTGCGCCCGGCCCTGGCCCGGCGTTTCGGGGCCGGCGGCTTCGTGGGCCGCGCCTCCATGCAGGGCGGCGACGCCCGCAAGGCCGCCGCCTACCCCCCTTACGACGAACTGGAGTTCGCCGTGCCCACCCAGCCCCTGGGCGACGTCAACGCCCGCATCTGGCAGCGCATCGAGGAGCTCCGCGAAAGCCTGTCCCTGGTCAACCAGCTGATGGACGGCATGCCGGGCGGACCGCTGATGCGGCCCATTCCCACCCGCGGCGGCGAGGGCATGGCCCTGGTGGAGGGGTTCCGCGGCGAAATTCTGCTGTGGCTGCGCCTGTCGGAGGCCGGCAAGGTGGTGCGCTGCCACCCGCGCGACCCCTCGTGGTTCCAGTGGCCGTTGCTGGAGGCGGCCATCGAGGGCAACATCGTGGCCGACTTTCCCTTGTGCAACAAGTCGTTCAACTGTTCCTATTCCGGGGTGGATCTCTGATCATGCGGCTGGTGCGCCTTCTTCTGAAAACCCTGCTGAAGGGCCCGGTCACCCTGGCGCCGCCGCCCGCCGACGCCGACAGCCTGGCCCAGCTGGCCCAGGGCCTGGCGGCGCGCAGCCGCGCCGTGCTGGGCCGCTCGCTGGCCATCCGCGCCCTGGATGCCGGCTCGTGCAACGGCTGCGAGCTGGAGCTGCAGGCCGTCGGCGGCCCGGTCTACGATCTGGAACGCTACGGCCTGAAATTCGTCGCCAGCCCGCGCCATGCCGATGTGCTGCTGGTCACCGGCCCCGTCACCCGCAACATGGCCCTGGCGGCGCGCCGCACTTTCGAGGCCATGGCGGCGCCGAAATGGGTGGTGGCCGTGGGCGACTGCGCCCGCGACGGCGGCTGCTTCGCCGGCAGCTATGCCGTTATGAACGGCGTTCAGGAAATCCTGCCGGTGGATCTGGTCATCCCCGGCTGCCCGCCCGAGCCGCAAAAACTGTTGGCGGCACTGCTGGCCCTGTTGGAAACCGTGGCCTGATCCCGCCGCCGGCTGGGCGGGACTACGCCGCCTCCACCAGCCAGCGCAGGCGGGTGCCGCCGCTGCCGCCCAGGCGATCGTGCAGAACGGGAAGCAGCGCCGCCAGACCCTCGTCCAGCTGCCAGGGCGGATTGAGCAGCAACAGCCCGGTGCCGTTGAGGCGGGCCGGATCATCGGGGGGATAGCGGAACAGCTCGGCGGTGAAACAGGGCCGGCCCAGCCCGGCCGCCTCGCCCAGGAAACGCTCCACCGCCTCCGGATCCTTGATGGGATACCACACCCCGTAAATGCCGGTGGGCCAGCGCCGCAAGGCCTCGGCCAGGCCTTTGACCACGCGGCGGAACTCGTCCTTCACTTCGAAAGGCGGATCGATCAGCACCAGGCCGCGCCGTTCCCTGGGCGGCAGCAGCGCCTTCAGGGCCTGATAGGCATCCTGCCGATGCACGCCCACCTGGGCATCGCGGTAAAATTCCCGCTTCAGGGTGTGCGCATCCTCGGGATGCAGTTCCACCAGGGCCAGACGGTCTTGCGGCCGCAGCAGGAAGCGGGCGATGCGCGGCGAGCCGGGATAGGCCGACAGCGCCGGCCAGCCGGGATTGACGGCCCGCACCGCCGCCTGATAATCGCCCAGCGCCTCGGGCCAGGGCCCGCCGGCCATCAGACGGCCGATGCCGTCCTTCCATTCCCCGGTTTTTCCCGCCTCGACCCCGGCCAGATCGTAGCGGCCGATGCCGGCATGGGTATCGATCATGCAAAAGGGCGCATCCTTGCGCTTCAGATGGGCCAGCACCAGGGTCAGCAGGGCGTGCTTGACCACATCGGCGAAATTTCCGGCATGATAGGCGTGACGGTAGTTCATGGCGGCGCACCCTACCACCAGACGGGACAGTTGACCATGCCGCCAAAACAGCGTACCCCTGCCACCGGATCAAAAGGAGAACAGCATGATTCTGATCGGCCGCAACACCTCGCCCTTCGTCCGCCGGGTCGCCATTTCGCTGCGTCTCCTCGGCCTGCCCTACGAGCAGCGCCTTTTAAGCACGGTGGCCGACCGCGCGGCGGTGCAGGCCATCAATCCCCTGGGCCGCATTCCCGCCCTGCTGCTGGAGGATGGCGAGGCGCTGATCGACAGCGGCCCCATCCTGGATTATCTCGACGAACTGGCCGGACCGGAGAAGGCCCTGGTGCCGCCCGCCGGCCCCGAACGCCGCCGGGTGCTGAAGCTGGTGGCCCTGGCCCTGGGCGCCATGGAGAAAAGCCTGGCCTGCTATGTGGAACGCACCCTGCGCCCCGCCGATAAACAGCACCAGGACCTGCTGAACCGCTTTGCCGATCAGGCCCGCGCCGGACTGGCCGCCCTGGATCAGGCCGGCGCCGCGCCGTGGCTGGCCGGGGAGCGCCTGACCCAGGCCGATATCAGCGCCGTGGCCGCCCTCGATTTCATCGATGCCTTCTGGCCCGAGATGCTGCCCCAGGGCTTCGCCCCCCGGCTGCGGGCCTTGCGCCAGCAGGCCTACGCCCTGCCCGCCTTCGCCGAAACCCGGCCCTGACGGAGACCGCCATGCTCATCGCCCTTGCCGCCCTGGTCCTTGGCGCCGCCACCCTGCTGGCGGCGCTGCTGCTGCTGCGCCGCGCCGCCGCCGCCCAGGCGCAGATCACCGACCTGGCCCTGGCCCTGCCGCATGCCCTGGCCCGCCAGATCGCTCCCGAGCTGGAACGGCTGGAACGCAGCATCCGCGGCGACATGGCCGCCGAACGCGAAGCCCAGGCCCGCCAGGGCAAGGATCTGCGCGACGAGGTGGGCGGCGGCCTGAAAGGGCTCTCGGAGCTGCAAAAAGGCACCCTGGATAATTTCGGCCAGCAGATCACCCGGCTGACGCAAAGCCTGGATCAGCGCCTGGAGGCCTTCTCCCGCCAGGCCGCCGAGCAGGCCAAGGCCGGCGAGGCCCGGCAGGAGCAGCTGCGCCAGGCGGTGGAGGCGCGGCTGGCGCAACTGCAGCAGGGCAACGAGGCCAAACTGGAACAGATGCGCCAAACCGTGGATGAAAAGCTGCAGGGCACCTTGGAAAAACGCCTGGGCGAATCCTTCAAGCTGGTGTCGGAGCGGCTGGAACAGGTGCACAAGGGCCTGGGCGAGATGCAAAGCCTGGCCAGCGGCGTCGGCGATCTGAAGAAGGTGCTGACCAATGTGAAAACGCGCGGCACCTGGGGCGAAATTCAGCTGGGCAACCTGCTGGAACAGATGCTGACCCCGGAGCAGTATCTCGCCAACGCCGCCTGCCGCGACGGCTCGGCCGAACGGGTGGAATATGTCATCCGCCTGCCCGGCCGCGGCGAGGACGGCGGCGACGGCGAGGTGTGGCTGCCCATCGACGCCAAATTCCCGCGCGAGGATTACGAACGCCTGCTCGACAGCGCCGAACAGGCCGACGCCGACGGCGACGGCGTGGACGCCGCCGCCAAGGCCCTGGAAGCCCGCGTCAAATCCTTTGCCAAGGATATTTCCGGCAAATACATCAACCCGCCGCGCACCACCGATTTCGCCATCCTGTTCCTGCCCACCGAAGGGCTTTACGCCGAGCTTTTGCGCCGCCCCGGCCTGATGGACCAGTTGCAGCGCGACCACCGCATCACCCTGTGCGGCCCCACCACCCTGAGCGCCCTGCTCAACAGCCTGCAGATGGGCTTCCGCACCCTGGCCATCCAGAAGCGCTCCAGCGAGGTGTGGGAAATCCTCGGCGCGGTCAAGAGCGAGTTCGGCAAATACGGCGAGGTGCTGGACAAGGTGCAAAAGAAACTGCACGAGGCCAGCAACAGCATCGAGGATATCTCACGGCGCAAACGCGCCATCGACCGCAAGCTGCGCAGCGTGACCGAACTGCCCGCCCCCGCCGCCGAGGACCTGCTGGCCCTGAGCGCCGCCGACGAGGAGTGAGAGAGAGGGGGGGGGCGTGGGCCGAGCGGCCTTGCGGAATGTACCAATAAATAATATTATTTGGCATCATTCTCCAGGAGCGCGACCCATGCAGCGCAATACCTCGGTCAGTCTCGGCCCGCATTTTGCGGGTTTCGTCGATCAGCAGATCACCAGCGGCCGCTATGGGTCGGCCAGCGACGTCATCCGTGCCGGGCTGCGGCTTTTGGAGGAGCATGAGATGAAGCTGAACGCCCTTCGCTCGTCCTTGATGGACGGCGAGTCCAGCGGCCCGGCGGAGCCCTTCGACCTTGACGGCTTTTTAGGCGAGATGCGGGCCAGCCAACCGGAATGACCGGCGTTACCTTTTCCCCTCTCGCCCGGCAGGATCTCGGCAGACTCTGGAACTATACCGCCCAACACTGGGGCCCGGATCAAGCCGACCGCTATATCCGCCAGATCGCCGCCGCCTGCACCGCGCTGGCGGCAGGCCGGAAACAGGGCCATAGCGCCGAGGCGATCCGGCCAGGCTACAGCAAATACCCGGTCGGCTCTCATACCGGCCAACCATTGAAGTGACTCGTTGGCCGGTATCCAGCGAGCATTGAGCGAGCGGCCAAGGCGGCGGATGCCGCCGCCCGGCGAGGGACGATACAACCGGGCAATTCATTGGGCGGTTGGTATAACAGGAGACGGAAAACACGATTCCGCCCCTTTTCCGCGTCACCCCCGCGAAGGCGGGGGTCCATGGCGGAAGAGGGCGTTTTTCCGCAGCCTGACAGCGCGCCCCCTACGCCTGGCGGGCGTCGATGATGGAGCGGCGGATGGCGCGGGTGCGGGTGAAGAGGGCCTGCAGGGTATCGCCCTCGCCCCAGCGGATGGCCCGCTGCAGGGCGGTCAGATCCTCGGTGAAGCGTTGCAGCACGTCGAGCACCGCCTCCTTGTTGTTGAGGAAGATATCGCGCCACATCACCGGATCCGAGGCGGCGATGCGGGTGAAATCACGGAAGCCCGAGGCCGAGAACTTGATCACCTCCTGCTGCAGGTCGCCTTCCAGATCGGTGGCGGTGCCGACGATGGTGTAGGCGATCAGATGCGGCAGATGCGAGGTGATGGCCAGCACGCGGTCGTGATGGGCGGGCTCCATTTCCTCGATCATGCTGCCCGCCGCCTGCCACATCGCCCGCACCTTGTCGATGGCGGCGCGGTCGGTGCCGGGCGGCGGCGTTAAGATGCACCAGCGCCCCTGGAACAGTTCGGCGAAACCGGCCTTGGGACCGGAATGCTCGGTGCCGGCGATGGGATGGCCGGGCACCAGATGCACGGTTTCCGGCAGCACCGGGCCGACATCGCGCACCACCGCCATCTTCACCGAACCGACATCGGTCACGATGGCCCCGGCCTTCAGATGCGGGGCCATGGCCGCCGCCAGAGCGGCATAGCTGCCCACCGGCGTGGCCAGCACCACCAGATCGGCCGGGGCCACCGCCGCCGCCATGTCGTCGGTGGCGAGATCGGCCAAGCCCAGCTCCAGGGCCTGGGCGCGGTGCTCGGGCTGGCTGTCCAGCACCAGCAGGCGGCCGGCCAGGCCGTCGCGGCGGATGACGCGGGCCAGCGACGAGCCGATATGGCCGATGCCGATGATGGTGACGGTTTCGAACAGCGGCGCGCTCATGCCTGGGACTCCATGAATTCGGCCAGGGCCCCGGCCACCGCCCGCACCTCGTCGTCGCGGCCGATGGTGATGCGCAGGTAATCGGGCAGCCCGTAGGAGGCCACCTGCCGCACGATGATGCCCTTGCCGCGCAGGAAGGCATCGGCCTCCTTGGCGCTGCGCCCGGCCTGATACGGAAAGCGCACCAGCAGGAAATTGGCCACGCCGGGCACCACCAAAAGCCCCAGGGCCGACAGCCGTTCCGCCAGCCAGGCGCGCCAGAAGCTGTTGTGGCGGCGGGCCAGATCGGTGAAGGCCACATCCTCCAGGGCCGCCTGGGCGGCGGCCAGCCCGGCATTGCTGACATTGAAGGGGCCGCGGGTGCGGTTCAGCACATCGGCCACCTGGGCCGGGCAATAGGCCCAGCCCACCCGCATGCCGCCCAGGCCGTAGATCTTGGAGAAGGTGCGGGTCATCACCGTGTTCTCGCCCGCCTCCACCAGTTCGGCGCCGTTGCTGTAATCGTTGCGTTCCACATATTCGGCATAGGCGGCATCGATCACCAGCAGCACATCGGCGGGCAGGCCGTCGCGCAGGCGCCGAACCTCGGCGGCGGGCAGATAGGTGCCGGTGGGATTGTTGGGATTGGTGAGGAACACCACGCGGGTGCGCGGCGACACCTTGGCCAGCAGATGATCCACCGAGGCGGTGAGATCCACCTCGTCGGCGGCCACCGGCGTCGCCCCCGCCGACAGGGCGGCGATGGGATAGACGATGAAGGCGTGACGGCTGTAGAGCACCTCGTCGCCGGGGCCGGCGTAGCAGCGGGCCAGCAGCTGCAGCAGTTCATCCGAGCCGTTGCCGCAGACGACGCGGGCGGCATCCAGGCCGAACTGGCGGGCGATGGCGGCGCGCAGGGCCACGGCGTGCCCGTCGGGGTATCGGTGCATCTGCCCGGCCATGGCCTGAAAGGCGGCGACGGCGCGCGGGCTGGGGCCCAGGGCGCCTTCGTTGGACGAAAGCTTGATGATGCGATCGACACCGTCCAGCTTCGAGAGGCCGCCCACATAGGGGCTGATGTCGAGAATGCCGGGACGGGGAGTGGGAGCGGACATGATAAGACGGTCTTCTTCGTAAAAGTCGGACTTCAGGGCGGGTGATCTTAATCCGCCAGATCCTCGGGCGAAAGAGGCACGGGATAGCCCCCCAGCAAAGCGCAGCGCAGCACCGGCTCGCGCCGCTCCACCAGCTTGGCCAGGCGGCGGTCGTCGGGCGAGAGCGCTCCGGAAATTTCCACCAGATGCAGCCAGCTGTCGCTCTGACGGTGGGTGGCGGCCAGGGCCGTGGGTTCCAGCCCCGCCGCCCCCAGCACGGCGCGCAAGCGGGCGCGACTGACATCGGGCAGGGTTTCCACCCCCAGCCACGAGCGGTCGTAACCGGTGGGATCGAAACTTTGCCGCGCCACCACCAACGCCTCCAGCCCGTCGGAGCGAGTGGCCCCCGAGAAGGGCAGACGGGTGACGATGCGCGGCAGATCGGTGGAATCGCCCATCAGGCTGGTCCACCACAGTTCGCCGTCGTCGCGGTCGGGCATGGGCAGGATGCCCACATTGGCGCTGCCCTCGGCCACGGCGCGCACCACCTGTCCGGGCGAGCTCCAGGGGGTCATCACCGCCGACGAGCCGTAATGGTCGCGGGCCAGATCCAGATAGCCGGCGCCGCGCTCGGGGCTGTAGACCGCCATCGACACCTGGCCCTGAATGGCGCACATGCCGGAAATCAGTTCGCGCCACAGCCGGGCCAGGGTGGGCTTGGGAAAACGCCCGCCATGGCGGGCCACGATGCGGCGCACGATTTCGGCCTCGCGGCCGGGGCGCAGCGTCACCTGGCCGCCATCCTCCTTCAGGGCGGCGACCCGCTCCACCACCTCGGCCCGCTTCATGAGAAGATCGTGCAGGGCGTCGTCCAGGCGGTCGATCTCGCCGCGCAGTTTATCCAGGGATTTTTCGGCAGCCATGACGTTGCACCGGACCTTTCAGAAAACACCCGGCCAGTGTTATCGGAAAGTGCCGGGGAAGGCCAGATCTACCTCACCGCCCCCGATTCCCCGGGGTCCGCGTCCTCGTCGAGCGCCGCCTGGGCCACGCCCCACGAAAAACCGGCCCGGGCCAGCGCCGCCAGATCCTTGTCGCGGCGGGCGGCGCGCTCTTCGGGCGGGCGCCAGGGGCCCAGGCGGCGGCGGCGCACATAATGGCGGGCGGCGGCCAGATCGCCCGCCGCACCGGTTTCCTCGGCCAGATCCGCCAGCGCCGCCGCGATCTCCTCGTCGCCCACGCCCTTGGCCGCCAGGGTCTGGCGGATGGCCCGGGCCGGGCGGCCGCGCCGGTGCAGGCTGCGGCTGCGGTTTTCGGCGAAGCGGGCATCGTCGATCAGGCCGCTGGCGCAAAAGCCCGCCACCAGCGCCGCCACCAGGGCGGCGCCCTCGGCCGGATCGTCGCCATGATGCCGGGCGGCCCGCGCCACCCGGCGCATCAGCACCCGGCGCAGATTTTCCGCCGAGCTGTCGAAGCGATCGAGGTAATGCAGGGCGATATTTTCCAGGACGGACGGCGAAATGCGCCGAGGGGGCTTGCTCATCGGCACAGCATAGCCCAAATTCGCCTTGATTTCGACGTTCCGCCCCGCACTAAGGACCGCAAAGCCCGATCATGCCCGCCCTGCCGCCCTGCCCCCCCCCCCCCCGCCACCTCGGCGCCATCAACTGGCTGGGCCTCTGGACCCTGACCGCCAAGGAAATCCGCCGTTTCCTCAAGGTCTATTTCCAGACCATCATCGCGCCCATGGTCACCACCCTGATGTTTCTGGCCATTTTCATTCTGTCGGTGGGCCGCGCCGCGCCGCTGGTGGCCGGCACCAGCTTCACCGCCTTCCTGGCGCCCGGCCTCATCATCATGGCCATGGCCCAGAACGCCTTCGCCAACACATCGTCGTCGCTGATCATCTCCAAGGTGCAGGGCAATATCATCGATGTGCTGATGCCGCCGCTGTCGCCGCTGGAGCAAACCCTGGCCTTTGCCTTTGGCGGCGTTGCCCGCGGCCTGGCGGTGGGGCTGGCGGTGGGGCTGGCCATGCTGCCCTTCGCGCCGCTGGCCATGGTCTCGCCGGCCCTGGTGCTGTACCACGGCGTCATGGCCTCGCTGATGCTGTCGCTGCTGGGCATGATCGGCGGCATCTGGGCCGACAAGTTCGACCATATGGCCGCGGTGACCAATTTCATCGTCACCCCGCTGTCGTTCCTGTCGGGCACCTTCTATTCCATCGACCATCTGCCGCCGTCGCTGAAGCTGTTCGCCCTGGTCAATCCCTTCTTCTATATGATCGACGGCTTCCGCGCCGGCTTCATTGGCCATGCCGACAGCTCCATCGGCCTGGGCATCGCGGTGGTGGGGCTGGTCAATCTGGCCCTGAGCCTGCTGGCCTACCGCATGTTCAAAACCGGGTATAAACTGAAGGCCTGATCCTTGGGGCTTGTCGCGGCATGCTCAGGGCCTGTCGATTCAATCCCTTATCAACAGGCCCTGAGCGGCCGGAGGAGGAGAGACATGATCGCCCCCCTTCTCAGCCTGACCCGCTGGCTGCAAAGCCGCGCCATCGCCCTGGAACCGGAGCAGACCGGCATCAACGAGGGCCTGCGCTCGGCCACGGCGGTGGCCTCGCTGGTGCTGCTGAGCCAGCTGGTGCAGATGCCGCTGCTGACCTGGGCCGCCTTCAGCGCCTTTTGGACCTGCCTCGCCGATCCCGGCGGTTTCGCCCGCAACCGCCTGCGCATCATGGGCCTGTTCGCGGCGGCGGGCACCCTGATGGCCGGCCTTGCCGCCTGGGTGGGAACCCTGCCCCCCGTCACCGCCACCTTATGCCTGGCCCTGCTGGTCTTCCTGTCCAGCCTGCCGCGCCTCATCGATCCCGCCCTGGCCCAGGTGGGGGTGCTGGCCAGCGTCGTCGCCGTGGTGGCCGTCGATTATGCCGGGCCGCCGGCCCATGCCGCCGCCCTGGCGGCCATCTTCCTGGGCGGCACCCTGTGGGCGCTGCTGATCTGCCTGGTGCTGTGGCGCACCCATCCGCACCAGCCGGCGCGGCGCGCCATCACCGCCATCTACCGCGATCTCGGCGCCATGTGCGCCGATCTTGCCGCCCGCCATCAGGCCGACGCCGACGGCACCGCCGGCACCCCCCTCGACGAGGCCACGCACCGCCGGGCCGTGCGCGGCTCCCTCGAACGGGCGCGCGGCCTGCTCGACCGCCTGGCCATCGGCCGTCAGGCCGGACGCGCCCAGCACGATCTGGAAGCCGCCGTCGAGGCCGGCGACCGCCTGCTGGCCGGCCTGATCGCCCTGGAACATCATCTGCGCGCCGATCCGGCGGCGGCGCAGCGCCCGCTGTTCGGGCAGTTCCTTAAAGATCTGAACTGGGCCCTGGCCGAGGCCGGCACCGTGTCGGCGCGGACCACGTCCAGGTCCCTGAAGAAGAACCAGAGCCAGAATCGGCCAACTGTCCGGACCGCCGAGTAGAAACGATCGCCAGTCACTGGGCCAGATACCGCTT
>JAJZGK010000055.1 GCA_021798485.1 Pseudomonadota bacterium
TAAAACCCTGGTGCCGCAGCTCATCGCCGAGCTGAAGGCGCAAGGGGCCTCGGATATCATCGTGGTGGCCGGCGGGGTCATCCCGGTGCAGGACTACGACTTCCTGTATCAGGCCGGGGTGGCCGCCATCTTCGGTCCCGGCACCAACATTCCCGCCGCCGCCGCCCAGGTGCTGAGCCTGATCGGATCCGGCGGGCAGCGCGCCGCCGAATAATACCGGCCAACCATTGACGTGACTCGTTGGCCGGTATCCAGCGAGCATTGAGCGAGCGGCCAAGGCGGCGGATGCCGCCGCCCGGCGAGGGACAATACAACCGGGCAATTCATTGGCCGGTTGGTATAAGGCTTATTCCCCCTTGTTGATGAAAACCCCGTCCGGATCTCCGGGCGGGGTTTTTTCATGGGAGCCGCCCCGGTCTTGACGCAGGGCGCCGCCGGCGGTAAATTACTAACCAGTCAGTCATTAATGGGGGCCGTCATGACGGTTGAGCCCGCGCCCCGCCGGCGGCGCAAGGAGGCGCGTCCGGGGGAATTGCTGGATGCCGCGCTCACGGTGTTTTCCGAGAAAGGCTATGCCGCCGCCCGGCTCGACGAGGTGGCGGCGCGGGCCGGGGTGTCGAAGGGCACCATCTATCTGTATTTTTCCGGCAAGGAAGAGCTGTTCAAGGCCATGGTGCGGGCGATCGTGCTGCCCAATCTGGCCGGGCTGACCGATCTGGTGGACAAGCATCAGGGGCCGGCCTCGGCGCTGCTGGCCGAGGTGCTGCGGCGGCTGGGGGATTTGATCTCCACCCACAAGGCCGGGCGCATTCCCAAGATCGTTATTGCCGAGGCCGGAACCTTTCCCGAACTGGCGCGTTTTTGGGTGGCCGAGGTGGTGGAGCGCGGGCGGGCGCTGATCACCGCCATTCTCGATCGCGGCGTGGCTTCGGGCGAATTTTCGCCGCAAGGCGCCGAGGCGGCGCTGGTGGTCATCTCACCCCTGCTGATGCTGGCCTTGTGGAATACCGCTCTGGGGCCGGCGGTGGGACGCTCGCTGGACGGGGCGGCGGTGGCGCGGCAGGCGGCGGAAATCGTGCTGAACGGCCTGCGCTGCCGGGAGGAAAGCCCATGAAGCGGATGCTGCTGCTGGCCTGTCTGGCCCTGACGGCCTGCCACGATGGCCAGAACACTGTTCAGGGATATGTCGAAGGGGATTTTCTGCGCCTGGGCGCCACCAGCGGCGGCCGCATCGCCACCTTGCGGGTGGACAAGGGGCAGCGGGTGGCGGCGGGGCAGCTGCTGTTCACCCTGGACGACGGCGCCGAGCAGGCGCGTCTGGCCGAGGCCCAGGCCAAAACCCGGCAGGCCCGCGCCAGCCGCGACAATCTGCTGACCGGCAAGCGCGCCCTGGAGATCAGGGCCATCGCCGCCCAGCGCGATCAGGCGGCGGCCGATCTGGCCCTGGCCGAAATTCAGTTGCGCCGCCAGGCCGTGCTGATCCGGAGCGGCGATACCGCCCAGGCCAGCCTGGACAATGCCCGCGCCGCCGTGAAGCGTGATCAGGCCCGTGTGGCCGAACTGGAGGCCTCGCTGGCCTTCGCCCACCAGGGCGGCCGTTCCGCCGAGATCCGCTCCGCCGATGCGGCGGTGACGGCGGCGGAGGCCGCCGAGGCCGATGCCGCCTGGGCGCTGGAACAGCGCCGGGTGACGGCGCCCGAGGCTGGCGAGGTGCAGGATGTGCTGTTCCGCCCCGGCGAGGTGGTGGCGGCCGACCAGGGGGTGATCAGCCTGCTGCCGCCCGGCAACATCAAGCTGCGCTTCTATCTGGGGCCGGAGCGGATCGGCGCCCTGAAGCCGGGGCGGCGCCTCCAGGTGGCCTGCAGCGGCTGCCCGGCCGGTCTTTCCGCCCATGTCAGCTATGTGGCCCCCGATGCCTCCTATGCGCCGCCCATTCTTTATTCGCGCGATAATGCCAGCAAGCTGGTGTTCCTGGTGGAGGCCCGGCCCGATGGCGATGCCGCCCGCTTCCGCCCCGGCCAGCCGCTGACCCTGACCCTGCCGCCGGGCGGGGCGCCATGAGCGCCCCGGGGGAGAGCGGCGCCCCGGTGATCGCCGTGCGGGGGCTGACCAAGCGCTTCGGCGGCCGCACCGTGGTGGACCGTCTGTCGCTGGCGGTGGCGCCGGGCCGCATCATGGGCTTTCTGGGGCCGAACGGCTCGGGCAAGACCACCACCATCCGCATGCTGTGCGGGCTGCTGACCCCCGACGAGGGCGAGGGCACCTGCCTGGGCCTGGATATCCGCCGCGATGCCGCCGCCATCAAGCGCCAGGTGGGCTATATGACGCAGAAATTCTCCTACTACGAAGACATGTCGGTGGAGGAGAACCTGACATTCGTCGCCCGTGTCTACGGTCTCTCGGGAATCCGCGGTCATGTGGACGCCGCTCTGGAGCGGCTGGGGCTGGCCGACCGCCGCCGCCAGCTGGCCGGCGAGCTGTCGGGCGGCTGGAAGCAGCGCCTGGCCCTGGCCGCCAGCGTGCTGCATGCGCCGCGCCTGCTGCTGCTGGACGAACCCACCGCCGGGGTGGATCCCAAGGCCCGGCGCGATTTCTGGGAGCAGATCCACCAGCTGGCCGATGACGGCATCACCGTGCTGGTCTCCACCCATTACATGGACGAGGCCGAGCGCTGCCACCAGATCGCCTACATCGCCTATGGCCAGTTGCTGGCGGAAGGCACGGTGGCCGAGGTGGTGGCGGGGGCCGGGCTGGTCACCTATACCGCCAGCGCGCAAACGCCACGGGCCTCGGTGGTGGAGCTGGCGCGGCGGCTGCGCGGCCTGCCGGGCATCGATCTGCTGGCGCCGTTCGGCGCCGCCCTGCATGTGGGCGGCGGCGATGCCGCCCTGCTGGAGCAGACCCTGGCCGCCGTGCGCGCCGATGCGGCCTTTTCCTGGCGGCGCGATCAGCCCAGCCTGGAAGACGTCTTCATCCATCTGATGGGCCGGTCGCGGGATAATTTCCAGGGCGCGGGCCTATGAGCGCCGCCTTTTCCCTCCGCCGCATGCTGGCCATGATCGGCAAGGAATTCGTGCAGATGCGGCGCGACCGCCCCACCTTCGCCATGATGGTGGGGATTCCGCTGCTGCAGCTGGTGCTGTTCGGCTTTGCCATCAATTCCGATCCCCGTCATCTGCCCACGGCGGTGCTGGATGCCGATCACGGTCCCTTCGGCCGGGCCCTGGTGGCGGCCCTGGAAGCCTCGACCTATTTCGATGTCGAGCGGATGGTGGCCAGCGAGGCCGAGGCCGATCATCTTCTGGCGCGGGGAAAGCTGCAGTTCATGGTCAGCATTCCCCCCGATTTTTCCCGGCAGGTGGCGCGCGGCGATCATCCCGCCCTGCTGGTGGAGGCCGACGCCACTGATCCCGCCGCCACCTCGGGCGCCCTCAACACCCTGCAGGAACTGGCCGAGGACGCCATCGCTCCCGATCTGACCGGTCCGCTGGCGCTGCTGAAGGCGGGCCCGCCGCCCTTCGAGCTGCGCATCCACCGCCGCTACAACGAGGAGGCGGTGAGCCAGTACAATGTGGTGCCGGGCCTGATGGGCGTGGTGCTGACCATGACCATGGTGATGATGACGGCGCTGTCGGTCACCCGCGAGCGCGACCGCGGCACCATGGAAAATCTGCTGGTGATGCCGCTGTCGCCCCTGGAGATCATGGTGGGCAAGATCACCCCTTACGTGCTGGTGGGCTATCTGCAGGTGGCGGTGATCCTGGCGGCCTCGCTCTGGGTGTTCCACGTGCCGCTGGTGGGCAATCTGCTGCTGGTGATGCTGAGCAGCGTGCTTTACATCATCGCCAATCTGGCGGTGGGCTTCACGTTTTCCACCCTGGCCCGCAACCAGACCCAGGCTTTGCAGCTGACCCTGTTCTATTTTCTGCCCTCGATCCTGCTGTCGGGCTTCATGTTTCCCTATCGCGGCATGCCGGTCTGGGCCCAGACCATCGGCGAGATTCTGCCGCTGACCCATTTCATGCGCATCGTGCGCGGGGTGATGCTGAAGGGCAACGGCTGGACCGATATCGCCGGCGAGGTGGGCATGCTGGCGCTGATTCTGCTGGTGGTCAGCGTTATCGCCGTGCGCCGCTTCCGCCGGACCCTGGATTAACCGGCCACGGCGGGGATCAGACCGGTCCACAGGCCGTAAAGCTGCACGCCGCCCACCAGCAGGATCAGCAGGGCGCCGCTCAGGGCCAGGCCCTTGCGCAGCCAATGGGCCAGAGTCTGCTGGCGCTGGCTCAAACGCCCCAGGCCGCGGTTCAGGCCCAGCATGCCGAGGCTGACCACCGAAACGGTGATGGCCACCCCCACCCCCATGGCGAAGGTGGAGACCACGCCCACCCAGAAGATGCCGTTGGCCAGGGTGAACAGCAGCACCAGAATGGCCCCGGAACAGGGGCGCAGGCCCACGGCGCCGCCGGTCAGCAGCACCTGGGCGATCTCCGAGCGCAAGGTGGGGGCGGCGGCGGCCTGGGCGGGCCGCGCCGGTCCAGGCGCGTGTTTGTGATGATCATGATCGTGGTGGCCGCAGCCGCAGGTGTGGCCGTGCTCAGGGCCATGGTGGTGATCATGGTCCGGCTGGCCGTGATGCTCGCAGCAGACGCGGTTGCTGAGCACGCCCCAGCCCATCCACAGACCCAGGGCGCAGATGCCGGCATAGCTCAGCATTTCCAGATGGGCGGCCTGGGTCATGATCAGGTGCGATCCGGCCCGCAGCAGCAGGGCGATCACCCCCACCAGCACAATGGCGGTCACGGCCTGCACGAAGGCGGCGGCGCCGCTCATGGCCAGGCCGTGCGCCAGACGGGCGCGGCGGGTCAGAAAATAGCTGCCCACCACCATCTTGCCGTGCCCCGGCCCCACGGCGTGGAACACCCCGTACAGGAAGGAAATGGTGATGATGGCCAGGGCCGGAGTCAGGCCGCCCTGGTCGCGGGCGGCGTGCAGCTGATGGCGCAACTGGCGGTTCAGGCGGCTTTGCAGGTCCACCAGGGTGCTCAAAGCGGTGCGCAGGGGGGCGGGCAGGGGCGGCATGATGCCGTCGGGCTGCTGGGGGGCGGCTTCGCCGGCGGCGGCCGGCAGATCGGGCTTGCCGAACAGATCGGTGGCGGCGGCGGGATGAGCGGCCAATAACAGCGGCATCAGCACCAGCACCGGCAGGAGGAGGCGAAGCAGGCGGCTCAGCATGTGATCTCGGCGGTTTGAGGAAAAACGGAGCCAAAATAGATGGGATGGCTCTTATCGACGATGATGCGGGCCCGGCAGCTGGCCGAGCCCGGCCCGCTGACGGCGGCGCCGCGCCCCTTCACCGGCCCCACATCCACGTAGTAGGTATCGTCCCAGATACCGATGCGGATGGGGCCGTCCTTGGGGTCGAGGGGCTTGGCCAGGGCCACGGTGAACAGATAGCGCAGTTTGTCGCCATCCATGCGGGCGGCGAAGGCCGAAACCTCGGGGGCCACCTTGGTGGCCTTGCCGTTCTGCCAGATGTGGGTGAAATAATCGTAGTGCTTGAGATTGGAGAAGGCGCTCTTTTTCAGCTGGGCCAGCTCGGCGGCGCTGAAGGTGGGGCCGTGCGGCCCGGTTTCCATCATGCCCTTGTTGCCGTGCAGATCATCCAGCACCGAGGCGGTGAAATCCTCGTCGAAATTCCAATCCTCCTGCAGGGCGGCGATCCTGCCGTTCCGCAGTTCGGCGGTGACGATGGTGTCCACCCAGACATGGGGATGGGCCAGAGCCGGGGCGGCGCCCAGCGGCGGCAAGGCCACGGCGGCCACAATCAGCAACACAGCACGGCGCAAACCCACGTCTCCTTACCCGCAAGGCCTCTGGATGCCGCCAAATGATGGCAGAATGATGGTGGTGCGGGTGGAAAAATCATACCGGCCAACCCTTGAAGTGACGGGTTGGCCGGTATCCAGTGAGCAGAGAGCCTGTCCGTCTTGCCGGGCTCGTTTTATCCGGCCAAGCGCACGATCACATCAACGCCGCGGATGGTGGTTCCCTCCGGGGGGGCCGGCAGTGGGCCGAGAGTGACCAGACCGGGGGGGATATCTTCCAGGCGGCCGGTGCTTTCGAAGAAATAGTGGTGATGCTCCGACATGTTGGTGTCGAAGTAGGAGCGGCCGGCATCCACCACGATTTCCCGCAGCAGACCGGCATCGGTGAACTGGTGCAGGCTGTTGTAGATGGTGGCCAGCGACACGCGGATATTGCCGGTCAGGGCCTCGCCGTGCAGCTGCTCGGCGGTGATGTGGCGGTCGCAGCCGTCGAACAGCAGTTTGGCCAGGGCCAGGCGTTGCCGTGTGGGGCGCAGCCCGGCGCTGCGCAAGCGGTCCAGAACCTGGCTGAAGGGGCGGTGGGTCGTCATGGTCATGGCTGCTGGTTCTCCCAGATCTTCTCGGCTGCGCCTGTCTTAAAGACAGGTGGCTAGGAATTGGAATGAATCAAGACTGCGCTGGAAACATTCCGCAGCCGAGGATCGGGGTAAGGGAGGGCTCAGTCTCCGGTCAGGATCCGGTCGATCAACTGCTGCACCGTGGGGATGAAGCCGTTGGCATAGAAGGGATCGGACGAGAAGTTGTGGGCGAAATGGCCGGCGAACATCAGTTCGTGCTCCACGTCGCCGCCATGGGCGATGTTCTGCAGGGTTTTCTGGATGCAGAAACTGCGCGGATCGGCGCGCTTGCCGGTGGTGCCGGTTTCGCCCTGCGACCAGTTGGAGAAGTTGCAGGCCGACAGGCAGCCCATGCAGTCCACCTGATCCTTGCGGATGTCCTCGGCGCGGGCCGGGGTCACGAAGATCAGGGTGGAATCCGGGGTGCGCAGCGTTTCCGAGAAGCCTTGTCCCATCCAGGTTTCGGCACGGGCCTTGTCTTCCGGCGTTACGAACACCGAGCGCCCGCGCACGCCGACCGGCAGCTCGGCGGTATGCTCGCCCACCGCTTCCGGACTGTAGGGGATCTGGTGGGTCAGGCGTTCGCACAGCTCGTTCAGGAAGGCGTTCTTCACCGCCGAGGAGTAAAAGCCGGTGGGGCTGAAGCGGTGCAGCAGGATATCGCCCGGCTTCAGGGTGGTCAGGCGGCGCTTCCAGGCCTCGGAAATGGGGCTTTCCTGCGTCAACAGCGGCCGGGTGCCGAACTGGAAGGCCACCGGGCCCAGCTCGGGATTGTCGATGAAATCCTGCCAGTCGCGCAAATACCACACGCCGCCGGCCATGAAGATCGGACATTCCGGGCAGCCCAGTTCGCGCATGGTGGCGCGCAGCTCGCGCACGCGGGGCAGCGGGTCCTGCGGCTGGGCGGGATCTTCCGAGTTGGAAAGGCCGTTATGGCCGCCAGCCAGCCAGGGATCCTCGTAGACCACGCCGCCCAGCAGCCCGGCATATTTGTGGTAGGAGCGTTTCCACAGCGCCTTGAAGGCCCGGGCCGAGGAAACGATGGGATAATAAAACACATTGTATTCGGCGGCGATTTCCGCCACGCGGTAGGGCATGCCGGCACCGCAGGTCACGCCGTGGATCAGCCCCTTGGCTCCCTCCAGCACCCCGGTCAGGATCTGCTCGGCGCCGCCCATCTCCCACAGCACGTTCATGTGAATGCGGCCTTGGCCGCGCGACACGTCGTGGGCAATGCGGGCCTGGGCGATGGCGCCCCGGATGCCGTAATCGATCAGTTCCGCATGGCGTTCGCGCCGGTTGCGGCCCTGGTAGATCAGGGGAACCACGGTGCCGGTTTCGTCGTAAAAATCGGCGTTGACCCCCGAAAACGTGCCGACCCCTCCGGCGGCGGCCCAGGCACCGGCGCTCAGACCGGTGGTAACGGCGACCCCCTTGCCGCCTTCGACCAGAGGAAGGACTTCCTTGCCGGAAATAACCTGAGTCTTGATGGATTTCACGTCGACGTACACTCCGCTGCCGGGCCTCTCCCGATGGCCCGCGTTTTCTGTTTTTCTATCCGGTTGCTGTCTTCCCATCTTGCCTGGGAACACCCCGCCGCATCCATATATAACCTTTACGCGCCCGGCGCAAAGGGAAGGGTGAGCAGGAGGCCGGGGGCATCGGTGAAAACCCCGTCCACGCCCCATTGCCACAGCCGTTCGGCCTGGGCGGGCCGGTTGACGGTATAGGCCAGCAAGGCCAGGCCGGCCTCCTTGACGGCAAAGGCCTGGGCCGGCGTCAGGGGGCTGGCCGCCACATGCAGCGAAACGCAGCCCAGCCGTTCGGCGCGCTGGCGCCAGTCGGAGGGCAGGCGTTCCAGCAGCAGGCCGCGCGGCCAGATGGAGCGGCGGGCCGCTTCGGCCAGCGCCGCCTCGTGGAAACTGGACACCAGGGGGGGCGGCAGATGCGCCGGCCATAAGGGCGCCGCTTCGGCCAGGGCGATGCGGGCGGTGCGTTCGGCCAGCGCCGCCGTGGCGCCGGCGGGCAGCTTGATCTCGAGATTGAGGCCCAGCCCCAGCCCGGCGATGGTGGCGACCGCCTCGGCCAGGGTGGGAATCGGTTCCCCGGCGAAGGCCGGGCCGAACCAGGATCCGGCGTCGAGCCGGCGCAGGGCCGCCCAGCTCTGGGCGCTTAAGGGGCCGCGGCCGGTGCTGGTGCGGTCCAGACACTCATCATGAAACACCACGGCAACGCCGTCGGCGGAAAGCTGGACATCCAGCTCCACCCACGGCGCGCCCTGGTTTTTGGCGGTGACGAACGAGGCCAGGGTGTTTTCCGGGGCCATCGCGGCGGCGCCGCGATGGCCGATAACCCGTGGAAACATCACCCCGGCCCAACCGGTTTGGCTCACGCCTCGGTTTTCTCGTCCTTCTTGGTCAGGTCTTCGCCGGTGGTCTGGTCCACCTGCTTCATCGACAGCTTGACCTTGCCGCGGTCATCGAAGCCGATGACCTTGACCTTGACCTGATCGCCCATCTTGACGACGTCGGTCACCTTCTCCACCCGGCGCGGCGCCAGTTCGGAGACGTGCACCAGGCCGTCCTTCGAGCCCAGGAAGTTGACGAAGGCGCCGAAATCGACGGTCTTCACCACCTTGCCGTTGTAGATCACGCCCAGTTCGGGTTCGGCCACGATGCCCTTGATCCAGTCGATGGCCTTCTGGGCGGCATCGGCATCCGACGAGGCCACCTTGATGGTGCCGTCGTCCTCGATGTCGATCTTGGCGCCGGTGGTTTCGCAGATCTCGCGGATCACCTTGCCGCCGGTGCCGATCACTTCGCGGATCTTGTCCTTCGGAATGCTGAAGGTTGTGATGCGCGGCGCGTTGCCCGAAACGTCGGAGCGGGCGCCGTCGATGGCCTTGCCCATCTCCTTCAGGATGTGCAGGCGGCCGTCCTTGGCCTGGTCCAGGGCGATCTGCATGATCTCCTTGGTGATGGAGGTGATCTTGATGTCCATCTGCAGGGCGGTCACCCCGCCTTCGGTGCCGGCCACCTTGAAATCCATGTCGCCGAGGTGATCCTCGTCGCCCAGGATGTCGGACAGCACGGCGAAGCCGTCGTCTTCCTTGATCAGACCCATGGCGATGCCGGCCACCGGGCGGGGCAGGGGCACGCCGGCATCCATCAGCGCCAGCGACGAGCCGCACACGGAGGCCATCGAGGAGGAGCCGTTGGATTCGGTGATCTCGGACACCACGCGGATGGTGTAGGGGAAGGCTTCCTTGGCCGGCAGGGTGGGGTGCACGGCGCGCCAGGCCAGCTTGCCGTGGCCGATCTCGCGGCGGCCGGGCGAGCCCATGCGGCCGGCTTCACCCACCGAATAGGGGGGGAAGTTGTAGTGCAGCATGAAATGTTCGCGGTATTCGCCGGCCAGGGCGTCGATGATCTGCTCATCCTGGCCGGTGCCCAGGGTGGCGACCACCAGGGCCTGGGTTTCGCCGCGGGTGAAGAGGGCCGAGCCGTGGGCGCGGGGCAGCACACCCACTTCCACTTCGATGGGGCGCACGGTCTTGGTGTCGCGGCCGTCGATGCGGCGGCCGGTCTTCAGGATGTTGCCGCGCACCACGTCGGATTCCAGGCCCTTGAACACGTCGGCGGCCACGGCGATCTCGGCGGCGTCGGTCAGCGAGGCGATGGCCTTTTCCTTGACGGCGCCGACGGCGGCGTAGCGGTCCTGCTTGATGACGATCTTATAGGCCTCGGCCAGTTCGGCCGCGATGCCCTGGGCCACGAACTTCTCGCGCACGGCGGCGGCTTCCGGAGCGGGCGGGGGCAGATCCCAGGGCTCCTTGGCGCACTGCTCGGCCAGTTCGATGATGGCCTTGATCACCGGCTGGAAATTGTCGTGCCCGAAGGTCACGGCACCCAGCATGACCTCTTCCGTCAGTTCCTTGGCTTCGGATTCCACCATCAGCACGCCTTCGCTGGTCCCGGCCACCACCAGTTCCAGAGCCGATTTTTCAATCTGCTCGGCGGTGGGATTCAGCACGTACTGGCCGTCGATGTAGCCGACGCGGGCGGCGGCGATGGGGCCGAGGAAGGGCAGGCCGGAAATGGTCAGCGCCGCCGAGGTGCCCACCATGGCGGCGATATCGGGATCGTTCTCCAGATCGTGGGCGAGAACGGTGCAGACCACCTGGGTTTCGTTGCGGAAGCCGTCGGCGAACAGCGGACGGATCGGACGGTCGATCAGACGGGAAACCAGGGTTTCCTTCTCGGACGGACGGCCTTCACGCTTGAAGAAGCCACCGGGAATCTTGCCCGCGGCGAAAGCCTTTTCCTGGTAGTTCACCGTCAGCGGGAAGAAATCGATACCGGGCTTGGCCGACTTGGCGCCGACCACCGTGCACAGCACCTTGGTTTCGCCATAGGTGACCAGAACGGCGCCGTCAGCCTGACGGGCGATCTTGCCGGTTTCCAGGACCAGCGGGCGACCGCCCCACGTCAGCTCTTTGCGGAAGGTTTTAAACATGGACATGTGAGAAATTTCCTTATCCCATCAGGCGGTGGCCGGATTGCCACAGCCTATGCGTACTTTCCGGCCCGCCTGGAGGCACCCTTGCCCCGGCGGACCGCTTCGTCCGGAAAATGGACGGCAGGGATGCGAACCATCCCTTAAAAACACGGAAACCCGCGCGAGGTTTCCCCCGCGCGGGCTCCGAAGGATCCCGGCGACCGATTCTGTGTATGAAGGGGTCGCGTCAGCTCCATGAACGCTCTTACTTGCGCAGGCCCAGGCGGCCGATCAGCTGTTCGTAGCGGGCAACGCTGTTGGACTTGAGATAGTCCAGCATGCGGCGGCGCTGGCCGACCATGATCAGCAGGCCACGGCGGGAGTGGAAGTCCTTCTTGTGGCTCTTCAGGTGCTCGGTCAGATTGCGGATGCGTTCCGACAGAATGGCAACCTGCACTTCGGCGGAACCGGTATCGCCTTCGACGGTGGCGTATTCCTTGATCAGTTCCTGCTTGCGTTCGGGCGTGATCGACATCGTGATCTCCTAAAATTAAAGGTTCAACACGCGCACCGGACGGAGCTCTCCATCCTCGATGCGTGCCAACGCCACCAAACGCCCCTCTGCCATGGCCCGCACCGTTTGACCGGCGGAAATGGCGGAAAGGACGTCACGCGCAGCCAATCGTGAAACCGACAGGGGCTGCCCGCTCTGCAGGCGGCGGGCTTCGTCTTCCGTCAGGGCCAGGGCCGGGATGTCGTCCAGCGCGGTCTCGACAGGAAGCACAAAGTTTGCAGACGCGGCACTATGCCCAATCTCCTCCAGCTTATCCAGGGAAATCGCATTGCCTTCATGGAAGGGGCCGCAGCTGGTGCGGCGCAGGCGCGAGACATAGCCGACGGTGTGCAGGGCCTGGGCCAGATCGCGGGCCAGCGAGCGGATATAGGCGCCCTTGCCGGTGCGCACCTCGAACTCGGCCCAGTCGGCGGTGGCTTCCACCAGCTGGAAGCTGTCGATGCGCACCCGGCGCGCCTTCAGATCCACCGGCTGATCCTTGCGGGCCAGATCATAGGCGCGCCGCCCGTCCACCTTGACGGCGGAATAAATGGGCGGCACCTGCTCGATCTCGCCGACGAAGGCCGGCAGGGCGGCCAGAATGGCGGCCTCGCTGGGGCGGACCTCGGAGGTGGCGATCACCTCGCCCTCGGCATCGTCGGAACTGCGGGCTTCGCCCCAGGTCACCCGCCAGCGGTAGGTCTTGGCGCCGTCCATGACATAGGCCACCGTTTTGGTGGCCTCGCCCATGGCGATGGGCAGAACGCCGGAGGCCAGGGGGTCCAGAGTGCCGCCGTGCCCCACCTTGGCGGCGCCGGTCAGACGGCGCACGCGGGTGACCACGGCGGTGGAGGTCATGCCCAGCGGCTTGTCGATGGCGATCCAGCCGTGAATGGGCGTGCCGGTGCGTTTACGCCCCATCGTCCCGGCCTTCGTCCTCGTCGGCCGAAAAGCGGCTTTCGGCGTCGAAGTCGCCGTTCGCGCCGGCCTCGATGTCGCGCCGCACGTCGGGGCTGTGCAGCAGGGCCTCGATGCGGCTGGCGGTATCGAACGAGGTATCGGCGGCAAACGAGATCTCGGGCACCACCCGCAGATCGATCTGCCGCGCCACCTCGTGGCGGACAAAGGCGCGGGCCCGCTTCAGGCCGGCCAGCAGCGCCGCGCTGTCGCCGCCGCCCAGCGGCACCACGAACACGGTGGCGTTGCGCAGATCGGGGCTGACGCTGACCTCGGTCACGGTGACCAGGCGGCCGGCCACCTCGGGGTCGCGGATATCGCCGCGCTCCAGAATGGCGGCCACGATGTGGCGCAATTCCTCACCCACGCGCAACTGGCGCTGGGATGGCGGTTTCTGGCCTCGGGACATGGAGCGGATCCTTCGCGGAACCGGGGAAGCTCGCCGCACCCCTTAGAGGGTGGCGGCGATTTCCTCGATATCGAAGCATTCGATCACATCACCGACCTGCAGGTCGTTGTAGTTCTCGAACGACATGCCGCATTCGTAGCCTTCCTGCACTTCCTTGGCATCGTCCTTGAAGCGCTTCAGCTGGCTGAGCTTGCCTTCGTGGATCACCACATCGTCGCGCAGCAGGCGCACCTTGGCGCCGCGCTTGACCACACCTTCGGTAACGCGGCAGCCGGCCACCTTGCCCACCTTGGTGATGTTGAACACCTCGCGGATCTCGGCGTTGCCGAGGAAGCGTTCCTTCAGGGTGGGGGGCAGCATGCCGGTCAGGGCCTTCCTGAGATCGTCGGCCACGTCGTAGATGATCGAGTAGTAGCGGATATCCACGCCGTCGCGGCGGGCCATGTCGCGGGCCTGCGGGTTGGCGCGCACATTGAAGCCGATCACCAGGGCGTCGGAGGCCTTGGCCAGGGTGATGTCGGATTCGTTGATGCCACCCACGGCGGAATGCAGCACCCGCACCTTCACCTCGTCGGTGCCCATCTTCTCCAGGGTGGCGACGATGGCTTCCACCGAGCCCTGCACGTCGCCCTTGATCACCACCGGCAGTTCCTTGGCTTCGCCGGCGGCGATGCGCGAGAACATCTGCTCCAGGGTGCCGCGGGCGCCGGCGGCGGCCTTGGCGTCGCGCTCCTTGCGCTGGCGGTAGCTGGCCACGTCGCGGGCGCGGGCTTCATCCTCGACGGTGATGAAGTCGTCGCCGGCGGCGGGGGTGCCCTGCAGGCCCAGCACTTCCACCGGGCAGGCCGGACCGGCCTCGTCCACCTTGTTGCCGTGATCGTCCACCAGGGCGCGCACCCGGCCCCATTCCGAGCCGGCCACGAAAACATCGCCCACCTTCAGGGTGCCCTTCTGCACCAGAACGGTGGCCACCGAACCGCGGCCGCGCTCCATCTTGGCTTCCACCACCACGCCTTGCGCGGCGCGGTTGGGGTTGGCCTTGAGGTCGAGAATTTCCGCCTGCAGCAGGATGGCCTCTTCCAGGCGTTCGAGGTTCAGCTTCTGCTTGGCCGAGACTTCCACCGCCAGCACGTCGCCGCCCAGGTCTTCCGTCACCAGTTCATGGTTCAGCAGTTCCTGGCGCACGCGGTCGGGGTTGGCGCCCGGCTTGTCGATCTTGTTGATGGCCACGATGATCGGCACGCGGGCGGCCTTGGCGTGGCGGATGGCTTCCACCGTCTGCGGCATGATGCCGTCGTCGGCGGCCACCACCAGCACCACGATGTCGGTCACCTTGGCGCCGCGGGCGCGCATGGCGGTGAAGGCCTCGTGGCCGGGGGTATCGATGAAGGTGATGCGTTGGCCGCCCTGCAGCTTGACCTGATAGGCGCCGATATGCTGGGTGATGCCGCCGGCCTCGCCCGAGACCACGTCGGTGGCGCGCAGGGCATCCAGCAGCGAGGTCTTGCCGTGGTCCACATGGCCCATGACGGTGACCACCGGCGGACGCGATTCCAGCGCCTCGTCGCTGTCGGTTTCACCGGTCAGGCCGATTTCCACGTCGGAATCGGCAACCCGCTTCACATGATGGCCGAACTCGCTCACCACCAGCTCGGCGGTGTCGGCGTCGACCACCTGGTTGATGGTGGCCATGACGCCGCTGCGCATCAGACTCTTGATGACGTCGGCGCTGCGCACGGCCATGCGGTTGGCCAGTTCCTGCACCGAAATGGTTTCCGGGATGATCACTTCGCGGATGACCTTTTCGGCATTCTGCTGCTGCTGCTTCAGCCGTTCGCGCTCACGGGCGCGCTTGACGGCGGCCAGCGAGCGGCCGCGCTGGCTGCGGTCGTCGTCGTCGAGGGCGGCGGTGATGGTCAGCTTGCCTTCGCGGCGGCGCGGCTCGGCCCGCTTGGG
>JAJZGK010000288.1 GCA_021798485.1 Pseudomonadota bacterium
GTAAACCGTGGTGCCTTTCAGATCGTGGGCCCAGCGGCGGATTTCGGCCAGGGATCCGCTTGCGGCCAGCGCCTCCAGGCGGCGCACCGCCTCCTCGCCCCGTTGCAGCACCAGCGCATTCAGGGTGTGCAGGGTTTCGGCGGGCAGATGTTCGGCCAGGGCGGTGGCGGCGCCATGCCGCGCCGCCGGCAGCAGCCGGGCCATGGCGGCGGCCAGATCGCGGGGGGAGACCGGCTTGGCGATGTGGCCGTCCATGCCGGCCTCGCGGCAGCGCCGGGCATCCTCGGCCATGGCGTTGGCGGTCAGGGCCAGGATGGGCACGCGCCCGGCGGCGCCGGGCAGGCGGCGGATGGCCCGCGCCGCCGCCAGGCCGTCCATCTCCGGCATCTGCATATCCATCAGCACCAGATCGAAGCCGCCCTCGGCGGCGGCGGCCACGGCGGCGCGGCCATCGGCCACCAGGCGCACCTGATGCCGTCCCTGCGCCAGCAGGCCCTGCACCACCTTCTGATTGACCGGATTGTCCTCGGCCACCAGCAGGCGCAGCGGCGGCAGCGCGGTGACGGGCGGGGGGCGCTGTTCCTCCGGCGGCTGGGCGGCGCCCAGCGCCAGGCGCACCCGGAAGCAGCTGCCGCGGCCGGGGGCGCTTTCAACGCTGATACGGCCGTTCTGGCCTTCCACCAGCCGTTTGCAGATGGCCAGGCCCAGCCCGGTGCCGCCGTAGCGGCGCGAGATGGAGGCATCGCCCTGCTGAAAGGCCTCGAACAGCCCGGCCTGGGCGGCGTCGGCGATGCCGATGCCGCTGTCGGAAACCGAAAACAGCAGGCCGCCGTCCGCGTCCGCCGCCGCTTCCACCCGCAGGGCGATGCCGCCCCGTTCGGTAAATTTCACGGCATTGCCCAGAAGGTTCAGCAGCACCTGGCGCAGGCGCCCGGCATCGCCGGTCAGCCAGTCGGGCAGGGCGGGATCCTGCTCCACGCTCAAGGTCAGGCCCTTGCTCTCGGCCTGCGGGCGCCACAGGGCGGCCACATCGGCCAGCAGCCGGGGCAGGGAGAAAGCCTGATGTTCGAAGGCGATCTGTCCGGCCTCCAGTTTCGAGAAATCCAGGATATCGTCCAGGATGGTCAGCAGGGCCCGGCCCGAGCCCTGCAGCATCTCCAGATCCTGGCGGGTGTCGGCCGGCAGCGGGCGGTCCAGCATCAGGGTGGCCAGCCCCAGAATGCCGTGCATGGGCGTGCGGATCTCGTGGCTCATGGTGGCCAGAAAGTCGGACTTGGCGCGGCTGGCCGCCTCGGCGCGGGCGCGGGCCCGCTCCAGTTCGGCGATCATGTCGTCGCGCTCGTAGCGGGCGGCCAGATCGGCGCGGGCCCGGCGGTTGTTGCCCAGGGCCACCCGCATCATCAGCAGGGTGAAGACATAGAAGTAAACCGCCAGCAGACTGTCGGTGGTCTGATGCCGGGCCAGCAGGGCCAGCCCCACCGGCAGCACCGACGGCAGGGCGTAGCCCAGCACGGCGGGCATCTGGCTGCTGAACACCGAGGTGGCCTGGGCCATGACGAAAATCTGCAGGGTGGTGATGAGGAGGAACAGTCCCCAGGTGGGGGCGCCGGGGATCAGCAGGGCGCTGGCCCCCCAGGCCACGCCGGTCAGGGCGGTGCTGGCGGCCAGCCAGGCGCGGCGGCGGGCGGCGGGGGGATCGCTGGCAAAGCGGCGGCGAGCCTGGTCGATCAGCAGATAGCGCAGGCCCGAGGCCAGGGCGACGCCGCCGAACCACAGGGCGGTGGCGGCGGTGTTGGCCGCCGTGCGGCAGGCATAGGCCACCAGCAGCGCCCCGATCAGGCCGCTGATCAGCGAAAAGTTGGTTTGCGCCATCATCTGGCGGAACAGCTCAAGGCCGATCCGTTCGGATTTGTCTTCGTCGTCCGTCATGCCACGGTCCGTTGCAGTCCCCGCGGCGCCACCATAAGCCGATTGTCTGCCGGCGGGAAGATGCGAGCGTTTTCCCTTCGGACGGCGGCCCCCAGTCAAAAGCGCTTGCCTTTTGCCCCGTCCCCCCCGATAGTCGCGGCGGGAGGCTGGCGCGGACGGGTCCGTCGCCAACCCGGTCAGGTCCGGAAGGAAGCAGCCGTAACGATATTCGATTCGGGTCGATGTCCAGTCTCCCACCTCCATCCAGCGCAGTGGGCGAGATGACCGAAGCGGCAGCCGCCACCCCCTACCGAGTTCTGGCCCGCAAATACCGGCCCACCGATTTCGCCGGGCTGATCGGCCAGGATGCCCTGGTGCGCACCCTCAGCAACGCCATCGCCTCGGGCCGTCTGGCCCATGCCTTCGTGCTGACCGGCGTGCGCGGGGTGGGCAAAACCACCACCGCCCGCATCATCGCCCGCGCCCTCAACTGCATCGGCCCCGATGGCCGGGGCGGCCCCACCGTTTCCCCCTGCGGCCAGTGCGAACATTGCCGCGCCATCGCCGAAGACCGGCATGTGGACGTGATGGAGATGGACGCCGCCAGCCGCACCGGCGTCAACGACATCCGCGAAATCATCGACGGCGTGCGCTACCGGCCCACCTCGGCCCGCTTCAAGATCTACATCATCGATGAAGTGCACATGCTGTCCACGGCGGCCTTCAACGCCCTGCTGAAAACGCTGGAGGAACCGCCCGAGCATGTGAAGTTCATCTTCGCCACCACCGAAATCCGCAAGATCCCGGTGACCGTGCTGTCGCGCTGCCAGCGCTTCGACCTGCGCCGGGTGGAGATGGAGGTGCTGGAACGGCATTTCGCAGCCATCGCCCGGCAGGAGGGGGCGGAGATCGAGCCCGCCGCCCTGGCCATGATCTGCCGCGCCGCCGATGGTTCGGTGCGCGATGGCCTGTCGCTGCTCGATCAGGCCATCGCCCACGGCGCCGGCCAGGTGAGCGAGGCCCAGGTGCGCGACATGCTGGGCCTGGCCGACCGGGCGCGGGTGTTCGATCTGTTCGATGCGGTGATGCGGGGCGATATCGCCACGGCCCTGGCCCAGATGGACGATCAATATGCCGTGGGCGCCGACCCGGCGGTGATCCTGCAGGACATGCTGGAGCTGACCCACTGGCTGACCCGCCTGAAACTGGCGCCCGACAGCGCCGCCGGTCCCGCCGTGTCGGAAACCGAGCGGGTGCGCGGCGGCGCCATGGCCACGGCCCTGTCCATGGCGGTGCTCACCCGCGTCTGGCAGATGCTGCTGAAGGGCCTGGGCGAGGTGCGCGCGGCTCCGGCGCCGCTGCAGGCCGCCGAAATGGTGCTGGTGCGCCTGGCCTATGCCGCCGACCTGCCCAGCCCGGCCGAAGCCATCGAGGCGCTGCGGGCGCCCTCCGGCGGCGGTGCGCCATCGGGCGGCTCCGGTGGCGGCGGCGCTCCGGCGCCGGG
>JAJZGK010000289.1 GCA_021798485.1 Pseudomonadota bacterium
GCAGTCCGGGGCCGCCCCAGGAAGGGCTTTGGAAAAAACCAGCCGGGCCGGAACTCAGCCCTGCTTGCTCTTCTTCTCAGCGGCGGCGGCCTCGCGCTCGGCGGCGGCCAGCTTGGCCGAATAGCCGGTGGTCTGCTCGGCGATACGGGCCGACTTGCCGCGACGGTCGCGCAGATAGTAGAGCTTGGCGCGGCGCACGTCGCCGCGGCGGATCACTTCGATCTCGGCCACGTTGGGGGAATAGAGCGGGAAGATACGCTCCACGCCTTCGCCGTAGGAGATCTTGCGCACGGTGAACGAGCTGTTCAGGCCGTCGTTCTTGCGGGCGATCACCACGCCTTCATAGGCCTGGAGACGTTCGCGGGTGCCTTCGATGACCTTGACATTGACCTTGACGGTGTCGCCCGGGGAGAATTCGGGGATCGTCTTGGCGGACGTCAGCTTCTCGATCTGCTCGTTTTCGAGCGCCTGAATGATGTTGACCATTGGCTCAACCCTTCTCATTTAGCTTTCTGGCCGCGGCGGTACCGGTCCCACAGATCGGGCCGCCGTTGCCTGGTTACCTCTTCCGCCTGACGTTGCCGCCAGGCGCGAATGTTCTCGTGGTGACCGGACAGCAGAACCTCCGGCACCGACCGGCCGTTCCATTGCTGGGGCCGGGTGTAGTGGGGATACTCCAGGAGCCCCCACTCGAAACTTTCCTCCGTCAGCGACTCCTGGTTCCCGGTCACCCCGGGCAGCAGCCGCACAACGGCATCCATCAGCATCAGAGCCGCGGGCTCGCCGCCCGACAGCACGAAATCACCGAGGCTGATCTCCTCGGCGCCGTGGGTCTCCAGCACCCGCTGGTCCACGCCTTCGAACCGGCCGCACAGGATGGTGACACCCGGTTCGGCGGCCAGACTCCTGACCCGCTGCTGGTCCAGCAGACGTCCGCGCGGCGTCAGGTAGATGAACGGTCCGACACGGTGCGAGGCCCTGATGGCCGCATCCACCACATCGGGGCGCATCACCATGCCCGCCCCGCCGCCGAAGGGCGTATCGTCCACCGTGCGATGCCTATCCTGGGCGAAATCCCGGATATTCACCGCATCGATGGCCCATTTGCCCTCGGCCAGGGCCCGTCCGGCCAGGGAATGACCCAACGGACCCGGGAACATCTCGGGGAACAAGGTCAGGATCGTCGCCGTCCAAACGGAGCGGGCCTCACCCTCCATCATTCCCCACCATCCTCCGGCGCTTGCGCGCCGTCCTCATCCTCGTCGCCGGCATCGATCTCGGCGGGCGGATCGATCACCAGACGGCCGCCGGCGATATCCACCACCGGCACCACGGCACGGGTGAAGGGCAGCATCACCGCCCCCTCGGGCCCGCTGATCTCGATGATGTCGCCACCTCCGAAATCGAACACGCCCTTGACCCGCCCCATCGGGCTGCCGTCGAGGCTCTCCGCCGCCAGCCCCACCAGATCCGAGTAATAAAACTCGTCCTCGTCGGGCTTGGGCAGGGCGGAGCGCTCCACCCACAGTTTCACGCCCTTCAAAGCCTCGGCGGCATCGCGGTCGGCGACCCCCGCCAGCTTTGCCAGCACAACCCCCTTGGCCTCGCCAAGCAGGGTCAGCTGGAAACGGCGCCCCCGATCATCCTGCACCGGGCCGTAGGCCGCCAGATCGGCGGGCTGGGCGGTGAAGCTTTTGATGCGGAGCGCGCCGCGCACCCCGTGCGCGCCCACGATGACGCCGACGCACAAGAGGCTGGACATGGCTTACTCGCCCGCGGCGGCCTCGGCGGCCTTGGCGGCGGCGGCCTCGGCGGCCTTGGCGGCCTCCTTCAGGCGCTCCTGGGCCTTGGCCTTCGGCATCGGCTGCTTGGTCTGCTCGGCCTGCGGGCGGGCGGCGATGTAACCGGCCTGGGAGAAGAACTTCACCACGCGGTCGGTGGGCTGGGCGCCGACCGACAGCCAATGCTTGATGCGCTCTTCGCGCATGATCAGGCGTTCGGCATGGTCATGCGGCAGCATGGGATTGTAGGTGCCCAGCTTCTCCAGGAACTTGCCGTCGCGCGGGCTGCGCGAATCGGCCAGAACGATCTTGTAGAAGGGGCGCTTCTTGGAACCGCCACGGGACAGACGAATCTTCAGCGACATGTATATCCTCGTCGTTGACTGTTTAATCGAACCCGGCCCAGGGGGCCGGACTGCTCCTTGTACGGGGGATCGGACCCTGGGCCCCTATCCCCCCAACTTTCCGCCGGGGCCGAAGCCGCCGGGGCCAAAACCACCAAAGCCGCCCGGACCACCGCCGCCCAGCAGGCTGCCCAGCCCGGCGCGCATCAGGCCCTTCTTGCCCATCTTGCTGATCTTCTTCATGACGTCGGCCATCTGCTGGTAGCTTTTCAGCAGCTTGTTGACGTCTTGCACCGAAACCCCGGCCCCCTCGGCGATGCGCCGCTTGCGGCTGGCCTTGATGAGATCGGGGTTCTTCCGCTCGGCCTTGGTCATCGACAGGATGATGGCTTCCTGGCGGTTGATCAGGCGGGGATCGATATTGGCGTTGTCGATCTGCGACTTCATCTTGCCCATGCCGGGCAGCATGCCCAGCATGCCCTTCAGGTCGCCCATCTTCTTCATCTGGCGGAACTGGGCGGCCATGTCGTCGAGATCGAACTTGCCCTTGGCCATGCGGGCGGCCAGCTTCTCGGCCTCGTCGTGCTCGAAGCTTTCCATGGCCTTCTCGACCAGCGACACCACGTCGCCCATATCGAGAATGCGCCCGGCCACGCGGTCGGGATGAAAGACCTCGAGGGCATCCAGCTTTTCGCCGGCGCCGAGAAACTTGATGGGACGCCCGGTAACGGCGCGCATGGACAGCGCGGCGCCGCCGCGGGCGTCGCCGTCGACGCGGGTCAGCACCATGCCGGTGACGCCCACCTTCTCGTTGAACTCGCGCGCCACATTGACGGCGTCCTGGCCGGTCATGGCGTCCACCACCAGCAGGGTTTCCACCGGCTTGACGGCATCGCGCACCGCGGCCACCTCGGCCATCAGCTGCTCGTCGATATGCAGGCGGCCGGCGGTGTCGAGGATCACCACGTCGTAGCCTTCGCGGCGCCCCACCTCCATGGCCCGCCGGGCGATGGCCACCGGCAGTTCGCCGGCAACGATGGGCAGGCTGCCCACCTCGGCCTGGCCGGCCAGAATCTCCAATTGCCGCTGCGCCGCCGGACGGTAAACGTCGAGGGAGGCCAGCAGAACCTTCTTGCGCTCCTTGCCGCGCAGCCGCAGCGCGATCTTGCCCGAGGTGGTGGTTTTGCCCGAGCCCTGCAGACCGACCATCAGCACCGGCACCGGCGG
>JAJZGK010000056.1:0-1793 GCA_021798485.1 Pseudomonadota bacterium
GAGGATGTCATGCTGGGAAAAATGATGTCGCAGCCGCTGCTGATACCGGCGGTGCTGGAACATGCGGCGCGGTTTCACCGCGAAACCGAGATCGTCTCGCGCCGCGAGGATGGCGGCCTGCACCGCTATACCTACGGCGAGGCGGCCCGGCGCAGCCGGCAGCTGGCCAACGCCCTGGTGGCGCTGGGGCTGACGGCCGGGCAAAGGGTGGGTACCCTGGCCTGGAACGGCTTTCGCCATCTGGAGCTTTACTACGCCGTGCCGGGGGCGGGGTTCATCTGCCACACCATCAATCCAAGGCTGTTTCCCGAACAGATCCGTTTCATCATCAATGATGCCGACGATCAGTATCTCTTTGTCGATCCCGGTTTCGTGCCGCTGCTGGAGCAGATCGCCGCCGGTCTGCCCGGCGTGCGGGGCTATGTGGTGATGACCGATCGCGCCCATATGCCGGCCACCAGCCTGCCAGAGGTTCTCTGCTACGAGGATCTGATCGGCGGCATGCCCGAGCGCTTCGACTGGCCGCTGCTGGATGAAAACACCGCCTCGGGCATGTGCTATACCTCGGGCACCACCGGCAACCCCAAGGGCGTGCTGTATTCGCACCGCTCCACCGTGCTGCACGCCATGGCCGGCGGCCGCGCCGAGGTGTTCGGCCTGTCGTCGCGCGATGTGGTGATGCCGGTGGTGCCCATGTTCCACGTCAATTCCTGGGGTTTGCCCTATTGCGCCCCCATGGCCGGGGCCAAGCTGGTGCTGCCGGGGGCGCGGCTGGACGGCGCCAGTCTGGCCGAGCTGATCCGCGGCGAAGGGGTGACGGTCAGCGCCGGGGTGCCCACGGTGTGGCTGTCGCTGCTGGATCATGCCGAAACCGCCCAGGCCCCGCTGGCGCCGCTGTCGCGGGTGCTGATCGGCGGCGCGGCGGCGCCGGCCCGCATGATGGAGCGCTTCGACGCCCTGGGCATCCAGCCCATCCATGCCTGGGGCATGACCGAAACCAGCCCGGTGGTGACGGTGGCCACCCTATCGCCGCGCCACGATGCCTTGAGCCCCGAGGCGCGCATGAGCCTGCGCATCAAGCAGGGGGCGGCGCTGTTCGGCGCCGAGATGCGCATCGTCGGCTACGATGGGGTGGAACAGCCCTGGGACGGAACCAGCTCGGGCATGCTGGAGGTGCGCGGCCCCTGGATCTGCAGCGGCTATTTCAGCGATGACGACGGCCAGGCCTTCTCGCCCGACGGCTGGTTCATCACCGGCGATATCTGCACCATCACGCCCGACGGCTTCATGGAGATCGTCGACCGCGCCAAGGATGTCATCAAATCGGGCGGGGAATGGATCAGCTCCATCGCCCTGGAAAACGTGGCCATCGGCCATCCGGCGGTGCGCGAGGCCGCCGCCATCGGCCGCCCCGACGAAAAATGGGGCGAACGGCCCCGGCTGGTGCTGGTGCTGCGCGACGGCGCCCGCCTGAGCGCCGCCGAACTGCGGGAGTATCTGGCGCCGCGCATCGCCAAATGGTGGATGCCCGACGATTTCGTGCTGGCCGAAAGCCTGCCCCACACCGCCACCGGCAAGCTGCTGAAGATGGAGTTGCGCCGCCTCTTCCGCGATCCCGCGCATCCCGACGCCCGGCCGCTGTAATCCCGGCCGGCAAACGCCGCCCGGTACAGCCTCGCGCTGCCAGGCTGTACCGGGTGGTATCAGTTGCCACCGACGGAGCGGACCCACCGGGTATGAAACTGCTGGTAAGCCGCCTGACCTGGTTTCTTTCTAGTTCAGAAGCGGCCGGG
>JAJZGK010000056.1:1803-14513 GCA_021798485.1 Pseudomonadota bacterium
TGGTTTCTTTCTAGACGGCTTAAGGGAGGGACTGTGGCGCCATGGCCCCTTCGTCGTCGTCCGCAGCGCGGCATTCCCCTTGTCGTCATGCGCGGGCTTGACCCGCGCATCATAAGACGGCGTCGCCCCCACATGGATGGCCGGGTCAAGCCCGGCCAAGACGGCTTAAGGGAGGGGCCGTGGCGCAGAGTCCTGTATCAGTTGCCACCGACGGAGCGGACCCACCGGGTATGAAACTGCTGGTAAGCCGCCTGACCTGGTTTCTTTCTAGTTCAGAAGCGGCCGGGGGGCGTCCTCGTTGGTGACCTGATCCACCAGGGCCATGATCACCAGCATGCGTTCCAGCTCGGCCAGGGTGGGAATGCGCAAGGGGGCGCGGATGGCGTCGGCGCCGGGCTGCTTGGCCCAGGGGCGGGGCGGGGCATCGCCTTCCAGGGACGGATCGTCCTGGTCGGGGGCCTGCCTTTCGGCGCTGTCGTCATCATGGGCCATGGTGGGGTTCGCTGCAGTCGCGGTTCGGGTCGGAAATGATACGGCCCGCAGGGCGGAATCGGGCGCGGGAAAAGTCATGCTGCCGCAAGATTGCCAGTGGTGCCAGCCTCTTGCCGGGCTTAAGATCGCCGCAACGGAGGTTTTTCCCATGCGCCGAATTCTCGCTCTTGCCGCTTTATGCGCCCTGGCCGCCTGTTCCGGCCCCGTCACCTCGGAAGAGGGCCCCACCGCCAGCGGGGTGGATGGCTATTACGGCTATGGCGTGGCCGGGCGCGATCTGAGGCTGGAGGTGGCGGGCAACGCCTTTGCCGGGCAGATGAGCGATGCCGCCTTCGATCAGGCCCTGGCCGCCCTCTTGAAAACGCCGCCCGAACGCCAGCCGGGGCATATCACCCTGACGCCGGGCCCCTCGGCCCGCTCCAACTACAGCCTGGTCTTTCTGTTCAATCCCGGCCCGCTGATCTACGGGCAGGAGCTGTGCGCCGGGCAGCGTACCCAGCAGCCGCCGCAAGCCGGGCGGGTGAAGGTGGTGGCCAGCTTCTGCGTGGCGGGCCGCGCCATTACCGAAATCACCGGTCAGACCGATGCCACCGGTTTGGCGGATGATCGCTTCGGCGCCCTGATGGAAGAGATGATGGGCAAGCTGTTCCGCACCACCGGGCGCTTTTATTATAATCAGGGCGGCCATACGCGCGCACAATAGGCGCCCGTTAACAGCTTTGTAAGCTTTTGGATGTCTGATTCTCTCCTGAAGCGTCGGCAAAGGCGCGTTAAAGGGAGCGGACGCGATGACACACTTCCGGCATGGGCTGCGGCTGCGGACCGAGCGGGTGGGGCATATCGAGGATTGGCTGGGACGGAACGCCCGAGGGGGCTGGGATATCCGCCTGGACGAGGTGTCCGACGATCTGCAAAGCAAAAGCTATATGATTTTCTTCGAGCGCCCCGATGATCTGACCGGCCTGAAATGGGCGCTGACCCTGCGGGGCATGCCCGATCTGCCCGGTCATGGCGGCAAGGGGCGGGAAAGCCGGGTGGCCTGAAACCGGCCTGTCCGGCAAGGATGATGCGACCGACCATGAAACGTTTCTTTTTGGGGGCCTACGCCACCTCGCCTTGCGAAACCCATTGGGATGCCGGAGCCGAGGCGGCCTATTGGGCCGGGCTGGCGGCGTTGCCGTCGCTGGGCGGGCTGGAATATCCCTTCACCGGCGCCCTGCATCCCTACGACGAGGCCTGGGCCCTGGCCCATCTGAAGCCCGAATGGGATCTGGTGCTGACCCTGTTGCCCGGCACCATGGACCGGCTGGGGCAAAATCCCCACTTCGGCCTGGCTTCCGACGATGCCGAGGGCCGCGCCGCCGCCCTGGCCTTTACCGGCCAGGCCCGCGCCGTGGCGCAGCGTTTCAACGAGGCCGCCGGCCGCCGCCGCGTGGTGGCGGTGGAACTGCACGCCGCTCCGCGCCGGGGCGTTGCCGGGGTTTCCGCCTCGGCCGCGGCGCTGGCCGCCTCGCTGGCCGAGCTGGCGGCCTGGGACTGGCAGGGCGCCACCCTGTGCCTGGAACATTGCGATGCCTGGTTTCCCGGCCAGACCGCCATCAAGGGCTTCCTGCCGCTGCCAGAAGAGATCCGCGCCATCCGCGCCAGCGGGGCGCCGGTGGGGCTGGCCCTGAACTGGGGCCGCTCGGTGCTGGAGGAGCGCGATCCGGCCCATGTTCTGGATCAGATCCGCGCCGCCCGTGCCGAGGGGCTGCTGCGCGGCCTGATCTTTTCCGGCTGTTCGGGGGAGGAAACCCCCTGGGGGGCGTGGCAGGACAGCCATATGCCCCATGCTCCGGCCTTCGGCGTGGAGCATGCCGCGCCGGGCTCCTTGATGACCGCCGAGGCCATGGCCCAGGCCCTGGAGGCGGCGGGCGAGGGGCTGGTGTTTCTGGGCGGCAAAATGACCGCCCGTCCCAAGGGCGCCACGCTGGAGCGGCGCCTGGGCCTGAACCGCGATTTCCTGGCGGTGCTGGAGCGGATTTAAATCCGGTGCGGCATCTCCGCCGCCACCTGCACCGACATGCCCGGCTGCATGAAATCGCTCAGACGGATGCATTGCCCGCCCTGGCCGCAGCCGCTGGCGGCATTGAGGCCGATATAGGCAAAAACCAGACCGATCGTTAAGGCGCCCATCAGATTGGTGAGGTGACGGGTCAGTCCGCGGCTATGGGGGGAAAACATGCGGCCCTCCTGGGTGATGTCTCGCTGTCGTGATGAGAACATAACGTGAACATTGGCGTCGTGGCAAGGAAAAATTCCTCTCTCTTGAACGTGGCGGGCGGCAGGGTAAAGTAGGGGGCATGGACAACACCCCTCCCATCACCCTGCTTTGGCTGCAGGCCGCCAGTTGCGGCGGCTGCACCATGTCGGCCCTGGGGGCCGAGCCGGCGCCCCTGGCCGAGGCTCTGGCCCAGGCCGGTATCCGGCTGCTGTGGCATCCCTCGCTGTCGGAGGAAAGCGGCGGGCAGGCGCGCGATATTCTGGAGCGGTGCCGCAGCGGGGCGCTGAGCCTGGATCTTCTTTGCGTCGAGGGGGCGGTGCTGCGCGGCCCCTCGGGCAGCGGGCGCTTTCAGATCCTGTCGGGCACCGGCCGTCCCATGGCCTGGTGGGTGAGCGAGCTGGCGGCCCGCGCCGCGCATGTGGTGGCGGTGGGCAGCTGCGCCGCCTTCGGCGCCATGCCCTCGGCCAATCCGCTGACCGAGGCGGTGGGTCTGCAATATGCCGGCGACGAGCTGGGCGGCCTGCTGGGCGATTCCTGGGCCGGGCGGGGCGGCGTGCCGGTGGTCAACGTGGCGGGCTGCGCCCCGCATCCCGGCTGGCTGCTGGAAACCCTGCTGGCTTTGGCCCAGGGGCTGCTGCGCCCCACCGATCTCGACAGCCTGGGCCGCCCGCGCTTCTGGGCCAACCATCTGGCCCATCACGGCTGCGCCCGCAACGAATATTACGAGTTCAAGGCCAGCGCCGCCCGGCCCTCGCATCTGGGCTGTCTGATGGAAAATCTGGGCTGCAAGGCCACCCAGGCGCCGGGCGATTGCAATATGCGCATCTGGAACGGCAGCAGTGGCGCCTGCACCAATGCCGGTTTCACCTGCATCGGCTGCACCATGCCCGGTTTCGAGGAGCCGGGGGCGGCCTTTCTGGAAACTCCCAAGGTGGCGGGCATTCCGGTGGGTCTGCCGGTGGATATGCCCAAGGCTTGGTTCGTGGCGCTGTCGGCGCTGTCGAAATCGGCCACCCCTGAGCGCGTGCGCAAGAATTCCCGCGAGGACCGGGTGGTGATCGCCCCCCGGCGGAGACAGCCATGAGCCGTTTGGTGATCGGTCCCTTCAACCGGGTGGAGGGCGACCTGGAAGTGACGCTGGAGGCCGCCGACGGCCGTGTCGCCTCGGCCCAGGTCACGGCGCCGCTGTTTCGCGGTTTCGAGCAGATCCTCGTGGGGCGGGCGCCGCTCGACGCCCTGGTGATCGCGCCGCGCATCTGCGGCATCTGTTCCATTTCGCAAAGTGTGGCCGCCGCCCGCGCCCTGGGCCAGGCTTTGGGGGTGCGGCCGCCGCCCAATGGCCGCCGGGTGGCCGATCTGCTGCTGGCCGTGGAGAACGCCGCCGATCATCTGACCCATTTCGCCCTGTTCTTCATGCCCGATTTCGCCCGCTCCGAGTATGCCGGGCGCCCCTGGCATGCCGAGGCGGCGCGCCGTTTCGCCGCCACCAGCGGCCAATCGGCGCGGGCGGCCATGGCGGCGCGGGCCCGGCTGCTGCATGTGGTGGGGCTGCTGGCCGGCAAATGGCCGCACAGCCTGACCCTGCAGCCGGGCGGCGTGGCCAAATCGGTGGATCTGGGCGAACGGGTGCGCCTGGGGCTGATCGTCGGCGAGTTCCGCCGCTATCTGGAGCAGAGCCTGTTCGGCGGCAGCCTGGAATCCCTGACGGCGCTGGACAGTTTCGTGGCTCTGGAACATTGGGGCGAGCGCCACGGCGACAGCGATCTGGCCCTGTTCCTGCGGCTGTCGCGCGATCTTTCCCTCGACAGCCAGGGCCGGGGGGTGGGCCGCTTCCTGAGCTATGGCGGCCTTACCGGCCGGGCCGGCCTGTGGTGCGACGGCCGGGTGGCGCCGCTTGATCTGGACGGCCTGCGCGAGGATGTGAGCCACGGCTGGATGCAGGGCGGGGCCTTGCATCCGGCGCGCGGGCAAACCCGCCCCGATGCCGACAAGCCCATGGCCTACAGCTGGAGCAAGGCGCCGCGCCTTGATGGCCTGTCGTGCGAGGTGGGGGCCCTGGCCCGCCAGGCGGTCAACGGCCATCCCCTGATCGCCGATGTGCTGGCCTGCGGCGGCTGGCAGGGCTCGGTGCACGACCGCGTGGTGGCCCGCCTGCTGGAGCTGGCGCAGCTGGTGATCGCCATGGAAGGCCTGATCGCCGCCTTGAACGGCGACGGCCCCTATTGCCTGGAGCACGGCGCTGCGGATCGGGCCGAGGGCGCCGGTCTGGCCGAGGCGGCGCGCGGCGCCCTGGGGCACTGGCTGCGCATCGAGAATGGGGGTATCGCCGGCTACCAGATCGTGGCGCCCACCACCTGGAACTTCTCGCCGCGCGACGCCGACGGCAATCCCGGACCGCTGGAGCAGGCCCTGGAAGGCACCCTGCTGGAACCGGGGGTCAATCCGCCCCTGATGGTGCAGCATATCGTGCGCTCGTTCGATCCTTGCATGAGCTGCACGGTGCATTGAAAAAGCACATTGTTTTTCAGTGTATAGTCTTCGGGGCTCTTTAAATTTTATTGTTGTGGTATCGGCGGGGGCGATGGCCTTACAATAAAGGTCTGATCGAGGATCAGACCATGCACAGCCAAATCTACGAATACGAATATGATGTCAATGTCGTCGCCGACGATATCGACGAGATGGGGCATGTCAACAACGCCGTGTACCTGAAATGGGTGCAGGCGGCGGTGCTGCACCAATGGCGGCGTCTTGCTCCGCAAGAGGTGGCGGCGGCGCATCTGTGGGTGGCCCTGAAGCACGAGATCAGCTACCGCCGTCCGGCCTTCCTCAACGACCATGTGGACGTGCAGGTGGTGCTGGAAAAGCTTTCGGGGGCGCGGGCCTTCTATCAGACCCTGATCCTGCATGGCGATGTGGTGCTGGCCGAGGTGAAAAGCTGCTGGTGCTGTCTGGATGCCATCACCCGCAAGCCGGTGCGTCTGGCCCGCGATATCGCCGCCCGCTTCCTGTCCCAGCCCTGATTCCGCCCTGGAAAGAAGGCTTCCGCCTCTGGAAGGGGAGTGATCGCCCAAAGGGGCGCCAGCGTCTCGCTCTTTTCCCATAACACATTGAAAAAGCACGATGTCATGCCGCTGTCATAAGCTGGCATGATTCGTGCTTTTGCCTGCCCAGCACAAGCAGGGGGGAAACCCCGCGTCTGGTTTCGGGAGGGATCGTTTGCATCATCGTTCAATCCATCGCGCGCCGTTCCGGGCTGGAACCGGCCGCGCGTCCGCCGCGCCGCGCCGCCTTGTCCGTCACACTGCCGTAGCCGGCGCGCCCCGCGCCGGCGGCGGGCGCCACACCGCCTTGCGTTGAGAGAGGTTGGGGAAATGAAAGACAGCATGTTGACCGCGATCGAAACGAGGCTGGGGCTGTCGCGCCGCAGCTTCATGCAGTTCTGCGCCGCCATGGCCGCCACCATGGGGCTGCCCAAGGGGGCCGACGCCCAGATCGCCCACGCCCTGGTTTCGGCCAAGCGTCCGCCGGTGATCTGGCTGCATTTCCAGGAATGCACGGGCTGCACCGAATCCATGCTGCGCGCCGAGCATCCCACCCTGGAAAAGCTGATCCTCGACATCATCTCGCTCGATTATCACGAAACCCTGTTCGCCGCCGCCGGTCATCAGGCCGAGGCGGCGCGCCGCGCCTCCATGGCCGCCAACAAGGGCAAGTATCTGCTGGTGGTGGAAGGGGCCATTCCCACCAAGGACAACGGCATCTACTGCAAGGTGGGCGGCCAGACGGCGCTGGAGATGGTGCATGAATGCGCCGCCGATGCCGCCGCCATCATCGCCATCGGCTCCTGCGCCTCGTGGGGCGGCATGCCCTCCACCAGCCCCAATCCCACCGGGGCCACCGGGGCGCCGGTGATCCTGAAGGACAAGTCGGTGGTGACCATTCCCGGCTGTCCGCCCAATCCCTACAATTTCCTTTCCACCGTGGTGCACTACCTCACCTTCGGCAAGCTGCCCGAGGTGGACGCCAAGGGCCGCCCGAAATTCGCCTATTCGCGTCTGATCCACGAAAACTGCGAGCGCCGCCCGCATTTCGATGCCGGGCGTTTCGCCCAGGAGTTTGGCGACGAGGGGCACCGCAAGGGCTATTGCCTCTACAAGCTGGGCTGCAAGGGGCCGGAAACCTACGCCAACTGCCCCTCGATCCTGTTCGGCGATGTGGGGTCGGGCAGCTGGCCGGTGGGCACCGGCCATCCCTGCATCGGCTGCACCGAGCAGGGCATCGGTTTCCAGAAGCCCATCTACGAACTGGCCGAGCTGAAATATGTGCTGCCGCCGGTGGGCTATCCGCACATCGTCGAGGAGCAGGGCCAGGGCATGAGCGCCGGTTCGGCGGCCCTGGTGGCCGGTGTCGGCGGCCTGGCCGTGGGGGCCGGGGCGATGATGGCCCGCAATCTGGGCAAGAACAAGAAGCCGGACGATACCGACTTCGGCAAGGAGTAACCCGCCATGCCGTTCTCCCGTCGCAATTTCCTGAAGGGGGCCGCCGCCACCGGCGCGGTGGCCGCCGCCGCCGCCACCGTGACGGCGGCACCGGCCGAGGCCCGCGAGAACAAGGCCATGCCGCCCAAGGCGGTGGGGCTGTTGTACGATTCCACCTTGTGCATCGGCTGCAAGGCCTGCGTGGTGGCCTGCCGCGAAGCCAACGACATGCCGCCCGAGGTCCACACCGAGGATAAGCTGTGGGACACGCCGCTGGATCTGTCGGGCTATACCCTGAACGTGATCAAGGTTTATACCGAAGGCACGGCCATGCATAAGGACCAGGTGAAGGACGGTTTCGCCTTCGTCAAAAAGTCCTGCATGCATTGCGTCGATCCCTCCTGCGTTTCGGTGTGCCCGGTATCGGCCATGCGCAAGGATCCGGAAACCGGCATCGTCAGCCACCACCCGGAAGCCTGCATCGGCTGCCGCTATTGCGTGGCCTCCTGTCCGTTCGGGGTGCCGCACTTCCAGTACGACACCCCGACGCCGCGCATCGAGAAATGCCAGATGTGCCGGCACCTGCAGGCGGTGGGTAAAATTCCGGCCTGCGCCGAGGTTTGCCCCACCGGGGCCACCCTGTTCGGTCCGGTGGCCGGCCTCAAGGCCGAGGCCGAGCGCCGCCACAGCCTGCCCCCCGGCCAGACCACCTTGTTCCCGCGCAAAACGGTGGACGATGTGGCCGCCGGCCACGAAAAGGCGGTGGGCCACTATCTGCCCAGCACCTACGGCGAGCACGAAATGGGCGGCACGCAGATGATGCTGCTGTCCGGGGTGCCGTTCGACAAGCTGGGCTATCCCGCCCTGTCGGACACCTCCAACGCCAGTGTTTCGGAAACTCTGCAGCACGGCATCTACAAGAACATGGCCGCTCCCGTGGCGGTGCTGGCGGGGCTGATGTACGCCGCGCACAAGCACACCAAACACGATGGCCGGGACGAGGATTAAGCCATGAGCAAGCACGCGCCTCTTGGAGGATCCCTCATCACCCGCACCACCGTCATCGCGGCGGTGCTGTTCGTGCTGAGCATGGTCCTGCTCGCCGTCCGCTTCCTGAAAGGGCTGGGGGCGGTGGCCAACATCAACAACGGCTATCCCTGGGGCATCTGGGTGGCCTACGACGTGGTTATCGGCACCGCCTTCGCCTGCGGCGGCTATGCCATGGCCCTGCTGGTTTATATCCTGAACAAGGGCAAGTACCATCCCCTGGTGCGCCCGGCCCTGCTGGCCAGCATGTTCGGCTATTCCCTGGGCGGTTTCTCGGTGATCTTCGATCTGGGCCGCTACTGGAACTTCTGGCATATCATGACGCCGGGCTACGCCAACCCCAACTCGGTGATGTTCGAGGTGGCGCTGTGCGTGGCCTGCTACTGCGTGGTGCTGTGGATCGAGTTCACCCCGTCCTTCGCGGAAAAATGGGGCGGACCGGCGCTGAAGCGCCGTCTGAACAATGTTCTGTTCGTCTTCATCGCCCTGGGCTGCCTGCTGCCCACCATGCATCAAAGCTCGCTGGGCACCCTGCTGGTGGTGTTCGGCCAGCTGATCCATCCCCTGTGGCAGACCAGGCTGTTGCCGCTGCTGTTCCTGATGTCGGCCCTGGCCATGGGCTTTTCCATCGTCATCTTCGAGGCCACCCTGGTGACCTCGGCCTACAAGCGCCCCTCGGAAGCCCGCATCCTGGCCTTCGTCACCCGCTATATCGTGGTGCTGATGTCGGCCTATCTGCTGCTGCGCTGGGGCGATCTGGCCTACGAGGGCAAGCTGGGGCTGGTGTTTTCCTCGGGCGGGCTCAGCCTGATGTTCTGGCTGGAAAACCTGCTGTTCGCCACCCCCATCGTGCTGATGCTGCCCAAGGCCAACCGCGTCAACGAGCGGCTGCAGTTCCTGTCGGCGGTCAGCATGCTGCTGGGCGGCGGGCTTTACCGCATCGATGCCTATCTGGTGGCCTACGGCCGGCCCGGCTGGCACTACTTCCCCTCGGTGGGGGAGCTGCTGGTCACCCTGGGCATCATCGCCCTGGAGGTGCTGGCCTATATCGTCTTCGTCAAAAGACTGCCCGTTCTGCACCCGGTCCATGCGGCCGGGCCAACCCATGCCGTCGAGCGCGCCCCGGCCGCTCTGACCACCGAGTAGTTCAAGGAGAGTTGCCGTGGCGACGAGAATCACCATCGATCCCATCACCCGTATCGAAGGCCATCTGCGCGTCGATGTCGAGGTTCAGAACGGCCGCGTGTCCAAGGCCTGGTCGTCGGGCCAGATGTGGCGCGGCGTCGAACAGATCCTGCTGGGCCGCGACCCGCGCGACGCCTGGGCCATCACCCAGCGCATCTGCGGCGTTTGCACCACCGTGCATGCCGTGGCCTCGGTGCGGTCCATCGAAAGCGCCCTCGATCTCGAGGTGCCGCTGAACGCCCAGTATATCCGCAACATGATCGTGACGGCGCATGCCCTGCATGATCATATCGTGCATTTCTACCATCTGTCGGCGCTGGACTGGGTGGATGTGGTGTCGGCCCTGAAGGCCAACCCGGCCAAAACCGCCCAGCTGGCGGAAAGCCTGTCGGACTGGGAAGGCAACAGCCGCCATGTGTTCGAGGATGTGCAGAACCGCCTGAAGACCTTCGTGGGCTCGGGCCAGCTTGGCCCCTTCACCAACGGCTATTGGGGCCATCCGGCCATGAAGCTGACCCCCGAGGTCAACCTTCTGGCCGTGGCCCATTATCTGCAGGCCCTGGAGGTGCAGCGCTACGCCAACAAGATCGTGGCGGTGCTGGGCTCGAAATCGCCGCATATCCAGAACATGGCGGTGGGCGGCGTGTCCAACCCCATCAATCTCAACAGCCAGTCGGTGCTCAGCATCGAGCGCCTTCTGCTGGTCAAGGAGATGATCGACAAACTCGGGGTGTTCATCCGCAACTGCTATCTGGTGGATGTTTCGGCCATCGGCGCCTTCTATGCCGACTGGACGAAACACGGCGCCGGCATCACCGACTATCTGTCGATCCCCGATGTGCCCATGGACACCAAGAGCACCCGGTTCATGATGCCGGGCGGCTATATCAAGGGCGGCGATCTGGCCACCTACAAGCCCATCGGCGGCTCGCATGATCCCTATTTCCGCCAGGGCGTGGCGGAATCGGTGAAGCATGCCTGGTATTCCTACGCCAACGGCCCCGGCGCCCTGCATCCCTGGAAGGGGGAAACCACCCCCGACTACACCGATTTCCAGGACGAGGGCAAATACAGCTGGGTGAAGTCGCCCACCTTCTACGGCAAGCCGGCCCAGGTGGGGCCGCTGGCCAACGTGCTGTGCGGCGTGGCCGCCGGGCATCAGCCCACCATCACCCATCTCAACCGGGTGATCGAAACGGTGGACAGCCTGTCGGGCACCAAGCTGCCGCTGTCGGCCCTGCATTCCACCATCGGCCGCCACGCCGCCCGCGCAGTGCGCGCCGCCGTGGTGCACGAATCGCTGCAGGCCAACTGGCAGGCCCTGATGGACAATATCGGCAAGGGCGATACCCGCACCTTCAACCGCCCCACCTTCCCCAAGGGCGAGATCATGGGGGTGGGCACCCACGAGGCGCCGCGCGGCGTGCTGTCGCACTGGTCGGTGATCAAGGACGGCAAGATCGCCAACTATCAGGCGGTGGTGCCCACCACCTGGAACGCGGCGCCGCGCAACGAGGACGATCACATCGGCCCCTACGAGGCGGCGCTGATGGACAATCCGGTGGCCGATCCCGAACGGCCGCTGGAAGTGCTGCGCACCGTGCATTCCTTCGATCCCTGCCTGGCCTGCGCCGTGCACCTGACCGATACCGAGCATAAGACGGTGGTGCAGGTGAAGGCGCTGTAAGCGTATGCTGATCCCGCGCCCGGCATGGTCCGGGCGCGGGTTTTTCTTGAATGGATGGTGTCATGCGTGTGGTGGTGCTGGGGATCGGCAATATGCTGATGTCGGACGAGGGGATCGGCGTGCATGCCGTGGCGGCGCTGGAACAGCGCTACACCCTGCCGGAAACGGTGGAGGTGGTGGATGGCGGCACCACCGGCATGGAGCTGTTTCCCGAACTGCAGGGCGCCGACCATCTGGTGGTGGTGGATGCCGTGCGCGCCGGCCAGCCCGAGGGCGGCATCGTGCGGCTGAGCGGCGACGAGGTGCCGGCATTCTTCAAGACCAAGCTGTCGCCGCATCAGGTGGGGTTGTCGGACGTGCTGGCGGCGCTGCGTTTCGCCGGTTCGGAGCCGCAAAGCGTGGTGCTGATCGGTGTCAAGCCGGTGTCGCTGGAGCTGGCCATGGAGCTGTCGCCCGCCGTGGCCGCCCGCCTGGACGAGGTGGTGGAGAGGGTGGTGGCGGAACTGGCGGCCCTGGGCTGCCCGGCCCGGCCGCGGGAGTAGCGGGCATGTGCATGGCCATCCCCTCGCGCATCCTGTCCCTGGAAAACGGTTTCGCCACCGTGACCTGTTTCGGGGTGGAGCGGGTGGTCAGCCTGATGCTGCTGGAGGATAAGGTGGCGGTGGGCGATTACGTCATCGTGCAGTCGGGCAGCTTCGCCATGGAAAAGGTGGATGAGGCGGCGGCGCAGGAGAGCCTGGCCTATCTGGAAACGGTGCTGGCCGGACCGGAGGGCGGGGCGGCGTGAGCGGTTTTCCCGCCGAGGGCCGGCTGGACATCGCCGTAACGGTGGCCCAGGGCCGTTTTACCGCCGTCAGGGTGGCGAGCAGCCGGGCTTTGGCGCTGCCGTCGCTGTTTTCCGGCCGCCGGGCGGCGGAAATTCCCGAGCTGTGCAGCCGTCTTTACGCCGTCTGCCGCATTGCCCAGGGCCTGGCGGCGGCCAAGGCGGTGGAACAGGCGGCGGATTTTGAGGCGCCGCCGCCGCAGCGGGCGGCCCGCCGCCTGCTGCTGCTGGCGGAAACGCTGCTGGATCAGGGCGGTCGCGCCCTGCTGGACTGGCCGCGTCTGCTGGGTGAAGCCCCCGATGCCGCCGCCTGCAAGGACTTGCGCGCCGCCCTGGCCGGCCTGCCGCGCCTGCTTTATCCCGAGACCGATTGGATGCGCCCCGGCGGCGGCCGTCTGGCCCCGGACGGCGCCGCCCTGGCCGAATCTTTGCGCCGGGCCCGCGCCGTGATCGAGACAAAGGTGCTGGCCGGGCAGGGGGCGCGGCTGGCCGCCCATCTGCGCGCCGAGGGTCTGGAGGAATTTGGCGCCTGCACCCTGCCGGCCCTGCCGCCATGGTCGGCGCGGGATGTGGCGCAAGGGCTGGCGTGGCACGATGCCGCCTTCATCGCCGCTCCCACCTGGCGGGGCATGCCGCACCGTACCGGCGCCCTGGCCCGCCTGGAGCATCATCCGGCCCTGGCCGGCGCGGGCAGCGGCCTGATGGGGCTGCTGCGGGCCCGGCTGACGGAGC
>JAJZGK010000290.1 GCA_021798485.1 Pseudomonadota bacterium
AAGGCGCCGTTGCCGCCGCCCGTGCCGCCGCCGCGCAGCGAGGCGCCGTCCTCGGCGGGCAGGCGGGCGGCCTCGGGGAACCAGGGCAGAATGCCGAAGCAGCGCCAGCCGGTGCGGGCGCCGATCAGGTCCACCGCCGGGGCGAACAGGGCGGGATCGCCGCGGAATTTGTTGATGATATAGCCCTTCACCCGGCGGCGCTCGGCCTCGGGCAGCAGGGCATGGGTGCCGACGAGGGCGGCGATAACGCCGCCACGGTCGATATCGGCCACCAGCGCCACCGGCAGGTCGGCGGCCTCGGCGAAGCCCATATTGGCGATATCGGCGGCCCGCAGATTGACCTCGGCGGCGCTGCCGGCGCCTTCCACCAGCAGGGCGTCGCGGCCCTGGCCCAGCAGCCGGAAGCTTTCCAGCACCCGCGGCAGCAGGGTGGGCTTCAGGGCGTGATAGTCGCGGGCCCCGGCATTGCCCAGCACCCGGCCCTGCACCACCACCTGGGCTCCCACATCGCTTTGCGGTTTCAGCAGCACCGGGTTCATGTGGCGGCTGGGGGGCAGGCCGCAGGCGCGGGCCTGCAGGGCCTGGGCCCGGCCGATCTCGCCGCCGTCGGCGGTGACGGCGGCATTGTTGGACATGTTCTGCGGCTTGAAGGGGGCCACCGCCAGGCCGCGCCGGGTCAGGGCCCGGCACAGCCCGGCCACCAGCAGCGATTTGCCCACATCCGAGCCGGTGCCCTGCAGCATCAGGGCGAAGGGCGGGCGCGGGGCGTCAGTGGGCAAGAACGTCTCGCAGGCGGTCGGCGCCGGGATTGCTGACATCGCGGTCCTGCACGATGCCGCGGCTGGAGAGGTTGCGGCCATAATAGGCGGCGTTCCAGGAATCGCGCGGCGACACGGCGGTGCCGTCCAGGGTCAGGCCGCCGTAAAGGCCGAGGGCGCTGAACGACAGGGCCAGAATATCGGCCCCGGCGTTGCTGGTGGTGCTGCCGCCGACATCGGCCCCCACCACCGCCAGGGTCATGCCGAAATTGGCGCCGAACTTGAACTGGTTGTCCAGAAGCGCCTGCAAGGCGCGGTCGGAATTGATCAGGAAGATGACGCCGAGGCTTTCCGCCCCCAGCTGCAGCCCGAAACTGCCGCCGGCCAGGGTGAAGAAGGCGGGATAGGACCAGCTGTCGTCGGGCAGGCGTTCCAGCAGCACGCCGTTGCCGTACTGGCCGCCCACGAACAGGCCGCCGCGATAGAGGTTGGGCACGATGAGGATGGCGCGGGCGTCGCGCATCTGCTGATGGAAGTTCTTCTGAAAGCCGGGATCGGTCTTCAGCCGTTCCATGGTGCCGGTGGCGCCGTCCACCACCTGCTGCTGGTCGTAGCCGGCCAGGGCGGGAGCGGCGGGAAGGGCGAACAGGGCCAGCAGGGCCAGAAGCGGCGGCAGCAGGCGTGTGGCAAAACGGGGCATGGTCAGAATTCAACTCCGGGCTGCGCCTTCACGCCGTCGCGGAAGGGATGTTTCACCAGGGTCATTTCCGTCACCAGATCGGCGGCGGCGATCAGCTCCTCGGCGGCGTTGCGGCCGGTGATCACCACATGCTGCCGGGGCGGGCGGGCCGCCAGGGCCGCCAGAACCGGGGCCATCTCCACATAGCCATAACGCAAGGCCACATTCAACTCATCCAGCACCACCATGGCATAGGCGGGGTCGGCCAGCATGCGGGCGGCCTCGGTCCAGGCCCGTTCGGCGGCGGCGGTGTCGCGGGCCCGGTCCTGGGTTTCCCAGGTGAAGCCCTCGCCCATGGCCCGGAACTCCACCAGATCGCCGAAGGTGCCCAGCACCCGCCGTTCGGCGGTATCCCAGGCCCCCTTGATGAACTGGATCACCCCCACCTTGAAGCCGTGGCCGACCGCGCGCAGCACCATGCCGAAGGCGGCCGAGGATTTGCCCTTGCCGGCGCCGGTATGCACGATGAGCAGGCCCTTTTCACCGCTTTTCCTGGCCATCATGCGGTCGCGGGCGGCCTTCTTCTTCACCATCTTGTCGTGATGGCGCTGGTCGGTGGTCTCGTCCATGTCAGGCAAGCTCCCTCAGGCGGTCGATGGTGTGGTTGCGGCGGGGATGCCACAGGCCGCGGCGGATGGCTTCGTCCAGGCGGTCGATCATTTCGCGCAAGGCCGCCGGGTTGGCGGCGCGCAGGAACTCCAGCACCGCCGGATCCTCGAGATAGGCCTCGAACACCGCATCGAAGTGATGATCGCCGACGGCGTGGGCGGTGGCGGCGAAGGCGAAGAGATAGTCCACGGTGGCGGCCATCTCGAAGGCCCCCTTGTAGCCGTGGCGCATGACCCCGGCGATCCATTTGGGGTTGACGACGCGGGCCCGCACCACCCGGGCGATCTCCTCCTCCAGGGTGCGGATGCGCGGGCTGTCGGGGCGGGAATGGTCGGCGTGGTAAACGGCGGGGGCCTGGCCCGACAGCACCCGCACCGCCGCCGTCATGCCGCCCTCGAACTGGTAGTAGTCGTCGGAATCCAGCAGATCGTGCTCGCGGTTGTCCTGGTTCTGCAGCACCAGCTCGGTGCGGCGCAGCCGGCTTTCGAACAGGCCGTGCGCGGCATCGCCGCCGGCGCCGCCGCCGTAGGCGTAGCCGCCCCAGGCGATATAGGCCCGGGCCAGATCGGCATCGCTGCTCCAGCCCTTCTCGTCGATCAGGGCCTGCAGCCCGGCGCCGTAGGCCCCCGGTTTCGAGCCGAACACCCGGTGCCCGGCGCGGCGGGCGGCATCGTGATGGCCTTCGGCGGCCAGACGGCGGGCATCCTCGCGCACATGGGCGGCCAGGGGATTGTCGTCGTCGCTTTCCTCCAGGGCGGCCACGGCGCGGGCGGCGCTGTCGAACAGATCCATCAGGGCGGGGAAGGCGTCGCGGAAAAAGCCGGAAACCCGCAAGGTCACATCGACGCGCGGCCGGTCCAGCAGCGACAGCGGCAGGATTTCGAAGCCGGTAACGCGGCGCGAGGCGGCATCCCAGGTGGGGCGCACCCCCATCAGGGCCAGGCCTTGCGCGATATCGTCGCCGCCGGTGCGCATGTTGCTGGTGCCCCAGGCCGAAACCGCCACCGAGCGCGGCCAGGCGCCATGCTCCTGCAAATGGCGTTCGATCAGCAGGGTGGCCGACTTCCACCCCAGGGTCCAGGCCGCCGGAGTGGGCACGGTGCGGCTGTCCACCGAATAGAAATTGCGCCCGGTGGGCAGCACGTCGGGGCGGCCCCGCGTCGGCGCCCCCGAGGGGCCGGGCGGCACGAAGCGCCCGGCCAGGCCGCGCAGCAGGCCGGCGATCTC
>JAJZGK010000057.1 GCA_021798485.1 Pseudomonadota bacterium
TCTCGAACGGTCAGGCTGTCGTCGCGGTCGATCTTGACGATGCCGGGCATGGCATGAACGCGGGCGCCGGGATTGTCGTCGGTGATGGCGGCGATGATGGGCCGGGCGTCATCGGTGTTTTGCAGGGTGATGGAAACGATACGGGGCATGGAATGTTCCTTACGTTTCAGGCCAGGCCAAGGGCGGCGGCGCGTTTGTTCAGGGCGGCGGCGGCCTCGTCGAGGGCGGCGGCGCCCCGGTCGGCGCCCAGCACGCGGGCGGCCAGGGGGGCGAAGGCGCTTTTGGCCGCCGCCAGCCACTGCCCGCGCCATTGCCCGAGCAGGGCCTTGTTGTCCGCCGATTCGGCGGCGGCGGTCTTGATCACCGCATCCACCCAGCGGCTGTGCTCGGTAAACCAGTCGTTCATGAACTCGGTCAGCATGGAAAGACCGGTGCCGCCGCGGGTCTGGCCGGCCTTGTCGAAAGCGCCGTAGACCAGGGGATAGAGCAGGCCGTCGATCACCAGGTTTTGCGCCACCAGCTGCTCGAACCAGTCCTCGATCACCAGGCTGTCCTCGGCCAGCTTGCGCAGGCCCTGCCATTCCGGGGCTTCCATCCAGGCGGTTTTGGCCTCCTGCAGCGAGGTGCCGAGATTGCCGTCCAGCGCCAGGCCGATGCGCCCCAAAATCTGGGCCATGGCCAGATGATCGCCCGCCGAGAAGATGCAGGGCGCGGTGATGGCGGTGCCGTAGCCCCGGTCGCACATGTTGGTGCTGTTCATGTTGGCCGCCCATTCCATATGCCGCAGCGGCAGCAGATAGAAGCCCACGGTCTCGCGCCATTCGGGCTCGACGATATCGAGCAGGCCGCGCTTGGCCACGAAATCGAAATTGCGCTCGGTGGCCTGATACTGGCCGGCGCGGGCGATGTTGTAGCTGGCGTAATAGTACTGGCGGGGGTCGCGCAGGCTGTACCAGTCCCGCATGCGGATGGCCGTGCGGCTTTCGTCGTAATGCCAGTGATCGGCATCCCACAGCGGCTTGTAGTGAAAATTGTCGGTGGCCTGAATGTCCAGCGTCGCCTCTTCATAGCGCGAGGCGGGCTTATCGGCTCCCAGACGGCGGGCGATATGGCCGAAGGTGTTGCGGCGCGGCTCCACCTTCAAAGTCTTGATATCGATTGTCACCTGCGTTCCTCCATCCTCTCCGGTGTTATTCCCTTCCCGCCCGGCGCCGGGAGGCGCGCCGGAACCAACGGCGGCGTCAGCCGTTCGGGAAGCGGTGTTGCGCGGGGCTGCGGTACAATCCGGCCACCGGTTGCGGCGCCGGACCGGCCTCGCCCGTCATGGACAGGAGATCGGCATTGGAGACGATGGCGTTCTGCGCGGCGCAGAACTCATGGAAGGCGGCAATGGGCATGATCAGCTCGACCGACAGATCGGCATCGAAAATCGAAAACTCGAATTCGACGAACCTGCCGTTGCGGATCGATTTGACGCAGACGCGCCGTTCCATCGCATGTTCCATGACATCAGCCCCAGACGTTCCTGTTTCCATTTTTGCGCCGCATCGGCGGCGGCGCTTGGCCCTTAAACAGCAAGCCCCGTGCCAAACCATGAGATCTGCGAAATTTCGCAGTTTTCCTGAAATATCGATTTTTATGCCAGGCCTGAAGGGCGGGCGGCGGCGCTCCCGGATGATGATTTCATCACCCCTCGCCCCCATGCCGCGCCGCAGCGTGATGAAATCATCATCTCGGCACCGGAAAGCCGCCGCCGCTTTTATGAATATGAAACCGGGCCGGAAAGGGGAACCGGCGCAGCCGGTGACTAGCCCGCCCTCGGTCGCCGGAGCGTTGCCGGAGCGGCAGCGCAGGCATAGTGATACCGGCCAACCATTGAAGTGACTCGTTGGCCGGTATCCAGCGAGCATTGAGCGAGCGGCCAAGGCGGCGGATGCCGCCGCCCGGCGAGGGACGATACAACCGGTCAATTCATTGGCCGGTTGGTATGAGGACAAGCCAAGGAGCCGGAACGGCGACGCCCGGCGCCTGAGGAACATATAAAAATCAGGGGGAGCGCACATGCGATCACCCTGGAGGATGGTTGCGCCGCCTTGGCCGCAGCGGGTAGGGTGATCGGAGACCCGCTCCGTGACGAGGCGAAAACGCCCCATGGAGCCGGTGAAACAGTGTCTGGGAGGCTCTGTTGACCGCAACACCGTTTGAAGACGCCAGCATCCCCCTGCTGACGCGCATCAGCGAGGCCGACCCCGACTTCGCCGATCTGCTGGCGCGCCTGCGTTTCTGCCCCAAGGACGGGCGCATCTGGCTGGACGACCAGCGCATGCTGCTGCTGCACCAGTCGGCCCTGGCCGGGCTGCGCCACGAACTGGTGCAATCCCTGGGGCGGGCGGCGGCGCGCGGCCTGCTGACCCGCATGGGCTACGCCTCGGGCAGCAAGGATGCGCAGATGAGCAAGCGGCTGCGCCAGGGCGATCCGGTGGCCGGCTTCCTGGCCGGGCCGCAGCTGCATGCCCTGGAGGGCATCGTGCGGGTGGAAACCATCCGCGCCGAGGTGGATCTGGAGGCCGGGCATCATTACGGCGAATTTCTCTGGCATTCCTCGTCGGAGGTGGATGCCCATTTCGCCGCCTTCGGCATCAGCGACGAGCCGGTCTGCTGGATGCAGATCGGCTATGCCACCGGCTATACCAGCGTCTATATGGGCCGCCCGATCCTCTACCGCGAGGTGGAATGCCGCGGCACCGGCGCCCCCCATTGCCGCATCATCGGCAAGCCGGTGCATGAATGGGACGATCCCGCCCCCGACATGGTGTATTTCCAGCCCGATGCCCTGGCCCGGCTGGTGGAGCGCGAGCACGGCGTGCAAACCTTCCCGCCCGGCGAGGCTTCCGAACCGTCCGGCGGGCTGGTGGGCATTTCCTCGGGCTTCACCGCCGCCCATCAATTGCTGAAGAAGGTGGCGCCCACCAACGCCACCGTCTTGTTCCTGGGCGAAACCGGCGTCGGCAAGGAGATGTTCGCCCGCACCCTGCATGCCTTGAGCCCGCGCGCCGACCAGCCCTTCATCGCCATCAACTGCGCCGCCATTCCCGATACCCTGGTGGAATCCGAGCTGTTCGGGGTGGAACGCGGCGCCTTCACCGGCGCCGTGCAGTCGCGCCCCGGCAAGTTCGAGCGCGCCCACGGCGGCACCATCTTTCTCGACGAGATCGGCACCCTGAACATGGCGGCGCAGAGCAAGCTGCTGCGCGTGCTGCAGGAACGCGAGGTGGAGCCGGTGGGCGGTCAGGCGGCGCGGCGCGTCGATGTCCGGGTGGTGGCCGCCACCAATGTGGATCTGCGGCGGGCGGTGCAGAAGGGCCTGTTCCGCGAGGATCTGTTCTTCCGCCTCAACGTCTTTCCGGTGCGCATCCCGCCCTTGCGCGAACGCAAGGAGGATATCCCCCTGCTGGTGCGCCATTTCCTGGCCAAATACGCCGCCCGCCACGGCCGCGGCGAAGCGGCGGCCCTGACCCACCGCGCCCTCGACCATCTGCTGGATTACGGCTATCCCGGCAATGTGCGCGAGCTGGAAAACATCATCGAGCGGGCGGTGATCCTGGCCCCGGAAAACGGCGCGCCGCTGGATGTGGCCCATCTGTTCGTGCAGGGCGACGAGGTGAACGCCCCCTTCTTCGGCTTAAGCGCCAACGGCCAGCTGACCGACAGCAGCCAACCCGCCCCCCTGCCCGCCACCCCCGGCATGGTGGAGCAGATCCTGGGCAGCGAGCTGCCGCTGGACACCCTGGAAACCATGATCATCGAGGCGGCGGTGCGGCGGGCCGACGGCAATCTGGCCGAAGCCGCCCGCAAACTGGGCCTGACCCGCGCCCAACTGGCCTACCGCTACCGCAAGAGCGGCGGCGAGGAGATCGGTTAGAGCATTGCCGGAACCATTTTAATAAGCCCGGATTTCCCAGATGGCCGAGGTCGCCGTGCCGCGCGACCTGTTTCGGCGAATCGGTACGGGGCCGGGCGATGGGCGAAGTGTGCCCGCGCTGTTGCAAAATAGGCCAGAATCGCACCGCCGGGGCCGGTCATGACGGTTGGGGGGGGGGAATTTGCTGCGGCGGAGGCTATCACCGTGCAATTTCGCCTTCCGGTAGAACTTGGATCGGGCTATCCTGCCGTCAATCGGGGACGGACAGGCCATCTATCTTGGAAATGCCGCATAAGAAGAGATAAACGCAACAAACAACCAAGAAAGGCGATGATCCATGAAAAACTCTAGAGGAATTGTTCTATCCCCACCATTCGAGATACTAGAAAATGGTGGTATTATTTGTGGTGGCTCGCCAAATCCAGCGGATATTCGTAAGTACCTCCTGTACTGGGATGAGATAGATTATCCTGATAACAATTTCATTTCAGTAGGAGCGTGCCAAGACATTCAATTTCTTATAGACGCAAAAATTGCTAGTCGCACACGTGTTCAATTTCAAGGAAGCTTATCTTCTAATAACGGCGAGGTTTTTATAAAAGCACAACAGGCTGTTTTTGATAAACGCCAGAAAGAATCCCCCGGCAATTGGTCATTGGCTCAACAAAGCACAGCCCCTCACTTTATCGGAGGGCAATCAAAAACGGCTATTGATTATGAACTCTGGAATGCCCTTCCTGTTCCAAAGAAGGATGTTCCACTAAATGATATATTGGAATTCAAAGATCGTAGAATGCCAGAATTAATAGCACTCCGCATACATTTAGATGAGTTATACCAGCAAATTATTTCTTCCTCTGATATTCCCAGAGCCAGAAATACTGCGGTGGCAAAACTGGAATCATCCTTGTCTGCCATAGACAGAACTATGGCTGAAAAACTCTTTCCAAGAGAACTTACATCTTTGCGTGGATTTATTCCGCTTGCGGTAGAGAGTTTTTTGGCGGGAGGGTTAGGAATGATGGGGGCATCGAGTCAGCTAGGGATGGAGCCATTTTCAGCTAGCGTAGTTGGTTCTTGTCTTTATTTCGCTGTAAAGACTTTGAGTCTTCCCTCAAACATTTCCAGCAGTGCTGCCCTTACCTATGTTTCGGGCATCAAGCGAGACTTGTAGCCCCTCTGAGACCCGCTTTAATAAAGCGGCGCCGTGCCGAACCAGCTGCCGTCGGCGATGCCGGCGGCCAGGGTGGCGGCGGATTTGCGGATATGCGATTCCAGCAGCGCCGCCGCCTGGTCCCCATCGCCGGACAGGGCGGCGGCGGCCAGGGCCTCGTGTTCCTGATGCACATCCAGGGCGATGGCGCGGCGCCCCGACAGCAGGCGGCGGTAGCGTTCGTGCTGGCGGTAGAGATGCTCGCCCTGCGCCTTCAGCCGGCCCAGGGGGCAGGCCGCCGTCAGGGCGGCGTGAAAGCCGTGGTTCAACAGCTCCCAGGCTTCGATCTTGACGCGGTCGTCGCCGGTGGACAGATGATCCATGGCCGAAAGGCGGGCGAAGCTGTCCTCCACCCCGTGCCGCCAGGCCGCCCCGCCCAGGCGCACCGAGCGGCGCAGCGCCTCGCAATCGACGAAAACCCGGCTTTCGGTCAGTTCCTCGAGATCGCCCACCGAAACCGGGGCGATGCGCAGGGCCGAGGCCCCTTCCAGCGCCACCAGCCCATCGCCGGCCAGACGGATGATGGCGGCCACCAGATCGCCCGAGCTCAGGAAATAGCGGCGCATCAGATCGGCCAGTTCGATCTTGGCCCCCGGCGCCAGATGGCCCGACAGGATATCCTCCATCACCCGGCCATAGCAGGATGATGGCGGAATGGCCGCCAAACCGGCCTGGGGCTGATCCGACGACATCCCCCCGCCTCCCCCTTTTCATAATCCCGGCGCTTTATGGCCGCGCAGACCTACGATACAGCATGCGCGTCCCGAGGCAACTGTTCGAGGCAGGTTTTCAGGGCCTGGTAGCAGGGCCGCACCGCCCCCGGCACCTTCTGGCGCACCGTGGCGAAATCGCCGGAACGGGCATGGCCCAGGGCGTCGTCGCGGCTGGCGCGGTAGCGGTCCAGGGCCTGCTCGAAGGCCTGGGCCGCCGCCGCCGTCAGGGCGGGATGGTGGCGCAGCCGGGCCCAGTGGCGGTCGATCAGGCGATCGGCCGCCGCCACCCGCTCCAGGCAGGGCGCCGCCTCGGCCACGCTGCGGGAATTCATGATCAGCACGTTGTTGACGCGCATCTCCTCGATGGCCTCGCTCACCGCCTGCCAGGGATCGGCCTCGCCCAGCAGGGACTCGGCATCGTGCTTGAAGGCGGTGACGCGGCCGATCACCGTGCGCAGCACGTCGTTGCAGCGCCGCACCGCCTGTTCGCCGGTGGCGATCAGCCCGCCCAGCCCCTCCATGTCGGAGACGATGCCGGCGGCCAGGCCGCTCTGCCGGGCGGCATCGGTCTCCACCGCCTGGGCGGCGGTGATGGCCTCGGCGCCGCTCCGGGTCACGCCGTCGATGGCGGTGGCCGCCTCGCCCGACAGCCCCACGCTGTCCTCCACCGCCTTGCGGGCCTCGCCCATGGCCGCCTGCACCCGGGCGGTGCTGGCGGTGATGCGGTCGATGGTGCCGCTGATTTCGGCCGAGGCATCGCGCGACCGCTGGGCCAGGGTGCGCACCTCGGTGGCCACCACGGCGAAGCCCTTGCCGGTCTCGCCGGCGCGGGCCGCCTCGATGGCGGCGTTCAGGGCCAAAAGGTTGGTCTGCTGGGCGATGCCGTGGATCATGCGGATAACGCCGCGGATCTCGTCGGTGGCCTCGGCCACGGCCAGGAAATGCGCCGACACATTGCCGATGGCCTCGGCCACCCGCGCCGCCGCGCCCGAGGAGTCCCGCACCAGCCGCTTGCCGTCGTCGGCATAGGCGAAGGCCTGGCGCACGAAGGCGGTGCAGGCGGAGGCATCCTCGGCCGAGCGGCGCAGGCCGTCCTCCAGGCCACGGCCATCCTCGACGGCGCGGGCGATGGCCGCCGCCTGGGCCTCGGTGGCCGCCACCACCTGGGTGAACTGCGACACCAGGGTGCCGCCGTCGGCGATCAGCGCCCCGGCGCCCTGAAGACCGCCGCCCCGTCCCGGCTGTTCCGTTTGCGTCATGACCATGCTCCTTGTTGTTGCTTTTGGGCCGGGTGGCGGAAAGGCTTAGGCGCCGTCCTCGGCGAAGAACTGATCGAGCAGCCGCACGAAGCGGGCGGCATGCTCGATCTGCACCCAATGGCCGCAGCGGCCGAACACATGCAGCTGCGAGCGGCTGATCAGCTGGTGCAGCCGCAGCGAGGTCTCGAGCGGGATCACCTGATCGTCGCGGCCATGCAGGATCAGGGTTTCGTGCGGCAGGGCGGCGATGGCCGCCTCGGGGCTGGCCAGGGCCTCGACCCAGCGCTGGCGCGGCGCCGGGAACATGGCGGCGAAGCTTTCCTGGAAACCGGGGCGGATCGAGGCCCGGTAGCGCAGCTCGGCCAGTTCGTCGGTGACCAGGGCGCGGTCGTAGGCGAAAATATCGAGCAGGCCGCGCATGGCCTGCGGCGAGGGCTGATAGCCCCACACGGCATCGAGGCCGGGCGTGAGGGGGAACGAAACGCCGACGCTGCCCATCAGCACCAGGCGGCGCACCCGTTCGGGATGGCGCGCCGCCAGGGCCAGGGCGATGGCGCCGCCGAAGGAGTTGCCCACCAGATGGGCCGTCTCCAGGCCCAGCCCATCCAGCAGGCCCAGCAGCTGATCGACCCAGAGATCAAGGCCGTAGGCCGCCCCCGCCACCCGTTCGCTGAAGCCGAACCCGGCCATGTCGGGGGCGATCACCCGGCAGGTTTCCGCCAGGGCCGGGATGGCCAGCCGCCAGTTGGCCCAGGCGCTGACGCCGGGGCCGGAGCCGTGCACCATCACCACCGGCACGCCCTGGCCGCGATCGTGATAATTGGTGACGGCGCCGTTGATGGTCAGGGAGGTGGCGATTTCGGGATTGCTGCTGTTCATGCGCGGGATCTCCTAAACGGAATAGGCCAGCCGCAGCGCCCCCCAGGGGCGCCGCCCCACCACGATGGGGGCGGAAATCTCCACCACCGTGGTGGTGACGCCGCCGCCCATGTCGCGGGGGTAGGACTGGATGAGGAAGGGCTGGGTGTTGCGGGCCGAGGCCAGACCGGCGGGATCGTCGAACAGGCGGCGGTTGCGGCTGTGGGCGGCGTTCCGGATGGGATCATCGCCCTGGGGCTCGGCATATTTGCGGTTATGGGTGGGCAGGTAGCCATTGCGGTCCACGGCGGCGCAAAACAGCACGCGGGGATCCAGCGCCAGCGCCGGCTCGATCAGCGCCGGCAGCACCCGGTCGGCATAAGCGGTGAAGCGGGTCAGGAACTGCGGCGGATCGCTGCCGGGAATGGGCTGATACCGGGCGTCGAACAGATCATCTTCGCGCATCTCGCCGCTGCGCGCCGCCGCCTCGAACATCCCGCCGATGCGCGCCGCCTGTTCCCGGACGAAGCGCACCAGGGCCTCGTCGGCCTGATCCATCGCCTGACCGTCGTCGTTGATATCGGCCAGAAAGCCGTCGATCTCCTGCTTCAGGGTGGAGGAATGCGTCATCAGCGCGCGCGACGAGGCCAGCGCCTCGGCGGAAAGGCGGTCTCCGGCGCCGATGGTTTCGGCCACCGCCTGAAGGGTGCCGGTGACGCGCGCGGTGCCCGCCGCCGCCAGCTGCACATTGCGGGCGATGTCGTGGGTGGCGGCGCCCTGCTGCTCCATGGCGGCGGCAATGGCGGCAACGATGCCGTTGATCTGTTCGATCACCCCGCCGATATGGCCGATGGCGGCGGTGGCATCACGGGTGCGGCCCTGCACCTCGCTCACATGCCGGGTGATCTCGCCGGTGGCCCGGGCCGTTTGCGCCGCCAGCTGTTTGACCTCGCCGGCCACCACGGCGAAGCCCTTGCCGGCCTCGCCGGCGCGGGCCGCCTCGATGGTGGCGTTCAGGGCCAGAAGGTTGGTTTGGGCGGCGATATCGTTGATCAGCCGCACCACGTCGCCGATGCGCTGCCCGGCCTCGTCCAGCCCGCCGATCAGCCGGGTGATCTGGCGCGATTCGGCGGCGGCCTCGCCGGCCACCAGGCTCGATTGCGCCACCTGCCGCCCGATCTCGGCGATGGAGGCCGACAGTTCCTCGGCCGCCGCCGCCACCGAATGCACATTGCCCGCCGCCTGTTCCGCCGCCTGGCAGACGCTGGCGGAATGGCGGCTGGCCTTGGCCGAGGACTCCGACAGCACCCCCGAGGTGCGCGCCATGGTTTCCACCGCCGCCACCACCTCGGTCAGCAGGCGGGTGATCACCGCCTCGAAACGGGCGGTATGCCGCTCCAGCGCCATGCGGCGGCGCTCCTTGTGGGCGGCCTCGGCCTGCTGCGCGCGTTCCAGCTGATCGGCGCGGCGGCGGTTGTCCTTGAACACATCCACCGCCCGCGCCATTTCGCCGATCTCGTCGCCGCGCGCCAGGGCCGGGATCGCCCCTTCGGTATCGCCCCGGGCCAGCCGGGTCATGGCGGCGGTCATGGCGCTTAAAGGGCCGACGATGTTGCGGCTGGTCAGCGCCGCCACCAGCCCGCCCACCAGCACCGCCCCCAGGGAGAACAGCGCCACCAGCAGCCGGGCCTGCACGCTCTGGCGGTGGGCGGCGGCGTGATCGGCCTCCAGGCGGGCCATCTGCAGGCGGCTGTATTTCGCCGCCAGCCCGGCGAAAACCGCGCCCCGCCCCACCATGCCGCGCCCGGTCTTGCGCAGGGCAAGGCTGGCATCGGCCAAAGCGCCCAGGGCGGCGCGGTACTGCTGCTGCGGCCCCGGCGCCGCCCCTTGCAGGGCGGCCTGGGCCTTGTCGATCGCATCGGGCATGCCGGTGGCCAGAAAGCGGCCCTGCCAGTAGCGGGCGGCCCAGAACGAGGCCCGCGCCGCCGCGTTGCCGCCGCCCTCCAGCGCCGCGCCGATGGCGCGGGCCAGGGGATCCAGGCGGTTCAGCACCAGATCGTCGCGCCTGTGGCGCAGATCGGCCAGATGATCGAGGGCGGCGCCGTAACGGTCCAGCTGCCCGGCCATGGTCTGCAGCAGGGCGTCCGCCCCGGTTCCGCTTTCGGCGGCACGCAGATCCGACAGCCGCTGTTGCAGCGCCCGCAGCGCCGCCTGGGCCGTTTGCAGCGAGGCTTCCTCGCCGCCATCGGAGAAGATCTGCACATTACGGCGCGCCTCGGCCAGCAGGGCGTTGAGTTCCCACACCCGCACCGCGCCCTCCGCGGTGGCGGCATAGGTGGTCTGGGCGGCATCGAAGCGGGCCATGCCGCCATAGCCGACGCCGCCCACCACCAGCAGCAGCGCCAGCACGGCGGCATAGCCGCCCGCCACCTTGGGGCCGATCCGCCAGGACAAAGCCATCATCCCCACCCCTTTCACGCCCGGTCGAGCAGATGCACCGAATGCAGCAGGCGGCGGATGGGGAAGATGGTCAGGCGCAAACGGCGCGACAGCACACCCCACAGCCCGTCGGGGGCCAGCAGCATGAAGGCGATGGCGATCAGGCCCAGGCCGATCAGGTACCAGCTGCCCAGATCGGAAAAGGCCCAGCGCAGCAGGAAATAGACCGCCGTGCCGAAGAACGGCCCTTCCACCGTGCCGATGCCGCCGATGATGACGGCGAACAGGATATCGGCGGTCCAGTCCTGCACGCTGAAGGCGGCATCGGGCGAGATGCGCAGCTTGGCCAGGAAGATCAGGGCGCCGATGATGCCGGTGGCGAAGGCGGCCAGGATATAGACCGCCAGCTTGACCCGGCGGGTATCCACCCCCAGGCTGGCGGCGGCGCTTTCACTGTCGCGGATGGCGGTCAGGGCCAGGCCGAAGCGCGAGCGCAGCAGGCTCCAGGTCAGCAGCCAGGTGCCGCAGACCACTCCCATGGCGATGTAGTAAAGCACCACCTGACGCAGATCGCGGTCGGGGGCCAGGGCCCGCACCGCCCACATGGGCAGGCTGGTGCCCGAGCCGCCGCCCAGCGCCGTGACCTGCGCCGCCAGCAGCAGATAGATCTCGGCCACCACCCAGCTGCCCACGGCGAAATAGGGCCCGCGCAGCCGGAACAGCAGCAGCGCCGTGGGCACCGCCGCCAGCGCCGCCGCCAGCCCGGCCAGGGGAATGCCCAGCAGCGGCGACAGCCCGGTGGACTGCACGAAGCCGAACAGGATATAGCCGCCCAGGCCGACAAAGGCCTGCTGCCCCATGGAAATCAGCCCGGCATAGCCGGCCAGCAGGTTCCACAGCATGGCCAGGGCCAGGATGGTGGCCATGTCCACCGCCAGGCTGAGCACGGCCCGGCCGCTCCACAGCGGCGCCGAGGCGAAGGCCAGGAACACCACCGCCACGAAGGCGATGCGCAGGGCGGTGGGAGAAAGGGCGGCCGCCGGCGCGGCCTGGATCTCGGTCGTCTGGTTCATCATCGCGCTCACACCGTCCGGGGGAAAAGGCCGCGCGGCGCGGCCACCAGAATGGCCAGAAAGGCCAGATGGCCGGCCAGGATCTGCCAGCCGGGATTGATGGCGCCGCCCACCGCCTGGGCGATGCCCACCACCATGCCGCCGATCAGGGTGCCCCACAGGCTGCCCATGCCGCCGATGATCACCGCCTCGAAGGCGTAGATCAGGCGGCTGGGGCCGGCCATGGGATCGAAATTGGTCTTGGCGGCCATCAGCACCCCGGCCACGGCGGCGATGGCCATGGCCAGGCCGGTGGCCACGGCGAAGAGATGGCGGCTGTCCACGCCCATCAGCCGCACCGTTTCGATATCGTCGGACGAGGCGCGCAGGGCCGCCCCCAGGCGGGTGCGGAACAGCAGCATCTGCATCAGGCCGATCAGCGCCACCGCCACCACCAGCACCAGCAGCGGATACCAGCCCACCGACAGGCCGGGCAGCACATGCAGGCTGGCCACTTCCAGCGAGCCCAGATGCAGGCGGCGGGTATTGGCGCTGAACACCTGCATCATGCCGTTCTGCAAGATGATGGAAAGCCCGAAGGTCACCAGCAGCGGCGACAGGATGCCCTGGCCCAGGGTGCGGTTCAGCAGGCCGCGCTGCAGGACGTAGCCCAGCCCGGCCATCAGGGGCACCACCAGCATCAGGGTGAGAAGCGGCGGCAGGCCGAGGGCCGCCACCAGGGCATAGGCGAAATAGGCCGCCAGCACGATGAAATCGCCATGGGCCAGATTGACCAGACGCATCACCCCGAACACCAGCGACAGACCGGCGGCGAACAGGGCGTAAAGCGCCCCGGCCAGCACGCCTTCCACCAGCGTATTGATCCAATCCATGGCCTTACACTCCGAAATAAGCCTGACGCAGGGCGTCGCGGTCCACCGTGGCGCTGTCGCCCGCCATCACCACCCGGCCCTCGCACAGGCAGACATACTGCCGGGCGAAGCGCAGGGCCTGGCCGATATCCTGTTCCACCACCACCACGGCGGTGCCTTCCGCCATCACCTTGGGCAGGGCGGCGTAAACGTCCTTCACCACCACCGGGGCCAGGCCCAGGCTGATCTCGTCGCACAGCAGCAGGCGGGGGTTGCTCATCAGGGCGCGGCCGATGGCCACCATCTGCTGCTGCCCGCCCGACAGCGCCGTGGCGGCAACGCGGCGGCGCTCGCGCAGCACCGGGAACAGGCCGAAAACCCGCTCCAGATCCCAGGGGCCGGCCCGCCCGGCATAAGCGCCGAGCCTGAGGTTCTCCTCCACCGTGAGCGAGGGGAACAGCCGCCGGCCCTCGGGCACCATGGCCAGGCCCAGCCGCACCACCTTGTCGGGGGCCAGGCCGCCGATCTCCCGGCCATCGAAGCGGATCTGGCCGGGCGCCACCGCCAGTTGCCCGCAGAGCGCGCGCAAGAGGGTGCTTTTGCCGGCGCCGTTGGCCCCCACCAGGGCCAGGGCCTCGCCGTCGCCGATGGCCAGATCGATACCGAACAGAGCCTGGAAATCGCCGTAATGGGCGGTCAGGCCGCAGGTTTGCAGCAGGGTCATGCCACCGCCTCCTCATTGCCGAGATAGGCTTCGCGCACCTCGGGGCTGGCCAGCACCGCCTGAGGCGCGCCATCGCCCAGCTTTTTGCCGAAACTCAGCACCACCAGCCTTGAAACCACCGAGACCAGGGCATGCAGCACATGCTCGATCCACAGGATGGTGGTGCCGCCGGCATGGATGGCCTTGATGGTCTCCACCAGATCCAGGGCCTCGCTTTCCGTCAGGCCGCCGGCGATTTCGTCCAGCATCAAAAGCCGGGGCTGGCAGGCCAGGGCGCGGGCCAGTTCCAGCCGCTTGCGTTCCAGCAGGGTCAGCGATCCGGCCAGACGGTTGGCCTTGTCCAGCAGGCCGATGCGGGCCAGCACCTGGGCGCAATGCACCGCCGGGCGCTCGATGCGGCCCCCGGCCCCGAACATGGCCCCCACCAGCACGTTCTCGTAGACCGACATGTCGGCGAACGGCCGGGGGATCTGATAGGAGCGGGCCAGGCCCAGGCGGGTGCGCGCCGGCTGCCCCAGGCGGGTGATGCCGCGCCCGGCGAAGGCGATGCTGCCGCCATCGGCCGCCACCTCGCCGGCGATCAGATTGAACAGGGTGCTTTTGCCGGCCCCGTTGGGGCCGATGATGCCGACGGCCTCGCCCTCGGCCAGGCTGAGGTCGATGGCGTCGGCCACCACCAGGGCGCCGTAGCTTTTGCGCAGGCCCCGGATCTCCAGGATGGGTGTGCTCATGGCAGCCTTCCGCATTCGGCGCGCCCCCGTTGGGGGGCGGCCGTGAAATATCCCGACCGGGGGACGGAGCCGCCCCCCGGCCCGTGAAAAGGATCGCTTAGACCAGGGGCCGCATGCTGCCGCCCAGCGGGATTTCCGGCGCCTGCCTGTTGCTGGTGATGACCAGCTCCAGACCCGGCTGCCCCGCCGTCTTCTGCCATTGCCCGCCCACCAGCGGCGTCTTGGAGACGTTCTTGACCGGGCCGGTCTTCCAGTTCACCGGCCCCACCACCGTCTTCAGGTTGGTGGTGGTGATGGCCTCCAGGATGGCCTTGCTGTTCAGCGCCTTGGTGCGGCGCAGCACATCGATGGCCACCTCGAACAGCGAATGGCGGAAGGCCAGCGGCATGGTCCAGGGGTGCCCGGTGGCCTGGCTGTAGGCCGCCGCCAGCTGGGCCGAGCTTTGCCCGGTGAGGCTGGAGGAGAAGGGATGATGCGGCGACCACCACACCTCCACCGAGGTGTTTTCGGCCCGCGACCCCAGGGCCGCCACCGGACCGGGGAATTCCAGGGCCTTGCCCACGGTGACCACCTTGGGATGGAAGCCCTGCTGGGCCGCCTGGGTCCAGAAGGTGGTGAAATCGGGCGGCACCAC
>JAJZGK010000058.1 GCA_021798485.1 Pseudomonadota bacterium
GCCACCCTGGCGGTGACCGATGCCGCCGCCGCCCCCACCGTCAGCATCACCGACGACGAACACAAAATGGTTTTCAGCCGCCTGGGCGAGCGGCTGCGCTGCGCCGGCACCGCCGAGCTGGCGGGCTGGAATACCGAGATGGACCCGCGCCGCGCCCGGCTGGTGGCGCAACTGGCGGAGGGGCTGTTTCCCGGCGCCGGCGATTACGGCCAGGCCGAGCTGTGGTGCGGCCTGCGCCCGGTCACCCCCGATTCGGTGCCGATCCTGGGCGCCACCAAGGTGCCGGGGCTTTACCTCAACACCGGCCACGGCACCCTGGGCTGGACCATGGCCTGCGGCTCGGGCCGCCTGCTGGCCGACATCATCTCCGGGCGCCCCGCCGACATCGACATGGACGGCCTCGGCATCGGGCGCTTTTGGTTGTAAACTGTTCAGCGAGAGCGTCTCTGCCCAAGGATTTTTCCGGTATGTCCCTGCCTCCCCAGCGCCATCACATCGTTGTCGCCACGCCGTGCTACGGCGGCAACGTCACCTCGTCCTACGCCGTTTCCCTGGTATCGCTGCAGCGGGCCTGCCTCCAGCTCAATATCGGCATCTCCTTCCGCCTGATCGGCGGCGACGCCCTGATCACCCGCGCCCGCAACATCCTGGTGCAGCAGTTCCTGTCCGATCCCACCGCCACCCATCTGCTGTTCGTGGACGCCGATATCGGCTTCACCCCCGATCAGGTCATGGTGCTGCTGGACGCCGACAAGGATATCTCGGGCTGCATCTATCCCCTGAAGCAGCTGAACTGGGAGCGCATCCAGGCCCATAACGCCCTGGGCGCCCCCAAGCCGCTGACCTCGGCCCTGAACTACGTGGTGGATCTGCTGGACAACACCGAGGTGCCGACCTCGGAGCAGAAGTTCGCCAAGGTGCGCTATATCGGCACCGGCTTCATGCTGATCCGCCGCGATGTGTTCTCCCGCATGGCGGCGCATTACCCCGACATCCACTTCAGCAACATCCACGTGGCCTCGAACACCGAGCTGCAGAACCAGACCAACTGCGCCTATTTCGACTGCGTCATCGACAAGCAGAGCGGCGCCTATCTCAGCGAGGATTACACCTTCTGCAAGCGCTGGACCGATATGGGCGGCGAGATCTGGGCCTATACCCAAAGCAAGCTGACCCATACCGGCGCCATGGCCTTCGAGGGCGATCTCGGCGCCGCCCTCGACGTGCTGAAGCAACGGCCGCAGGATCTGCCGCCCAACCCGGCCTGATCACCCCTTGATCAGCAGGGCGGTGCCGCCGCGATCGGGGGCCAGGGTCAGGCGCTCGGGCTTGTCGGCCAGGAAGGCATCGGCGGCCTGGGCCACGCCGGGCCAGCCATCGTGGCCGTAATCGTGCAGAAACAGCAGGCCGCCGGGCGACAGACGGGGATAGGCGAACTCCAGCGCCGCCCGCGTCGCCTCGGCCTCGCCGAAATCCACATGGGCCACCGCCAGACGCAGCCCGGACGGGATCCCGGCGGCGCTCTCGGGGAAAATCCCCGGCACCCAGATCACCTGATCCTCGCCCACCAGGGCGCGGGTGCGCGCGGCATCGCAATCGCGGAACAGGCCGCGGCGGCGGTCGTCCTCGGCAAAGCGCCCCGGCGGAAAACCGCTGAAGCTTTCAAACAGATAGAGCATGCGGCCGGGGGCCAGCATCTTCAGGGCGCGGGCGCTGTGACCGCGCCACACCCCGAACTCGGCCAGATCGCCGCTCACCCCCAGGCTGAGGGCGCGGGTGATGTTGTCGGCCAGGAAATAGAGCCGGGCCAGATCCTCGGCGTGATAGGGCGGCGACGACAGGAACAGCGCCACCAGGTCGTCGAGCGCACAGCTTTTGCGGAACTGCACCCGGTTGATGGGGCGGGCCTGCAGATACTGGGCGGGAGATGGCGCCGGCGCGCGGGTCATGGCCAGCTGCCAGGCCTGTTCGCCGGCGCGGAAGGCCTCCTCGGTCCGGCCCAGGGCCCGCAGCCCCCGCGCCAGCCCCTGCATGAAGCCGGGATGGCGCGGATCCAGGCGGGCCGCCCGTTCCAGCGGCGCCAGGGCCTGGCCGGGCCGTCCGGCCTGCAGTTCGGCCAGGCCCAGCAGGTGATGCAGATCGCCGCTGCCGGGATGGCGGGCCAGGCCGTCGCGGCAGGCCCGGCCCAGGCCTTCCCACTCCTGGGCGCGGACCAGCGCCGTTGCCGCCGCCAGCCGTTCGCGCAGATCGCGCTCCGCTTCGCCGCTCAATGCCCCCTCCTCTTCCATACCAACCGGCCAATGCATTGACCGGTTGTATCGTCCCTCGCCGGGCGGCGGCATCCGCCGCCTTGGCCGCTATCAGTCTGCCGCCAGAGTAGCCTGCGGGACGGAGCGGTCAAGGCCGGGTTAATAGCCGAAAATGGCCGGCCGCCAGGCCAGGGCCACCAGAACGATGCCGGCCAGCAGCGGCAGCAGGGCCAGGCGGCGGCGCCAGCCGCGCAAGCCCTCGCCGGCCAGCAGCCGATCGCCCAGACGCACGCTCCAGCCCATGCCCAGGGCGAACAGCAGCGCCTTGGCGGCGGCGGCCGACCAGGCCGGCAGGCCCAGCAGCGGCAGCCCCTGGAACAGGGTGGCGCCCAGCCCCACCACCAGCGACACCATGGCCACCGGCATGGTGGCATAGGCCTGCTCGACGAAGCGGGCCCGGAAGGTGAGATCGCCCCCCAGCCGCCCGGCCAGCCCCGACGACAGCGCGGTCAGGGCCGCCAGCACCGCCGTCAGCGCCAGGGCCGTGCCCAGCATGAAGCCGCTGATGGTGAAGAAATCCAGCCAGGTATAGGTTTCATGCCCGGCGGGATGCACCGACATCAGCCACCAGGGGCCCGGCATGGCGATCCAGTCCCAGCCGTGGCCGATGGCCCATTCCCCCAGCGCCTGGCGCAACAGATCGTATTGCGGCAGCACCAGCCACAAAAAGCCGCCCAGGGCCAGACCGCTGGCCAGGAACAGGAACCACACCTCGGTGGCGTTGGGATTGTGGCGGCGGATCTCGGCCACCTCCTGGCCCGGCGGCCGCAGCACCACCGCCAGCCCGCCCCGCGCCGCCGGCTGCACGCAGCGCATGCATTCGATGCAATGGCGCGATTCCGTTTTGCGGGCGATGTGGATCATGGTGGGACACAGGCCCTTTTCGGCATAGGCGTCGCCGCCGGGCCGGGGCTGCTTGGCCACGAACTGCACGGCGCCGATGCGCGAAAACACCCCCAGCATCAGGCCGATGGGGCACATATGCCGGCACCAGGGCCGCTTGTTGCCGCCGGGGCCGAAGAAAAAGCCCAGCAGCACGGCGCACAGAAACGTCAGGCCGAACACCACCGCCGCCCCTTGCGGAAAGCCCCGGGCGTCCACGGTCTGCGCCAGAACGGTGATGATGATGAAACTGACCACCGGCGTGCCTTCCCAGCGCACCCAGGCCGGAATGGGCCGCTTCGGGCCGATGCGGTTGGCCCATTCGGAACAGGCGCCCATGGGGCAGAAGATCCCGCACCAGCTGCGCCCGGTGAAGATCACCGAGACGAACACCAGGGGAAACCACAGCCCCCACAGCAGGAAATTGGTCAAAAGGGTGAAATTGGTCAAAAGGGTGGCATTGTCGGCGGGCGGCGGCAGCAGCAGCGGCCCGACGATCAGAACGATGAAGGCGGCCAGCATGGCCAGATGCACCCAGGCCAGCTTGTCGCGGTGCCGCACCGCCCAGGCTTCCAGCCGCGCCAGCCGGGGAGACCGGCGCGGCGCGGTGTCGAGATTACCGTGCATCCCTGGCCTCCGTCCGGGCCGGGCGGCGGTTTTCGCCGCGGTTGACCAACGCCATCAGACCGCCGATCACCGCCAGGGTGGCGGCATAGAACAGCAGCTGCAGGGCCGAGGGGCGCTGGGTATAGCCCACCAGGATATGCAAAAGCCGCCCCGGCAGCGATTGTTCGGTCAGCAGCCAGGCGCTGTTCCACACGCCGTCCCGGATGGCGGGCAGCAGCCCGGCCTGGGTCAGCAGTCCGGCGGCATCGGCGGCCATGCCGGCGGCCAGCAGCAGCACCATCCAGCCGGTCACCGTGAACAGATACCGGGTGGGAATGCGCAGCAGCCCCTTGTAGAGCAGCGCTCCCGCCGCCACCCCCAGGGCCAGCCCGGCCAGGCCGCCGGCCAGCATGGCGTCGCGCCCGGTGCCGGCGGCATAAATGCCGTAGCCGAACAGCACCACCTCGGCGCCTTCGCGCAGCACCGCCATCATCACCACCACCATCAGCACCGACAGCGGCTTCTCGCCCATGGCCACGTCGTGGCCCAGGGCTTTCATATCCCGCGCCAGTTCGCGGCCATGGCGGCTCATCCACACATTATGCCAGCCCAGCATGGCCACGGCGGTCAGCAGGATGGCGGCGTTGAGCAGGTCCTGCCCGCGCCCCTGCACCGCTCCGGCGATGCTGCCGGCGAAGGCCGCCACCAGACAGGCCCCGGCCACGCCCAGGGCCGCGCCGGCCGTTACCCAGCGCCCGCGGCCCGCCACCCCCTTGGCCGCCGCCAGTACGATGGAGACCACCAGGGCCGCCTCCAGAACCTCACGAAAAACAATGATTGCCGTGGCCAGCATGACCCACCTTCACGGTTTGGGCGGCACGGCGATCAGCACGCCGGTGCTCGCGGGATGGAAATCGTTGAAAAAGCTGTAGCGGCCGGGCTGCAGCGGCCCCACCACCACCGGCAGGCGGGTGCCGCCGGGAATCACCTTCTCGCGGCCCAGATCGCCGCTTTCGAATTCGGCGGGCAGGGCGTCCTGGTTGTCCACCATCAGGGTCAGGGTTTGCCCGGCCGGCACCGTCAGGGTTTGCGGCACGAAGGCCTGGCCCCGCAGCACCAGATCGAAGCTGGCCGGCGGCGCCGCCCAGGCCGGAACGACGCCCAGCAGCGCCGCCAGAACGCCGCAGGCGCCAAGGTTGAGTTTGAGCGTCATCCCGGTGCCCTTTCCTAGTGGTGGAGACCTGACGGATGGCACCCGGGCCATTCGTCAGATTTCCACCACAATTCAATAAGTTTGTGGGCCAACTTATCCAGACACTTGGGAACCAAGTGTCTGGGTTGGACCACTAGTAGCCGCCCTTGTGGCCAACACCGCCCACATAGGTGAAGGTCCAGTTCTTCTGGAACGGCCCCCACCACTCGGGCACGCCGGTTTCCTTGTCGGTATGGCGGAAGAAGGCGTTGTAGGGCGGCGGCGCCACGCGGAAGCTGGCGATATATTTGCCGGGGCCGTCGAACTTGATGTTGGCGCCGTAATGCGGGCCGTCGTTGGCCTCCATCACCATCAGGGTGCCGAAGGTGGACCAGTCGGAGCCTTCCTTGCGGATCTGATAGCTGACGGTGAGATAGGGAATCCACGATCCCGGCTCGAAGCCCTGCGGATTGTTCTTATCGGCATGGATGTCGATTTCCAGGTGGGCGTCGAAGGCGGCGCCGTTCATGCCGGGCAGCATGGGCGCCATGTCCACCGGCTGCAGATAGACCGGATGCAGAATAAGACCGTTCACCATCACCGGATCGCCCATGGAATGCTCGCCGGCCAGGGCCGGCGCGGCCGCAAGCAGGGACAGGCCGACAAAAGCGGCGGCAACGCGTTTGGACATGCGTGAACTCCTTGAAACGAGTGTGGCGGAGGCGCTCTCGGCCCCGCTTCGACAGAGTTAATGATAATCACTCGCATTTGCAAGAACTTTCGCCGCCAATCCCGCACCTCTTGCGGGGAATTGCCACCTCCCACAGCCAGACCCTTGAAAAATCCCGCGTTCCGGTTCAGCCTGCGCTAAGGGGCATCCCCCGGTTTGGATCAAGGGAGACACGCGGCATGACGGCCACCACCATCGCCATCGCGCAACAGAAGGGCGGCGCCGGAAAAACCACCATCGCCGCGCAGCTGGCCGTGGCCTGGATGCGCCAGGGCTACCGCGTGGCCCTGCTGGATGTGGATCCGCAAGGTTCGCTGTCGGCCTGGTACGGCATGCGCCGCCGCAACGGCGTGGCGGATGATCTGGTTTCGCAGGATGTGCAGGGCTGGAAGCTGTCCACCGAGATCGACCGCCTGAAGGCCGCCTACGACATTCTGATCGTCGATACCCCGCCCCATGCCGAAACCGATGCCCGCGTGGCGGTGCGCGCCGCCGGGCTGATCCTGATGCCGGTGCAGCCCAGCCCCATGGATCTGTGGGCCAGCGCCCCCACCCTGGAGATGGCCCGCAAGGAACGCACCCCGGCCCTGCTGGTGCTGAACCGCGTGCCGGCCCGCAACCGCCTGACCGACACCATCCGCGCCCGCATCGCCGAGGACGATCTGCCGCTGGCCGACAGCATGGTGGGCAACCGCTCGGGCTTCGCCGCCAGCATGATGGACGGCAAGGGCGTGGTGGAAACCGCGCCGCGCAGCACGGCGGCCCTTGAAATCATCGCCCTGGCCGACGAGATTGCCGGGCGTCTCTCCCTTTCCCCCGGACGATCCGCATCATGATTCCCTTCGCCCTCGCCATCCACACCATCGCCGCCGTGATCTGGGTGGGCGGCATTTTCTTTCTGCTGGTGGTGCTGCGCCCCGCCTCGGCCTCGCTGGGCGACATGACCCGCCTCACCCTGTGGCGCGCCGTGCTGGACCGCTTCTTTCATTGGGTGTGGCAGTGCATCGCCCTGCTGCTGATCACCGGCTACGGCGTGGTGTTTTTCGGCTATGACGGCTTCGCCTCGGTGGGCCTGCATGTGCATATCATGCAGCTGACCGGCCTTATGATGGTGGCGCTGTTCGTGCTGCTGTGGACCAGGCCCTGGCAGGAATTCTGCCACGCCCTCGATCGTGGCGACACCCCCGCCGCCACCCGCGCCCTGGGCCGCCTGCGCGGCTTCGCCCTGGCCAATCTGCTGCTGGGGTTTTTCACCACCGTTCTCGGCGCCATCGGGGCCTTTCTCAGCTATTAAGGGCATTGCCGTCAGACGGAAACCATGCGGAGCCGCGGGCTTGCGCCCCTTTAACCCTCTTCCCCGTTTCTCCGCCTTTTGACGGGATCGACAAAACCCCTCCTCTGTTACAGATTTTAAGCCTCTGCGTTCCTGCTGCCAGCAATCCCTGAACACGGCGAAGGGAGGCATCATGACCGGAACGGCGTTTCCGTTCGGAAAACCGGCCTTCTCCCCATGGCGGAGCGGCGGCGGATGACCGCGCCTTCGTCTCCGCCCCCTTGCGCCCCCTTCCCCCGCGGCGGCATGCGGCTGGGCATTTCGCATCGCCTGATCCTGTGGTTTCTGGGGATTTCCCTGGTGCCCATCGCTTTGCTGCTGCTGTTGAGCCAGCAAATGGCCGAAACCCTGCTCCGCCAGAACGAGATGACCCATCTCGCCTCCATCGCCGAGGCCAAAAGCCTGCAGATCGCCAATCTGGTGGAAGACAACGAGATCACCCTGACGGCCCAGATGCGGGCGCCGCAGATGGCCGATACCCTGGCCGCCCTGCAGGCCCGCCCCGCTCCATCCGGCGGCGGCGATCCGTTCCAGCTCGCCAGCCTGCTGCAGCCCTCGGGCTACCGCGATTTCGTGCTGTTCTCGCCGCAGGGACGGGTGCTGTTCAGCACCGGCCCCCGCTTCCATCCCGGCCAGAGCCTGGATGCGCCACCCTTGCGCCAAAGCGCCCTGGCCGAGGCGGTGCGGCAAAGCCTGGGCAGCCTGCAGGCGGCCTTCGCCCCGTTCGATCCGGCACCGCCGGACGAAGATCCGCCGCTTTTCGTGGTGGCCCCGGTGGTGCGCAACGGCGTTCTGCGCGGGGTGGGCGCGGCCGAGCTGAACGCCGGCCCCTTTCTGGCCGCCCTGTCCGACCGCGTGGGGCTGGGCCGCAGCGGCGGCACCCTGCTGGGGCAGAGAACCGCGCGCGGCATCATGATTTTGCTGGCCCCGCGGAGCGAGGGCGCCCCCGCTCCGCACCGCCTGCTGCCGGAAACCGCCGATCACCGGCTGCGGCCGGTGGACCGGGCCCTGGCCGGCGAAAACGGCGAGGGTGAAAGCCTGGATTCCCAAGGCCGGCCCGTGCTGGCGGCCTGGCGGGCCATTCCCGCCCTGCGCTGGGGGCTGGTGGTGAAGATCGGCCGCAAGGAAGCCCTGACCCTGGTGGAACGCCAGCGCCAGCTGGTGCTGGCCATCGCCCTGCTGACCATGGCCGGGGTCACCTTGCTGGCCCTGTTCGCCGCCCGCAGCATCACCCGCCCCATCCAGGAGCTGATCGTGGCGGCGCGGCGCATGGGCGGCGGCGAACTGGGGCGCCGGGTGCCGGTGGAACGCCAGGACGAACTGGGGGAACTGGCCCAGGCCTTCAACCGCATGGCCTACGATCTGCGCCATGCCTACGACGGCGTGGAAGCCGAGGTGCGCCGCCGCACCCTGCAGCTGGAATCCAGCAACCTCGCCCTGGAGCGGGCCCGCGACGAGCTGCGCAAGTTTCATCAGGCGGTGGAATCCAGCTCCCTGGCGGTGATCATCAGCAACCACGACGGACTGGTGGAATATGTCAATCCGCGCCTCTGCGCCACCACCGGCTACAGCCTGGATGAAATGCTGGGCCGCCCGCAGCAGACCTGCTGGGGCGACGACGACACCCCCATGACCCAGGCTCTACGCCAGGTGATGCGCAGCGGCGAGGACTGGCACGGCGAGTTTCAGGCCCTGCGCAAGGACGGCAGCCGCTATTGGGTGCTGGCCTTCATCTCGCCGGTGCGCCAGGCCGGCGGCGCCATCACCCATTACCTGTCGATTCTGGAGGATATCAGCCGCCGCAAGCAGGACGAGGAGCAGCTGACCGCCACCAAAAACGCCGCCGAGGCCGCCAACCGCGCCAAATCGGAATTCCTGGCGGTGATGAGCCACGAGATCCGCACCCCCATGAACGGCATCCTCGGCATGGCCCAACTGGTGCTGGACAGCCCGCTTTCGCCGCAGCAGCGTGACTATGCGGAGACTATTTTCAGTTCCAGCGAGGCCCTGCTGGGCCTGCTGAACGACATTCTGGATTTTTCCAAGCTGGAAGCGGGCAAGATCGAGTTCGAAAGCGTGATGTTCGATCTGGGCGATGTGGCGGCGGCGGTGATGGGGCTGATGGCGCCGCGCGCCCGCGAGAAAAATCTCCACCTCGACACCGACCTGCCGGGCGACCTGCCCTGCGGCCTGCGCGGCGATCCGCTGCGGTTGCGCCAGATCCTGCTCAATCTGGTGGGCAACGCCATCAAGTTCACCGATCAGGGCGCGGTGCGGCTCAGCATCCGCGCGCTTGCGGTAACGGATCAGACGGCGGAGCTGCATTTCGCGGTCAGCGATACCGGCATCGGCATTCCGCCCCACATGCGGCAGAAGCTGTTCCACTCCTTCAGCCAGGCCGATACCTCCATCAACCGCCGCTATGGCGGCAGCGGCCTGGGGCTGGCCATCTGCCGCCGCCTGGTGGAACTGCAGGGCGGCCGGATCGGCGTCGACAGCGAGGACGGCGCCGGCAGCACCTTCTGGTTCCGCCTGGGCTACGCCATCGCCCGCAGCGAACGGCCGCCGCCGACCGCCGCCGCCGCCGCCGGCCTGCCGCCGCTGAAAATCCTGCTGGCCGAGGACAACGCGGTGAACCGCAAGGTGGCCATGGCCCTGCTGGAGCGGGGAGGTCACCGGGTCGAGGCGGTGGTCAACGGCCACGAGGCGGTGAAGGCGGCCGGCAGCGCGGTTTTCGATCTGATTCTGATGGACATGCAGATGCCGGAAATGGACGGCCTGGAAGCCACCGGGCGGATCAGAGGCCTGCCCGGACGGCACGGCCAGGTGCCCATCATCGCGCTGACCGCCAACGCCATGCCGGGCGACGAACAGCAATGCCTGGCCGCCGGCATGAACGGCTATGTCAGCAAGCCCATCGAGCAGGGCAGGCTGTTTGCCGAGATGCAGAGGGTGTATTCAAACCGATAGGCACCAACCGTCGCCATGCAGCCAGCAGCCCGGCCCGGGCGCATGGCGGTCCAGCCGCAGGGCCCGCACCCGGGTGACCATGGGATCGGCCAGGGCGCGGTCTAGGGCCGTCACCGCGGTTTCGCCGCGCACGCCGCCCTGGCAGGAATAGAATTTCTGCGCCGACAGCATGCGGGCCTGCCACCGGCAGGGATCATCGCCGCGGCTCAGCAGAAACACGAATCCGGTTTCGCCGCTGCCGGTCAGCGGCACCACCATGCGGCCGCCGGGGCGCAGCGCCGCCAGCCAGGCCGGCGGCAAATGCGCCAGACCGGCGCTGACGAAAATGCCGTCCAGCGCCGGCGGATCCAGGGCCAGGGCATCGCCCGTCACCTCCACCTGCGGCCAGGGGGCCAGCCGCTGGCGCGCCGAGGCCGCCAGCACCGGATCGATCTCGGCGGCGATCACCCGCCCCCGCCCGCCGGTCATTTCGGCCAGAAGCGCGCTGTAATAGCCCAACCCGGCCCCCACATGCAGCAGGGTTTCGCCGGGTTTCGGCGCCAGCGCCTCGATGAAACGGGCGATGCGGGCCGGGTTGCCGGAATTCAGGCGGCGCGAGGGATCGAGGGCGATGGCCACGGCATGGCGCAAAACCTGGGGCCGCTCCGGCCCGGCCAGGTAATAGCCGCCGTCCACATGCTCCACCAGCCAGGGCGGCGGCGGCAGAAAGGCCGCCCGGTCCACCCGGAGCAACGCCCGCAGCAGCGCCGGATCGCTCAAACCGCCCAGCACCGCCACTTCCTCGGCATAGGCCCCGAGCGGCGGCGCAGCCTCCATGGACATATCGGTTCCCCCGTTGTTGCGGCGGGGAGTGTACCAGCTTCCGGCCCGGCCCTACAGCATGCCGTCGCCGGTGAAACTGCGGATGGCCTGCACGCGGTTGCTCACCCCCAGCTTGCGGAAAATGCTGCACAGATGGCTTTTCACCGTCACTTCCGACAGCGTCAGACGGCTGGCGATGATCTTGTTGGGCAGGCCTTCCTTCAACAGCATCAGGATATCGCGCTCGCGCCGGGTCAGCTGATCGCGCCGCGAGGGCGCCGACGCGCCGCCGGCACGGCCGGCGGCCTCGCCCGCGGGGGTTTCCAGCATCATCACCGGCAGGAATTTCTCGCCCGCCAGCACCAGGCGCAGCGCCGAAAGCATGGCCGCCCCCGACAGCTTCTTGGGGATATAGCCCGAAGCGCCGGCATTGATGCTGTCCACCATCAGATCGCGGTCCACCAGGCCCGACAGCACCACCACCGGGCAGGCCGGCAGGCGGGCCTTCATGGCCCCCACCGAGGCCGGCCCCACCATGCCGGGCATTTTCATATCCAGCAGCAGCAGATCGGGGATTTCCCCGCCGTCCAGGACCTCGACCACCTCGGGCAGGCTTCCCGCCTCGGTGATGGACACCTCCGGAGACAGGGACTGCAGGAACGGCCGCAGCCCCTCCCGGAACATGACATGATCGTCGGCGAGCAGGATGCGCATGGCTCTGGTTACTCCTTCGTCTCGTTCTTCTCTTGGGGCCTGTTCTTCGCGGCGGATGCCATACAGGGCATGCGCACCTCGAACCGGGCGCCCTGCCCGGTCTTCACGGTTTCGATCCTTCCCCCCAACTCCGCCGCCAGCCCCAGCGAGACCGGCAGCCCCAACCCCTTGCCCAGCGGCATGCCCGACCGGGCCGGCCGGAACAGCCGTTCCAGCACATCCGGCGGCATGCCGGGGCCATCATCCTCGATGGTGATCACCGCCTCGCCGCCATCCTCATCCACATGCGTGCCGATCCCGATCCGGTGCGATGCCGCGCCGCCGGAGCGGACCATGTCCGAGATGATGGCCTCGCAGGCATTGATCAGCAACTGCTCCAGAATAATTTTCAGCCGGGAGCGCTGGCCGAACAGCAGAACGGCGCCGGCCGGGCGCTGCCAGTCGAAACGGATGGAGCGGGCGCAGGGCAGCCCCCGCACATCGGCCAGCACCTCGGCCAGCAGCGGCTCCAGGGCGAAAACGTCGGGCGGGCCGGATTCGGGGCGGCAATAGGAAACCACCCGGTCGAACACCTCCTGCACGCGGCGCACCTGATCAAGCACCACCGACAGGCTGCGCTTCTGGCGTTCCAGGCCGCCACGCCAGCCCTCGGCGCCGGTTTCCCCGCAGCCGTCCAGGCGGTCGAGGGCGTTTTCGCCGGTCAGCCGCATGATGTTCAGCGGCTGGCTCACATCGTGGAGCAGGCTGGCCGCCAGCCCGCCCAGCTGGGCCAGACGATCGGCATGAATGAGCTGCGCTTCCATCTCGTGCGCCTCGGACACATCCTCGACGATGGCCATGGCCAAACCGTCGCCGCTCTCGCACGAGGAAATCGAGACCCGCACCCAGCGCGCGGTGCTGCCGGGCAGGGTTACGGGAAATTCCTCCCCTTGCAGGGAATCCAGGCACACCGGCAAATCCTCTCCGATCATCATCGGAATCAGCGCTTTTCCGATCAGGCCCTCCTCTTTCCGCCCCAGCATGGCGCAAAGAGTATCGTTGGCGCAGACAACCTGGAAGTAAGGAATATTCAAGACAGCCATGCCAAAGGAGGCTGTCTTGAATGCAAGTTCAACTTTTCCCTCGGGAAAGGGGGGCGGATTATTGTTTTTTTTCTCCATCGCCATCCCCCTTTCACACTCCTTTTTGGGACCGGCATGAGTGGCTGATCCATCTGCAGTTTAAGACCCCGGCACTGAAAAGCCATCAATCATGGGAAACACATCCTCCCCTCTTTGGCGGAGATCTTCGCCTTAAGTATAGGAGGGGTAAACCAAGGACGGCACAAAACCCATATAAATAGTACTGGATTAAACCCTCGCCCCCATCCCTGGCGCCCCCCCCGAGGCGCTGGACCTGTTCATGCGCTACAGCTAAACTTCGTAAAACACTGTCCGGGAATGGGAAGACTCCGTGGGCTACACGGCAAAAAATCATATCAGACCGAGAAAACTGTCCGACGCGGTGGCCCGCCATCTGGAATCGCTCATTCTGGAAGGCACGCTGCGTTCGGGCGAACGGCTTCCGCCCGAGCGCGAGCTGGCGCTGCAACTGGATGTTTCGCGCCCCAGCCTGCGCGAGGCCCTGGCCACCCTGGAACAACGGGGAATTCTGGAAACCCGGCGCGGCGGCACCTTCGTGGGGCCGATCCTGGGCGCCGCCTTCGCCTCGGATCTGCAGGAGCTGATGCGCAGCAGCCCCGACAGCCCCGGCGACTATCTGGAATTCCGCAGCGGCATGGACGGCGTGGCCGCCGCCTTCGCCGCCGAACGGGCCTCCGACATCGATCTCGACATCATCGGCCAGCGGTTCCGCGCCATCGAGGACATGCACCAGCGCGAACAGCCCGACGCCGAGGCCGATGCCGACGCCCTGTTTCACCTGGCCACCTACGAGGCCAGCCATAACGTGCTGATGATCCAGATCATGGGCGGCCTGGCCGATCTTTTGCGCCAAGACGTGCTTTACAACCGCTTCAAGCTTTACAGCCGCCAGGGCGTGCGCGAACTGCTGCTGGACCAGCACCGCGCCATCCACGACGCCATCCAGGCCCGTGATCCGCAGGCGGCGCGGGCGGCGGCGGAGACGCATGTCTCCTTCACCCGCGCCGCCCTGTCCGAAATCGACCGCACCGATACCCGCCTGGAACTGGCCCTGCGCCGTTTCGCCGAATCGGAGGGGGCGCCATGAACGCCGCCCCGGAAACACCCCTGGTCTGGCTGCTGCGCTCGCATCCGGAAACCGCCGACGATTACCTGGAATTCCGCTGGGCGGTGGCGCGCATGGCCGCCCGTCTGGCTGCCGAACGGGCCACCCAGGAGGATATGCAGCGCATCACCCTGGCCTTTCAGCACCTGGAAGAGGCACACGACAGCCAGCGGCTGGACGCGGAAATGGCCGCCGACATCGCCTTTCACCGCGCCATTTACCGCGCCACCCATAACGCCGTGATGCATCACATCATGGAACGGCTGTTAAGCCTGCTCGGCGATGATGTGTTCTACGACCGCGCCGCCTTTTACAGCCACGGCGAAACCCGCACCGAACTGATGGCCCAGCACCGCGCCCTGTATCAGGCGCTGGCCCGCAAGGATGCCGAGGCCGCCGTGGCCGCCGCCGAGGCCCATATCCGTTACGCCGGCAAGGCTCTGCGCCAATGGCGCGCCGCCCAGGCCCGGCGAACCGTGGCCCGCCGCCGCGCCGGCCGCATCGGCGGCGCCGAGGAGACGTAATACCAACCGCCCAATGAATTGACCGGTTGTATCGTCCCTCGCCGGGCGGCGGCATCCGCCGCCTTGGCCGCTCGCTCAATGCTCGCTGGATACCGGCCAACGAGTCAC
>JAJZGK010000291.1 GCA_021798485.1 Pseudomonadota bacterium
CAAGGAGATCAAGACGCACGAATACCGGGTGGGACTGACCCCGGCCTCGGTGCGCGAGGTGATGGCCCACGGCCACCATGTGGTGGTGGAAACCGGGGCGGGCCTCGGCATCGGCATCAGCGACGACGATTACCGCGCCGCCGGGGCGCAGATCGCCTCGCACGGCAACGGGGTCTATTCCGCCTCCGACATGGTGGTGAAGGTTAAGGAGCCGCAGCCCGAGGAGATCGCCCTGCTGCGCGAGGGCCAGCTGCTGTTCACCTATCTGCATCTGGCCCCCGATGCCGCCCAGACCAAGGGGCTTCTGGACTCGGGCTGCACCGCCATCGCCTATGAAACCGTGACCGACCGCCTGGGCGGCCTGCCGCTGCTGGCCCCCATGAGCGAGGTGGCCGGACGCATGGCCATTCAGGCCGGGGCCCGCTGCCTGGAAAAGGAATGCGGCGGCGCCGGCATTCTGCTGGGCGGCGTGCCCGGCGTGGCCGCCGCCAAGGTGGTGATTCTGGGCGGCGGCGTGGCCGGCACCAACGCCGCGCAGATGGCCATCGGCCTGGGCGCCGATGTGACCATCATGGATCGTTCGGTGCCGCGCCTGCGCGAGCTGGACCTGCATTTCTCGGGCCGGGCCAAAACCCAGTTCTCCACCTCGGAAGCGGTGGAACTGGCGGTGCGCGAGGCCGATCTTCTGATCGGCGCCGTGCTGGTGCCGGGCGCCTCCACCCCCCGCCTGGTCAGCCGCGATCTGGTGCGCAAGATGAAGACCGGCTCGGTGCTGGTGGATATCGCCATCGATCAGGGCGGCTGCATCGAAACCAGCCGTCCCACCACCCATGCCCATCCCACCTTCGTCGAGGAAGGGGTGGTGCATTACTGCGTGGCCAACATGCCGGGCGCCGTGGCCCGCACCTCCACCCTGGCCCTGAACAACGCCACGCTGCCCTTCGTGCTGGCGCTGGCCGACAAGGGCTGGCGCCAGGCCTGCCTGGACGATCCGCACCTGCGCGCCGGCCTCAACCTGCACCGCGGCCGCATCACCCATGCCGCCGTGGCCCAGGCCCGCGGCCTGTCGCTGCTGCCGGCGGAGGAGGCGCTGGCGTAAGCGGCGGCACCCCTGCGCCAAGGCAACGGTCAGGTGGTCGTGCTGACCGTCCAGGCGCAGCTCGCCACTTCATCCCAGCGTTCCAGGGCCTGCACCACGGCGTCCAGTTCATTCGGGGCGGCCGTGGTGGGCACCAGAACCGCGGCCAGCTCCATTTCGTCGTCCCCTTCCGACAAAATCTCGATTTCGCGGAGCGGGTAGTTGGCCTTTTCCAGTTCCGCGTAGAGCCGCTCGCGGACATCGGCGGCGACCGCCGGATCGCAGACCACATGGACACGGTAGCAGGCTTCGGTCACCCGTTCGTCTATCGGCTTGCGGTTGATGTAATTGACCAGCGGCCGCAGCAGGGTGTTTCCCGCCAGGACGAAGAGGGTGAGCAGGCCCGCCTCGGCCTCGAAACCGGCGCCGGCGCAGGCGCCGACGGCGGCGGAGCACCACAGCGTGGCGGCGGTGTTCAGGCCGCGCACATGGGTGCCGTCCTTCATGATCACCCCGGCGCCCAGAAACCCGATGCCGGACACGATGTAGGACATGATCCGGATGGCGCCTTCGCCTCCCAGCACATGCATGCCGGTGGTGGTGAACGCGGCGGCCCCCACCGCCACCAGGACATTGGTGCGCAGCCCCGCCGTGCGCTGCCGGTATTGCCGCTCGAACCCGATCAATGTCCCCAGGATGAAGGACACCGTCAGGGCAAGGGCGGTGTTCTGGAAAGAGTGCGGATCGAAGGCGGGAAGAGGGGGCATGGAAAAACCGCTCGGGAAAGGGGTGGCAGTATAAGGTGGGGGGGTGCGAAGGCGGGGTGACGGTTTTGTGGCGCCGCCTTCGGCGGGGCCGGGGATCAGCGGCTTAGGGCATTGGCGCAGACAAATAGAGTCGCAAAAGTTGCCAATGCACTCCAGCCTGCGCGGCATCTGAGCGTTGAAAAAGCGGAGCTTTTTCGCTCGTGCAGACTCTAGTGCACTGAACCTTTTGAACGAGTCAGTGCACTAGAGCCATCTGCACGATTTTCACCAGCACCAGGCCGGCGGCGATCAGCAGATAGCCGCGCAGCACCACCATCCAGACCCGGCTTTGCAGCGAGAGCCGGGCCGGAGGCAGTGTCTCCAGCGGCGGCATGACCCAGGTGTTTCGGCAAGAGGGCGCCGGTTCCGCTTCGCCGGTCGCCGGCGAGCGCCGTTCGATCAGCCGCACGCCGCCGGCCGCGACGGCGGCCAGAAGGGGGCCGCCCAGAAGAATTTCGAGGATGGCCGTCTCTCCCATGCCGGGCCACAGCACCGAGGCGGTGAGGATCACCGACAGCACCACCAGCACGGCGATCACCGCGCCGGTGAACAGGTTGAGCCGGCGCCCATTGGCCCAGGGGCCCAGGACCGCCTTGTCGTTGCACAGCAGCAGCAGAAAGACGGTGGCGCTGGGCAGCAGAACCCCGGCCAGGGTTTGCACGGCGTTGGTCAAAAGCCCCAGCGGCGTGCCGGGGGTGAGCACCAGAACGGCCGCCAGGGCGATCAGGCCGGCGTAAACCGCGTAGAAGGCCTTGGCATCCCCGGCCTTGCGGTGCAGGGAATGCTTCAGCGACAGCACGTCGCCAACGGCATAGGCGGTGGACAGCGAGACGGCGGAGGCGCCGATGATGCTGGCATCGATCAGGGCGATGGCGAACAGCACGCCGGCGCTCTTGCCGGCGTATTTCTCCAATCCGGCGGCGATGGCGCCGGCGTCGGTGAAGGCGCCGAACTCCGGCCGGCCGGAGAAAATGGCCGAGGTGAAGGCCATCATCGCCACCGCGCCCACGATCACCAGCACGATGCCCAGCCACAGATCGGCCCGCTCATAGGGGATGAAACGCGGGGTGATGCGTTTATCGATCACGTAGCTCTGCTGGAAGAACAGCTGCCAGGGCGCGATGGTGGTGCCGACGATGCCGATGATCAGCAGCATGATATCCGACAGTTTTCCCGGCGGCAGCTGTGGCGTGACCAGATCGTGGACGATGATGGGCAGCGGCGGATGGGCGATGACGAGGATCGGCACCAGCAGCAGGCTGCCGAAGCAGAGAAACAGGGAAAAGCGCTCGAAACGGCGGAAATCGCCGGTGCCGGCGGCCAGCATCACCAGCGCCGCGGCGGCGATCACCCCCCATTCCCTGGAAATGCCGAGATAATCCAGCGCCAGGCTGATGCCGATGAAAGAT
>JAJZGK010000292.1 GCA_021798485.1 Pseudomonadota bacterium
CCTTGGCGCCCAAGGAGCATGCTTCAAGACAGCGTGGAAAACGCTATTCTGGTGCCGCACGGTGTTGCTCCGTTTTCGTGTCCGGTAGATGCGTCAACATCTGGAACACGCGTAGAATCAACACCGTGCGCTCAGTTCAGAAAATTAAACCGGACAGCCGTGCCATGGCCGCGGCGATGACGGCCCCCGCCGCCCCGGCCTCGTATCCGGCGAGATGGCGCGCGAAGCCGCCGTCGAACAGCGCCGTCAAACCATCGGCCGTGTTGGAAATGCGCAGCAGCGTCGCGGCGTTGCCGATATACCAGACGGGCGCGGGCAGCATGTCCTCCTCGATGCGGATGGCGATGATGTCGATGGCCTTCCAGGCCAGGCTTTGCCGCGCCGCCCCCGCCGCGCCGAGGCTGATCCCCCACCCATCCGCCGCCACGGCGGATAAGGCGGCGGACAGAGGGCGGCCAGCGCGGCGGGCCAGCAGGGCCCGCGTCCATCGTCTGAACAGGAAACGCGGAAAAAACGGCACCATGCCGGGCATCCCCCGCGGCGGATCATCAGAAACCGCCACTCTAGCACGAAACCGCACCGATGCGTTGCAGCAGGGAAAAATGGCGCGCCCGGAAAGACTCGAACTTCCAACCCCCAGATTCGTAGTCTGGTGCTCTATCCAATTGAGCTACGGGCGCCCTATTCAAGAGACCGAATTGGCAAAGGCCTTGGGGGATAACCCCAAGGCCTTTACTGGCGCGCCCGGAAAGACTCGAACTTCCAACCCCCAGATTCGTAGTCTGGTGCTCTATCCAATTGAGCTACGGGCGCTTTTCAGCCACGACGTCCTCACCAGGAGGCCGCCGTCGAGGCCCCGGAACATACGGATTCCCCCCCGGCTGGGCAAGAGGTTTTTTACACCTTCATAAAATTTTTTGCCCCATCCCGGCCCTGTGGGCGAATCCTCAACAATTCCCCCCATCGAATCAATGGTGAAAGCGGCTTGTGGCAGGAACGGGCTTTGGGTACACTCCGCGGTGATTTGCCGGGGGAGCAAATTTTACGGTTTGAAGCGCTTCACACCCCAACCGGCCACATCGACAATAACTCGCGAGTCAAGGTGCCCTGCCCGATGGCCTTTCGTATGACCCACACTGCCGCGTTGGCCGCGGCTTTGCTTCTTGGCGGATGTTCTTTCGTCGATGAGGCCCTGTTCCCCGCCGTGTCCCCCACCGGGACCGCCACGGCCAGCAGCGCGGCGCCGGTGGCCGCCCAGCCCGACGTCACCACGTCGCCGCTGGCCACCGACTCTTCGGGCGGCGCCTCGACCGGCACCTTTGTCGGCACCAAGGTGGAAAGCCTGCGCGGCGACCTGAACAAGCTGAAATCGACCTTGAGCGGCCAGAACGACCGCCTGCAGCAGATCCGCGCCCAGACCGTGCAGGATTCCGAGCGCTTCCACGGCACCGTCGCCGCCATCGAGGCCCGCCTGCAGGTGGGCACCACGCCCGGCAATCCGATCCTGGTGCAGCAGTGGAACGAGGCCGAGGGCGAGTTGGACCGCATCAACGAAGATGTGCTCGGCATGAACCGCCTGACCTCCGACGTGGCGAACACCTCGGGCATGGCGGCCTATCTGCTGGAATCCATCCGCGCCGCCCGCTCGCTGTCGGGCGCCGTCGACGAGGATCACCGCCAGCTGCGCATCCTGGAAGACGACGCCAACGGCACCACCATCCTGATCCAGCGGCTGCTGACCGAGCTTTCCGCCGATTCCCAGCGCCAGCAGCAGTATCTGACCAACGAGCGCCTGAACCTCAACACCCTGGCGGTGTCGGTGAAAAACGGCCAGCTCTACGGCACCTCGCTGACCCCGATCCGCGCCGATATCGCCCCGGTTTCGCCCTTCTCGGCCTCGCCGGTGTCCTCCTCCATCGATCGGCCGCTGGTGGTGATCCATTTCGACCGCCCCAACGTCCATTATGAAGATGCCCTCTACACCGCCGTGAAGGGGGCCTTGAGCCGCCGCCCCGGCGCCGTGTTCGAAGTGGTGGCCATGACCCCCACCGAAGGCCCGCCCGGCACCGCCGCCCTGGGCGAAACCGCCGCCGTGCGCAATGCCCAGTCGGTGGCCCGCTCGCTGACCCAGATGGGCCTGCCCTCCGACCGCCTGCGCCTGTCGCAGGCCAGCAGCGCCACCGCCAGCGACGGCGAAGTTCAGGTGTTCGTGCGCTAAAGAAAGCCCTCTGTTCATTTGACTCGCGTTTCCAAAAAATGCCAGCCTGCGGGCTGGCTTTTTTATTTCCGCCCCGTCTGGACAGAGCCTTCCATGCCCCGCCTCCGCCCTTTTCTGCTGCCCGCCCTGTGGATCGCCCTGATCCTGGCCACTCTGCGGTGGGCCGACCGGCCGCTGGCCACCTGGCTGCACCAGCACCCCGACAGCCACGGCCTGTTCCGCGGCCTGACCCGGCTGGCCGATCTGCCGGCGCCGCTGGCCTGCCTGGCCCTGATACTGCTGGCCTGGCGCCGCCCCGCTCCGCTGGCGCCCCGCTGGCGCGCCGTGCTGGCCGCCGCCCTGGCCACCCTGATCGCCCTGGCCTTCAAGGAACAGCTCAAATATCTGTGCGGCCGCACCTGGCCGGAAACCTGGATCGAACATAATCCCTCGTGGATCGCCAACGGCGTCTTTACCTTTTCGCCCCTGCATGGCGGCCGGGGCTGGAGTTCCTTCCCCTCGGGCCACGCCACCGCCATCAGCGCCCCCATGGCGGCGCTGTGGCGGGCCGCCCCCCGCTGGCGGCTGGTGTGGCCGCTGCCGGTGCTGCTGGTGTGCATCGGCCTGCTGGGCGCCGATTATCACTGGCTGAGCGACATCGAGGCCGGTTTGGGCCTGGGCCTGCTCACCGCCCGCCTCACCTGGCGGTTTCTTTTCCCCGCGCCCCTCCCCGTCTCCATTGCCAAGGACCAAGGATGATCCGTTTCCGTTTGGCCAGTCTGGCCGCCGCGCTGCTGTTTCCCCTGGCCGCCCTGGCCGCCGCCCCGAACCCCGTCCCCGACACCGGCTTGCCCGCCCGGTTGACGTCTGTGCATCAGGTCATCCTCGACAGCCCCTTCCGCAGCCGGGTGGCGCGGATTTCGGCCAAGCCCGGCGATCGGGTCCGCCGCGGCCAGCCGCTGCTGAGCCTGCGCTGCGACAGGCGGAACGCCGCCCTGGCCCAGGCCCGCGCCGCCCTGGCCGCCGCCGCGTCGAAGGCGGAGCTGCG
>JAJZGK010000059.1 GCA_021798485.1 Pseudomonadota bacterium
CCCTGCTGGGGGGGCGCGGGCGGCGGGCGGAAATCGGGGCCGGCGGTGCAGGCGGCCAGACCGGCGGCCAGGGCCAGCGGCGGCAGGGAGCGCAGGGCGCGGCGAAGAAGGGCGGGCATGGGGGGGAGTCCTTGCAAAATCAGTCCAGCGGCACGGTTTCGGCCGCGACCGGGCGTTTGCCGTTTTTCATCAAAAGCAGCATGGGCATGACCACCAGAACGATGACCATCATCAGGTGGAAGTCGTCGAGATAGGCGACCATGGCGGCCTGGCGGGTGATCTCGGCATTCAGCGCCGCCCATTGGCCGGTGGTGGCCGACAGCAGATGCAGCGGCCAGGCCAGGGGATTGTCGGGGCGCAGATGCTCCACCAGATTGGCGTGGGACACCTGGGTGTTCTCGGTGAGCAGCGCCTCGACGATGGAGATGCCGATGCTGCTGCCGATATTGCGCATCAGGCTGAAGATGGCGGTGCCGTCGGTCCGCAGGTGGTGGGCGATGGTGGCGAAGCTGACGGTGCTCAAGGGCACAAACACGAAGCCCAGCCCGAAGCCCTGCGACAGCCCGGAAATGATCACCGGGGCCATGCCCATGGAAAGATCGAAGCGGGTCATCTGCCACAGGGAGAAGGCGGTCATGGAAAGTCCGCCGAACAGGATCAGCCGGATGTTGACCTTGCCCAGCATGCGCCCCACCAGGATCATGGCGATCATGGTGCCCAGGCCGCGCGGCGCCGTGACCAGGCCGGTGGTGGTGACGGGGTAGGCGAACAGCCCCTGCAGCATGGGCGGCAGCAGGGCCAGGGTGGCGTAAAGGATGATGCCGACGAAGAAGATGAAGATCACCCCGGTGACGAAATTGCGGTCTTTGAGCAGGGTGCGGTTCAGGAAGGTGATGTGGCGGCTGGTGGCGGTATGCACGATGAACAGGTAGAAGCCCAGCAGCGAGAGGATGGCCTCGATCCAGATCTCGTTGGAGCCGAACCAGCCCTTGAGCTCGCCGCGGTCCAGCAGCATCTGCAGGGCGCCCACCCCCAGGCTGAGGGTGCCGAAGCCGAAGAAATCGAAGGGCAGCGGTTCGTCGCGGCGATGCTCGTGGATGAAGGCGGCGATGCCGAGAAAGGCCAGAATGCCCACCGGCAGATTGATGTAGAACACCCAGCGCCAGTTGTAATTGTCGGTCAGCCAGCCGCCCAGGGCCGGGCCCAGGATCGGCCCCACCATGATGCCCGCCCCCCACACCGCCATGGCCGAGCCATGCTTTTCCGGCGGGTTGATATCCAGCAGCACCGCCTGCGACAGCGGCACCAGGGCGGCGCCGCACAGGCCCTGCAGCAGGCGGAACAGCACGATCTGCCCCAGCGAGCCGGCCATGCCGCAGAGGGCCGAGGCCACGGTGAAGCCGGCCACCGAGATCAGGAACACCTTTTTGCGGCCGTAGCGCCCGGCCAGCCAGCCGGTGAGCGGCGTGGCGATGGCCGCCGCAACGATATAGGAGGTGAGCACCCAGGTGATCTGATCGGCCGCCGCCGACAGGCTGCCCTGGATATGGGGCAGGGCCACGTTGGCGATGGTGGTGTCCAGGGCCTGCATCACCGTGGCCAGCATGATGGACAGGGTGATGAGGCGGCGCTGGCCGGGCGTAAGATCGGCGGGGGCGGGATGGGGGCTTTGCATGGCGGCGGGCCTTTACTCCCTGGTGTCCGCCGGAGCGGCGAAGGCCTGGGATATGAGCCCGCTCAGCGAGCGGCTATGCCCGGTATCCACCTCCACATCGGCGCTCATGCCGGCGCTTAACGGGGCGTTTTTAGGCGGATTGTCGATTTCCAGCCGCACCGGCAGGCGCTGCACCACCTTCACCCAGTTGCCGGTGGCGTTCTCGGCCGGCAGCAGGGCGAAGGACGAGCCGGTGCCCGGCGACAGCGAGGCCACATGAGCATGGAAGACCCGGTCGGGGTAGGTGTCGATGCTGACGGTGGCCGCCTGGCCGGGCCGCATGTGCGTCAGCTCGGTTTCCTTGAAATTGGCCTCGATCCAGGGATGGGCGGTGGAGATCAGGGCGAACAGCGGCTGGGCGGTGGTGACATAGTCGCCGGCCTGCAGTTGGTCCACCTTGGTCACCATGCCGTTTTCGGGCGCCGTGACCGTGGTGTAGGAGAGGTTGAGCAGGGCCTTGTCGAGCGCGGCCTGGGCCTGCTGCACCAGGGGATGATCGTCGATGGCGCCATCGGGGCGGCCGCCCAGATCGGCCAGGCTGGCGGCGATGCCGGCCTGGGCGGCGGCCACCTGCTGGCGGGCGGTCTGCTGGACGTGCAGGGCCTGATCATATTGGGCGTGCGAGGCCACATCCAGCCCCAGCAGACGCTTCTGCCGGGCCAGTTCGCGCTCGGCATAGGCCAGGGTGTCGGCGGCGGCGGCCTGATCGGCCTGATGCTGGCGATACACCGCCTGGGCGGCCCGCACCTTGAGGCGGGCGGCGGCCAGGCTGGCGCGGGCCTGCTCGACGGCGATGCGGAAGGGGCGCGGATCCAGCCGGAACAGCACCTGGCCCCTCTTCACCGTCTGGTTGTCGTGCACGTCGATCTCCACCACGCGGCCGGGCACGTCGCAGCTGACCGCCACGCGGGCGGTTTGCAGATAGGCGTCGTCGGTGGAGACGTAGCGGCCGCCGCTCAAATACAGCAGGCCGCCGGCCAGCAGGGCGGCGGCGGGCACGCCGGCCATCAGGATCAGGCGCAGCCGCTGGCGCGGATCGCGGGGGGAGGGGGATTTAGGATGCGCAGTCATCGGAATGATCCTGGGAAAAGGCGGCGGGCAGATCTTCGGCCCGTTCCTGCCGGGAAAGATTGCAGTGAACCTGTTTCAGCAGCGTCATCAGCACCGACTGATCGGCGGCGGCCAGGCCGCTCAGGGCCTCGGCCCGCACCTCGGCCGACAGATCCTGGATCTGATCGAGCAGGGGCAGGGCCTTGTCGCACAGGAACAGGCGGCGCACGCGGCGGTCGCTGTCGTCGGCGCGGCGTTCCAGCCAGCCGGCGGCCTCCATGCGGTCGAGCAGGCGGGCCAGGGTGATGGGCTGCACCTCCAGCAGCTCGGCCAGCCGGGCCTGATTGAGGCCCTCCTGCCGGGCCACGTACAGCAGCGCCCGGCATTGCGCCAGCGACAGCCCGATACGGCGGGCGCGGTGGTTGAAGGTTTTGCGCAGCTGCCGGGCCACATCGCTGACCAGATAGCCGAAGGTGGGGTCGATAATGGTCGGCGTGTTAATCATAAGCATGCATATAATATGCATACATCCAAAGGCAAGGATGCGGAAGGATTATCCGAGAGGGATATTTTCCCGCGCCAGATCCAGCCAGGCCTGGGCGGCGGGGGACAGATGGCTGTTTTTGCGCCAGACCAGGGCGATGCGCCAATCGATGGCCGGGGCGCGCAGGGGGATGTTGCGGATGCCCTCGGCCTGGCGGTTGGCGGCGATCATGCGCGGCAGAAAGCCGATGCCCAGGCCCCCGGCCACCAGTTGGATGATGAATTCGATCTGGCTGGAGCGGGCGGTGACGGCGGGGGTGAAGCCCTGGCCGCGGCAGGCATCGAGGATGATGGGGTTAAGGGCGAAGCCCTCGCCGAACAGGATGAAGGGCTGGTCGGCCAGTTCGGCCAGGGCCACGCTGGGGCGCGCCGCCAGGGGATGATTGGCGGCCACCAGCAGATCCAGGGGTTCGCAGCGGATTTCCAGGCTGTCGAACTGATCGCTGGCCGGCAGCAGGGTGGCGGCCATGTCCAGCTCGCGGGCCAGCAGCAGTTCCTCCAGGCGCTGGCTGCCCTGCTCCACCAGGCGGATCTCGATGGCGGGATGGCGGATGCGGAACACGGCGAACAGCGGCGCGAACAGGGTGTTGGAGCCGACGGCGGGCAAGCCCAAGCGCAGCAGGCCCTTTTCCAGGCCGCGGAATTCGTTCAGCTCGCGCACCAGGTCCTGGCGTTCGGCCAGCATGGTCACGGCGCGGCGGTAAACGATTTCGCCCGCCGCCGTCAGGTGGCTGTCGTGGCCCACGCGGTCCAGCAGCGGCAGGCCCAGTTCCTCTTCCAGCTGCTTCACCGCCTTGCTGACGGTGGATTGGGTGGCGAACAGGGTGCGCCCGGCCTGGGTGAAGCCGCCCTGGCGCACCACCTCGACAAAAGCCCGCAAGGTGCGCAGATCCATATCTATTCCAATCAAGACTATACACTATGAAGTCTATTCATTTTACGACTAATGTGGCCGGGAATATAGTCCCTCCCATGATGTCGATGCATTTTTCCCAGGCCCGCGGTTTCACCCTGCCGCTGCGCCGTTTCGTGCGCTCCAGCCGCCTGGCCCAGGTGGGGCTGATGCTGGGGCTGTGGTGGGCGGGCTGTCAGCTCTCGCAGCATCTGGCCTTGCCGGTGCCGGGGGCCATCGTCGGTTTGGCCCTGGCCCTGGCCTTGCTGGCCAGCGGCCGCGTCAGCCAGGCCTCGCTGCGGCACGGCGCCAACTGGCTGCTGGCCGATATGCTGCTGTTTTTCGTGCCCGCCGTGCTGGCGGTGCTGAACCACCGCGAATTTCTGGGCCTGCTGGGGCTCAAGCTGCTGGCGGTGATCGCCTGCGGCACCATCGTGGTGATGGCGGTAACCGCCGTGGTGGTGGAGCTTTGCTTCCGCTGTCTGGAGCGGTAGGGCCATGATCGCCGCCCTGCTGCCGGCCGTGTTCTGGTCGGCCGTCACCATTCTGGGCTATTTCCTGGCCAAACGGCTGCACCACCGTTTGGGGCGCTGGTGGTCGTCGCCGCTGGTGCTGGCGCCGCTGGGGCTGATTGCCCTGGCCCTGGCCCTGCATGAAAGCTACCGCGCCTATATCGCCGGCACCCATTGGCTGGTCAGCCTGCTGGGGCCGGCCACGGTGGCCTTCGCCGTGCCCATCTGGGAACAGCGCGCCCTGATCCGCCGCGCCTGGCCGGTGCTGCTGGCCGGGGTGCTGGTGGGCAGCGTGACCGCCATGCTCACCGCCTGGCTGATGGCCCAGGCCCTGGGGCTGGATCCGCAATTGCGCCTAAGCCTGCTGCCCCGCTCCATGAGCACGCCCTTCGCCATGACCGTGTCCGGCGAGATCGGCGGCCTGCCCGATCTGACGGCGGTGTTCGTGGTGATCACCGGGGTGTTTGGCGCCATGGTGGGCGAGGTGATCCTGGCGGTGCTGCCGCTGCGCTCGGCCCTGGCGCGGGGCGCCCTGTTCGGCATGGGGGCGCACGGCGCCGGCGTGGCCAAGGCGCACGGCATCGGCCGCGAGGAAGGCACGGTGGCCGGGCTGATCATGGTGCTGGTGGGCCTGGTCAACGTGCTGGTGGCGCCGGTGCTGGCCAAACTGCTGTAGGCGGCGCGCCGCCCAAACGTATAACAGACTCATTAAAATTCGATGTTTTTCCCCTGCGCGCCTTGCCGCCTTCCCGGTTCCGGCCTAGTGTGCACTGCACCATCGCGTTTCTCGGGCCGTTTCAAGGCCGGACAGCAGGAGGGATAAACCGTGAGCGATACGTTCTCGTTGAAGGGCAAAAAGGGCCTGGTTGTGGGCATCGCCAATGATCAGTCCATCGCCTATGGCTGCGCCAAGGCCATGCGCGAGCAGGGCGCCGAGCTGGCCGTGACCTACCTGAACGAAAAGGCCGAAAAGTGGGTGCGCCCGCTGGCCGAGGATCTGGGCGCCGAGCTGTTCCTGCCGCTGGACGTGGCCGTTGAAGGCCAGCTGGAATCGGTGTTCGCCCAGATCGAAAAAACCTGGGGGCGGCTGGATTTCGCCCTGCATTCCATCGCCTTCGCGCCCAAGGATGATCTGCACGGCCGCGTGGTGGATTGCTCTTCGGCCGGTTTCACCACCGCCATGGATATTTCCTGCCACTCCTTCATCCGCCTGGCCAAACTGGCCGAACCGCTGATGGACCAGGGCGGCAGCCTGATGACGGTATCCTACTACGGCGGCCGCAAGGTGGTGGAACATTACAACATGATGGGCCCGGTGAAGGCCGCCCTGGAAATGACCGTGAAATACATGGCCAGCGAACTGGGGCAGAAGGGCATTCGCGTCAACGCCATCTCGCCCGGCCCGCTGAAAACCCGCGCCGCCTCTGGCATCGACCATTTCGACGAACTGCTGGAATCCGCCGCCGCCCGCGCCCCGCAGCATCAGCTGGTGGGCATCGAGGATTGCGGCTCGGTGGCCGCCTTCCTGGCCGGCGAAGGCTCGAAAACCATCACCGGCACCACCCTGTTCGTGGATGCCGGCTACCATATCGTCGGCTGATCGCGAAATTCGCAAAAAAGCCTCGGGCCGCGTCTTTACAGACGCGGCCCTTTTGCCTTATATATCGGCCTCTTCCCACCGGCCCCGCCGCCGGCGGGCCGCGCGATGCGGGTGTAGCTCAATGGTAGAGCAGAAGCTTCCCAAGCTTACGACGAGGGTTCGATTCCCTTCACCCGCTCCAACAAAATCAAGCACTTAGCGCAGGGCGCTCGACAAAAAGCCGTTTTTCTGGGACAAATTGGGACATTTGACTTGTCCCGAGGTGTTCCCGATGGCGACCATTGAACAGCGCGGCCCCCTGCAATTCCGGGTGAAAATCCGCCGCAAGGGCGTGACCGAGACCAGAACCTTCGAGAGCAAGAGCGCCGCCGAAGAATGGGCGCGGATCACCGAGGGCAAGGTCTCCGGTGACGAGTATCAGGACCGACGAGCGGCGCGGGACACAACTTTGTCCCAAGCCTGCACATGGTTCAGCGAAAGCCTTGACCCCAGCAAGCCCGACACGAAGAACAAACTCTCCAAGCTCCGCTATTGGCAGTCCACCGAATTCGCCTCGTGGTCCTTGTTGAGCCTGCGGCCAGCCGACATGATCAGGTGGCGGCGTGAAGTGCTGGACGAAGATGGCGGTGGGGAAGAGGCTGAGTGCTCGGCGCAAACCGTTATCCACCGGCTCAACGTGCTTTCCCAGGTGTTCAAGAAGTGGAGTCTTGCCCACGATCAGACCATCAACAACCCGGTGGTGGAAGATGTGCGCCCCGGCCTGCCGGATGGCCGCAACAGGCGATTGCTCGAAGGTGAGGAATGGCGCTTGCTGAACGCGGCCCGACTGTCATCGCGCCCCTGGCTTCGCCCCGCCATCGTCATTGCCCTGGAAACCTGCATGAGGCAGGGCGAGCTTTCCGGTCTGACCTGGGACCGCGTAAAGCTCGACGCTCAGTATCCCCACTGCGACCTGCCGAAAACCAAGAACGACAAGCCCCGTCGTGTCCCGTTATCGCCTCGCGCCATTGTCGCCTTTCGCATGTTGGAACCGAAGAAGAGCGGGGGCGTTCTGCCCGTCGAGACGGGGCGCGGCATCGCCCATGCTTTCCGGGATACAGCGACCGAGGAAGCCTTCCCGGACCTGCGATGGCACGACCTGCGACATGAGGCAATCAGTCGCCTCTTCGAGCACACTGACCTTCGCGACCATGAAATCATGGCGATCAGCGGGCACCTGCGGCCCGAAATGCTAGCGCGATACACGCATCTGCGGGCGGATCGTCTCGGGGCGCGGCTGCGGGGCGGCAAACTGAACCGGAAGGGGTGACACCATCCGAGAACGTGGGTGGCTTCGGCTACTGCCGCTCGACACTACCCGTCCGCCGCCCTTTAGTGTCATAGGTCACGCACTGATCGGTGATGCCGTCGCACTGGATGGTGCCGGTGCGGGTGCCCTTGTTGTCGCGCTGGACCAAGTAGCCGGGCGTCTCTTCCTCAATGGTGCCGGTGCGGTTGCCTTTGGCGTCGCGCTCGACGTAGTAGGTGTGCTCGGTGTCGGTGCCGGGTTGGTCGTCTTCATCTGCCAGGGCTGGGGCCGTGCAGATGATAGCCAGCGCCAAACCCGCCAGGAAGCCCCAGGACGGGCAAAGGTGGGTTGGGTGGCGTGTGTGGCGCTGGCGATCATCAAGGGGCATGGTTGGACTCTAAAACGGGATTGCGGCAATCACGCGGCAATCGGGCGAGAGATGTAAGGGTGCTTGATCAGGAAGCACGAGCCCAGGGCATTCATCATGACCGAAATGCGGCCCCGGTGCCGGTGCATTCCTTCGTGAATGAGGGTCTCTCCCAGGTCACGGAAGTTGAGAACCCGCATTTCGGAAATCAACTCGGCGGCCAAGGTTTCATCAATCGGCGTAACGTCAGACATGGCGACTTCTCCAAATGAACAACTTCGCCTTTTTTGTTTCGTTCTCGCGTTGTCGTCAACATGAATGACGTGCAATGATGTCGATTGTAAGTCAGTGATGACTTATATGAACACCTACCATGGCATTGATGTTTTGATGATATTCATCACATTTCCGCGGAAAGACCGAATCACCGGGCGCTTATTTTTCTGGTTTTGAGGCGTAAGTGATTTTTGGCTTCGGTCGATCTTCAGCGACGCGGCGGAAATTTACCGCCTTCTGATGTTGGCGACATGTTGCCGCATGATCTGCCGGTGATGTTCGTAAAGAGCTTGGGCGCGGTTCAGTAGATTGCTGTTCTCTGTCAGAGGGGCCTTGCCGGTGATGTCAGCAACACGATGGGCGTCCTTCAGGGCATAGGCTCCCCAGCGCCAAGCCGAATGAAGGTGCCGGTGACGGTGCTCCCAGGCGTCGCGGGCGGGGCCGGGATACCGGCGCGGGTCATCGATCTGGGGCAGAATGCCGCCGTGCTCACGCTTCAGCAGATCGGCCTCATGGTCGTCTACATCAATCAGGTCAACGTCTGGCTTTCTCCGCCGCCGCACGTCCAGCGCACGGCCACGCGCCGCAGTTCCCAGGCCGTATCGACTGAAGCCCTTGAGAACCTCCCTGGCGGTCCTTTCCTCGCTGGGAAACAGCCCTACAGCGCCGTGAAGGTGCAAATCTCGTCCGCTGGGGTCGAAGGTTTCCACCGCCAGCCAGAAATCCGGCGTCCTGTTCAAAGCCGCTTCCAGGCGGCGGATGATCTCGCGACGCAGATTGTCCAGCGCCCCGCGTCCCTTTCCCATCGCCGTCTTGATCTGATCCTCTCCCAGCCGGAGGGTGATTGCGTAGGCCAATGTTCCATCATCTGCACTGGCAAGGGCCATGTTCAGATAGGCAGCCCGGAGCATCACGCCGCATCGGCTCCAAGGCCGGAAGGTCTTGATGAACATGAATGGCTTCGTGTTCCTGGGGGTGTAGGGGGTGTCGCAATATACTGGACGGGCACCAGTGCAGGGATTGCCGAGAAGGCCAAAAGCCTTTGCCGTCCAGAGAGTTAAGCGATCATCGCGCAGCGTTTTTAGGCCGCCGTTTTTGACCAAAATGTCAAAATAAATACCCGGCTGGGCCTTTCGCGGACGCCCCCGCTTGCGGGGTGCAGAGAAATTAACTACACTTGTAGACACACATGGACCCTTTCCGAAATGCTCCGCGTGTATCTCCGTTGTCCAGGACCGCCGGTTGCCGCCGTGCGGTCCTTTTTATATCTCCGAGGCGGGCTGTTGCCCAGCGCGATCAGGCGGCGGCAGGATGCCGCACCCAACGCGCCGCCAGAACGTCGCCGACGCTGGTGAACCCTTCAGGACCGAATACCGGCACAGCATTGGCGATCACGCCCTGGCGATCCAGGCGGGCAATGTGCAGGCGGCCACCGATGGAATGAGGACGCCAGCCCGGCTTGTTGATCAGGCCGCGCTTTGCCGCTTCCTTCTGCGCCCTGGCGAGGCGAACGTGGAAGGCTTCCGTCTGGTTGCCCAGCACGGCGGCTTGTGACGCCTTCAGCATTCCGGCGTGGTCTTCAATCCAGGCTTCGGCGGGGCTGATGACGTGGCCGCGTCCGGCTTCCAGCGGCACAGGCGTAAAACCGTTCTGTGCCTGGAAGGCGTAGGCGACTGGACGGGCGGAGGCGTCACACCACCACCCGACAACGGCAAGCTGATCCGGGTGGGCGTCAGGCAGAACGCGCAGTTCAGCGCCGATCCGATCCGCGTTGAGAACCGGCAGGCGGTCCAAGAGCGTTCCCAGCGCCCCGGAAAACGAGACATTGCCCGCCGATCCGGCGATATAGCGGCGGGCCGGGCTGGTGATGACCTTCGGTGCATGGGCGACAAAAGCGCCGCCGGGGGTAACGTGCGCTTCGTCCTGGCTCAGAATGAAGGTGGTGTCGGTCAGGGTCGCATTGAGAATCGTCATTCGGGAAATCCCTTCGGAAGCAGGGCAATGGTGAAGGAACTGGCCGGGGTCACCACTGCGCCCACGCCAACCGAAACAGCGGTAAACGCGGCACCTGCCCCATTGGCGGCGGCAGCGGCAGCGTCGGCGTAGCCAGTATACGCAGCCGCAGCCGCGCCGCCCGTGTAGACAGCGGCAATGGCAACAACGATCATCGCGGCGATGCGCATAACACCCTTACCACCACCGCCACCGCCTTCGGGAATCGGCATGATGGTGAGGTAATCATCAGGTGCCAGATAGGTTTCGGACCAGAGGTGCTGTTCAATCGGCTGCGCGTTGACGCAAACCGCCCACGTCACCTCATCGGGCAACCCGTCCAGATATTCGGAAAGCGGCTTCTTGTGGAACCAGACCAGCTTTTCAAGCGCCCGGTCGGAGGTGTCGAGGGGGTTGTAGATGACGATGAGGTTGACCGTCTCACCCATCATGCCGCCTCGTCCCAAACGCCCATGATGGCGAAACCCGGCCCTTCGACCCTGACAGCCGGGGAGCCATCGGGCCGGGTGCCCAACGTCACCACATGGCCGCCGTCCAGTTCCAGGCGGTCCTCTTCATCGTGCCCAAAGGGTTCGGCGGCAACCTGTTCGGGCGACATGACGGCGGTGATCCAGGTCATCACGCCACCCCCTTCCGGCGGTCGGCGTTGGCCGCTTCCACCATGAGTCGTTCGGCCAGCTTACGGGCGCTGGTGGCACTGAGGCGCACAAAGGCGTTGTCGCCCAGCGCCAAGAGGATTGCGCCGCCCTTGGTGGTGGTCACACCCATTTCAGGCCGGACAGGTGCGGGCTTCGTCAGGGGAACGGCTTCGGTCGGGCGCTGGCGACTTTCGTGAACTCGAAAGGCCAGTTCGTCCAGGTCGTGGCGAGCGTAATAGACCCTGCCGCCGTGCTTGATGAAAGGGGCAGGCCGAACGGTTGGAGTGCGGTCAGTGCGGCGGCCTTCGGACAATAGGCTAGGGGCTGACAGACCCACCGGCAGCTTGCGCTGAAGGTAGGCGGCGGCTTCAGCGGCATTCAGCAGGCGGCTAGACATGGGCAGCCTCCCCAGCGGCAAAGCGGTTCTGAACCGGGGCCGGGCCGCCGTGGTTTTCGCGCCATTCGCGCACGGCCATACGCAGCAGGGCCACGCCGCTGATGCCGTGATGAGCAGCCAGACGGCGGAATTCATAATGAAATGCGGGATCAACCTTGAAGTTCAGGTTTGCCCATTCGGGGTCAGTGCTCATTCATGCCTCTCGATGATGTTGAGGCACTATTATATAGCGAATTCGTCAGTTTTAAAATCATAAACAGGTAATTTTCTCAACTTTACATGTAAGTATAGTCGAAAAAATGCGGATTATGTTAAATGGACCCCCTTCGCGGCACGCCTACATTTCTAAGACTTCGGTTTGTAGGACACTATTTGCTTATTCTGTCTTATATATATCCGTCGAACCCGTCGCTTTATCCTCATTGTGTCCCTTTCAATTCTTCCAATTTGAGGGACATGAGTGACGATCAGCGCACAAACAAAAACGCCCGGCGAAAGCCGGGCGTTGTGGCGAGGTGACTTGTTGATGTGGTGTTGATCAGGCGGCGCGGTCAAGCACTCGCTTAACAGTTTGTGCGTGCCAGTCTCCGCCGCGTGCAGTGCGGACGCCGCGTGCGTTTAGGGCTTCCGCAATCTGGCGCAGGCCGGTTGCCCCAGCGCGTTTCACCTGCTCAATAATGGCGATCACGTTGGCCGCGTGATGATCAGCGGCAACGGCCTGGACCGTCCGGCCCTTGGCTTGAGCTTCAGCAAGGTTCGTGCGGTTTCCCAGCGTTACCCCGCGGTCTTTCGCAGCAGCAAGAGCAACGCGGGTGCGCTCGGCGATCAGATTGCGCTCTTTCTCGGCAAGAGCCGCATACAAATGCAGCATGAAGCTATCAGCATCCGCGCCAAGTTCGGCGACGATGAACGGCACGCGGTGCGCCATGAGGCCAGAAACAAAGTGAACGTCGCGGCTCAGTCGGTCCAGCTTCGCCACCAGAACCGGGCAGCCCAGCTTGCGGGCTTGCGCCAGGGCGGCGGCAAGTTGTGGGCGACGGTCCAGCGCATCGGCACCTTTGCCCGTCTCAATCTCGATGAACTCCGCCACCACCTCAAACCCGTTGTCGTCGGCGAACCGGGCGTTGGCCTTCTGTTGAGCCTCGATGCCCAGGCCGCTTTTGCCTTGTTGCTGCGATGAGACGCGAACGTAAGAGATGATCTGCTTCATTGTGGCCTCCGTTGCCGTAACATCTTTATACGTCCATATTGAGTTGTTACGCAAGCGCCAAAATGAAAGGGGCCGGTGTTTTCGGCCCCTTTCATTTTAGAAATGGACTATCCGATGGCGGACGCTGCCAGGGGAACGATTAATCCGAACAGGTCGTCTTGCCGGCCAGGGCTCGCTTCAAGTCTCGTCCGGCCTTGTTAACCTGCCAGAGCCGGACGAGACTGCCAGAGCCCTCCTTACTGATCTCAGCGTAAGCCATGGTGACGCGAGCCGGGTTGTTCATCCAAATGGTGATCTCGGCGGTCTGACTGCTGGGGTATAGATCAGCATCAACTCCGAACTCCGTCAGCAAAAACGCGCCGGCATCGCAGTCGCGAGCTAACCGACTCATATGCCTATAAGCGGTCTCGTAGTCGGTCTGACTGTGCAGAACTTCGGGAGGCTTGCTCTTCAGATCGCTGACTGTGCTGGAGCAGCCGGCGAGGGCTAGGGCTGCAAGAATAACGAAACGCTTCATTTCACCTCTCATGCTTTGCAAGGAACAGGGTGACGTCTGCGGCGAATGGAAATTCTCAATATCGCATCTGGGAGACAACTCCAATCCCGGAAAGCTGAAGACTCCCGTTATCGTAGTCACCGGAATACGTCATGCCGCCCTCCGAAATTCATTTCCCCGCTTCGCTGCCTGTTGCGCCTTGGTGGGGCGTCCCCGACGAGTTGCGGGCTTGGTGGCGATCAGAGAGTTCAGATAGGCGTCGATGTCGATTGAGCGCAGAATGGGCTTCCTTCCGATACGGATCACGGGAAGAACGTCCGAGGCAATCCACTCATCAACAACCCGCTGGCATACGGGATAGTGCTGGGGGACGTCGGTGCGGCTGAGGAATTGAGGGACGGCGGACACACTTCACCTCTTGCGTCGCCGAACCTTGCTCAAGGCGTTCGGAAGGTGAAAGGTCGCTGTATGCGAGCGCAGAACCCATATGTGACCGACATGCTGCGCCATGTTATCCCGGCCTGGGAGAGCACCTACTGAGGCACTATAGCGGCGAAGCGCGAGCGTCCCTCAAAAAAATTGCACTGAGTTGTGCTACGTCGAAAATTTGGAAGGCTTATGACGGTGACGAAGAGTGCGACTTGGGACAATTTGGGACACTTCAATCGAAAAAATCATGCAGCTCGGCGCAAGTCAGTGCAAGATAACTAACTGATATTAAATAGTTGTTTCATCAAGCCATTGATTTTGAATGAGCAAAAATGGGCTTCCCAAGCTTACGACGAGGGTTCGATTCCCTTCACCCGCTCCATATTTTCCAAGCAGTTAGCCAACTTCACCTCGACGCCGAAGCGAATTTTCGTAAGCATCCGGTGAGCCACGCGGCTCAGGCTGCTTCGGTGGCACTCTCGTTGTGATGCCGCCAGTTCCAGGGCAGCAACTGGTCGATCCGCTGAACGGGATGATCGGCGATGCGAGCCAGC
>JAJZGK010000060.1 GCA_021798485.1 Pseudomonadota bacterium
GATGGGCCGGGCCCAGCGCGGCAGCGGCCGGCCCTGGGCCACGGCGCTGTCGGGATGCAGCACATAGGCCACCATCTCACGGTCGGCCAGGCCGGGCAGGTCCACCTCCATGCGGTCCACCGGACCGGCCTTGTCGGGCACGATCAGCCCCAGCCAGCGGGCCAGGGGCCGCACCGTCCAGCCCTGCACCAGCAGCGAGGCCACCACCACCAGGAAGGCGATATCGAAGAAGCGCCCGGCCTGGGGCACGCCTTCCAGCAGCGGCACCAGACCGAGCAGGATGGAGACGGCGCCGCGCAGCCCCACCCACGCGATGAACACCCGCTCGCGCTTGCCGAACCCGAACGGCGTTAAGCACAGGAATACCGCCAACGGCCGCGCCACGAAGGTGAGCACGGCGGCCAACAGGGCGGCGGCGCCCAGAAGGGCGGGAAACTGGCTGGGAGTGGCCAGCAGGCCCAAAGTGACGAACATGGCGATCTGAGCCAGCCAGGTGATGCCGTCCTGGAAGCGGCGCAGGCCGCCGCCGCCCTGCAGCCGGGCGTTACCGGCCAGCAGTCCGGCCAGATAGGCGGCCAGAAAACCGCTGCCGCCGATGAGGTTGGTCAGGCCGAACACCGCCGCCGCCAGCCCCATCACCGCCACCGGTGTCAGGCCGGGGTCCAGGCGCAGGCGGTTGACCACGGCGATGATCAGCCAGCCGCCCAGCAGCCCCATCACCACGCCGCCGCCGCCGGCCAGGGCGAAGCGGCCCAGGATCTGCCAGGGGCCGCCGCTCGACTGGCCGCTCAGGGCCGCCACCAGGGTCAGGGTGAGGAAGATGGCCATGGGATCGTTGCTGCCGGATTCCACCTCCAGGGTGGAGCGCACGCGGTCGCGGATGGTGATGCCGCCGGTGCGCAGCAGGAAGAACAGGGCGGCGGCATCGGTGGAGGAGAGAATGGTGCCCAGCAGCAGCGCCTCGCTCCAGGACAGATGCAGCAGATAGCGGCCGGGCAGGGCCACCAGGGCGGTGGTGACCAGAACGCCCAGGGTGGCCAGGGTAATGGCCGGGGCGGCGGCCTGGCGGTAGCTTTTCAGGCTGGTGTGATAGCCGCTGTCGAACAAAATCACCGCCAGGGCGGCGCTTCCGATGAGAAAGGCGCTATGGGCATCGGAAAAATCGATGCCGCCCAGGCCGTCCACCCCGGCGGCCAGGCCCAGCCCCAGGAACAGCAGCAGCAGGGGGGCGCCGAAGCGGAAGGCCAGCATGCTGGTGAAGACGGCGGCCACCGCCAGTCCGGCGCAGATCAGAATAAGAAGATTGATGCTGTCCATACCGGTTCCGTTTTCTCCGTCCCCCGCCATAGTGCAGACGGCGGGGGCGGGCGGTCAATCCGCCAGGCTGTCGATCAGGGTCTGGGCCTTGGCGCGGCCGGCCTGGAACAGGCGCTCCAGCATCTGCGGTTTGGGGTCCAGGGCCGAGCCCTTGGGTTTCTGGAAGAACTCCGGGCCGATGGCCAGGGTGCGCACCTCCAGATCGCGCAGCCGCGCCAGTTTCGGCGGCGGACGGCCGCCCTCGGCGGCGGCCTTGCCGATATCGCGCAGGGCGTCCAGCTCCCGCTGCAGCGGCGCGTTGAACAGGATGCGGCGCAGGCGGCTGAAAATATCGGGGGCGGCCACCGGGGCGCCGTCTTCCTGGTCGGGGGTCAGCTTCACCACCAGCAGGGCGCGGCAGTCGGTGTCCAGCACCATGGGCAGAATGGGGGGGTTGGCGGAAAAGCCGCCGTCCCAATAGGGCTCGCCGTCCATTTCCACCGCCTGATGCATGGAGGGGATGCAGGTGGAGGCCATCAGCACCTCCAGGGTCAGCTCATGCTCGCGGAAAATGCGCACGTCGCCGCTGGGCACATGGGTGGTGGCGATGAACAGCGGCAGCGGTGCCGCCTGGCGCAGGCGCTCGAAATCCACCAGCCCGGCCAGGATATCGCGCAAGGGGTTGAGATTGAGCGGGTTGAACTGATAGGGCGACAGCACCCGCGTCATCAGGTCGAACTGCATGTCGGCGCCGGGCAGGCCCATGGGGCTGAAGGCCGACAGCTTGCCGATGTCCGACCAGATCCGGGCCAGGGTCTCGCGGGCGCCGGCCCGGCCGCCCTGCAGCAGGCCCCAGGCCAGGGCCACGGCGTTGACCGCCCCGGCGCTGGCGCCGCTGACGGCGGCGGGCTGAAAATCCTCCTCCTCCAGCAGGCGGTCGAGCACCCCCCAGGCGAAGGCGCCGTGGGCGCCGCCGCCCTGCAGCCCCAGGGCGCAGGGGCCGGCCAGCAGCGCGGGCGGCGGCGGTTCGGAACGGAACGGGCTTCTCCAGCGCATGGAACGATCCCCCGGCGGTGATGGATGTTGCACTGCAATATCATATGGGGCGCGACCTACTCCTTGGGAAGTGTGGCGGCCACCGACGGGCGTTTTTCCAGGACGGCGAACCAGGCGGCCAGGGCCGGGCGGCCCTCGCGCCAGCGATCGGCGGCCAGGCGGAAATCCAGATAGCCGAGGGCGGCGATGATGGCGATCTCGCCGATGGTCAGGCTGTTTTCGGCCAGATCGGCGGCCTCGCGCTCCAGCTGGTCGAGGGCGCGGGCGATGGCGGCCTTCTGGCGGTCGATCCAGCCGTTCCAGCGGTAGGGCTCGGGGCGGCGCAGGGTTTCGATCACCACCTGCAGGGCGGCGTCGAGGATGCCGTCGCCCAGGGCCTGGCGGCGCAGGGCGGTGAAGCGGGCCGGGCCGGCGGCGGGAAACAGTTTGGCGCCGTCCTGCAGGCTGTCCAGCAGTTCGCAGATCACCGGGCTGTCGTAAAAGCAGCTGCCGTCGTCCAGGATCAGGGCCGGCACCTTGCCCAGGGGATTATCGCCGGTCAAATCGGTGGCGGGATCCCAGGCGTTGGTGCGCACCCGCTCGATGCGGCTGTCCAGGCCGGTTTCCAGGGCGGTGATCACCACTTTGCGCACATAGGGCGAGGTGGGGGAGTAGCGCAGCTTCATCGGCGGAATCCTTGTTTCAGAACACATCCTTGCGCCGCCGCAGCGCGGCGAAGACCTCGGCGGCGGGGGCTTCGGCCATGCCCAGGGCCCGGCGGACCTCGGGATGGTCGGCGCGCAGGAAGGGGTTGGTGGCGGTTTCGCGGGCCAGGGTCGAAGGCAGGGTGGGCAGGCCGGCGGCGCGGGCGGCCTCCACCTCGGCGCAGCGTTCGGCCAGGGCGGCGTTGCCGGGCTCGATGCCGCGGGCGAAGGCGGCGTTGCTTTGGGTATATTCGTGGGCGCAGTAAAGCCGGGTGGCGCCGGGCAGGGCGGCCAGCCGCGACAGCGAGTCCCACATCTGGGCGGCGCTGCCTTCGAACAGGCGGCCGCAGCCGAGCGAGAACAGGGTGTCGCCGCTGAACAGGGCCTGATCCTCGGCCAGCCAGTAGCAGAGATGGCCCAGGGTATGGCCCGGCGTGGCGATGGCCCGCAAGGTGGTGCCGCCGAAGACCACGGCGTCGCCGTCTTCCAGGGGGATATCGAGGCCGGGCAGGCGGTGGGCATCGGCCCCGGCGCCGACGATGCGGCAGCCGGTGGCGGCCTTGAGGCGCAGATTGCCGCCGGTGTGGTCGTCGTGGTGGTGGGTGTTGAAGATGTGGGTCAGGGTCCAGCCGCGCCGGGCCAGCAGAGCCTCCACCGGCTCGGCCTGGGCGGGGTCCACCACGGCGGTGGCGCCGGTATCGGGATCGCGCAGCAGATGAATGTAGTTGTCGCGCAGAACCGGGATCAGATCGATGTCGAGGCGGGGCATCGCGGCACGGATCCTTGCTGTTCATCCAAGGGGGCCACGATAGCCGGGCATGGCGGCGAATTCCATGCATTTCCCTGTTGCGCCGCCCTCCGGCGGCCTGGAAGATGGCGGCATGTGGAGCGACGTCATCGATCTGCGCGATTTTTACGACAGCGGCCTGGGCCAGATGGTGCGCCGGGTGCTGCGCCGCCATATCCGCGCCCTGTGGCCCGATCTCAAGGGGCTGACGGTGCTGGGGCTGGGCTATGCCGCGCCCTATCTGGGAACCATGCGCGACGAGGCCGGGCGGGTGCTGGCGGTGATGCCCTCGGCCCAGGGCGTCATGTCGTGGCCGCCGGGGGCGCCGGGTCTGGCCGCCCTGGCCGAGGAAACCGATCTGCCGCTGCCCGACCGCTCGGTCGACCGGGTGGTGGTGGTGCATGCCCTGGAATCCACCGAGCATGTAAGGGGCATGATGCGGGAAATCTGGCGGGTGCTGGATGATGGCGGCCGCCTGCTGCTGATCACCCCCAACCGCCGCGGCATCTGGGCCCGGCTCGACCGCACGCCGTTCGGCCAGGGCCGTCCCTATACCATGAGCCAGCTCAACCGCCTGCTGCGCGACAATATGTTCCTGCCGTTGCAAACCGTGCCGGCCTTGTTCCTGCCGCCGGCGCAAAGTCGCATGATGCTGCGTTCGGCGCCGGCCTGGGAAAAGCTCGGCGGCCGCTGGTTCGGCGGTTTCGCCGGTGTGCTGATGGCCGAGGCCGCCAAGCAGGTTTACGCCGGCGCCGCCCTGCGCGCCGAGGATGCCCGGGAGCTGCAGCGGCGGCGGCGCTCCATCGTGCTGCCGCAGGGCTTCCGCCGCGATGATCCCTCTTATACCAACCGGCCAATGAATTGACCGGTTGTATCGTCCCTCGACGGGCGGCGGCATCCGCCGCCTTGGCCGCTCGCTCAATGCTCGCTGGATACCGGCCAACGAGTCACTTCAAGGGTTGGCCGGTATTAAGCCCTTTCCGTCTCGGCCTTGCCCGGCCGCAGCACATGGGTGTGACCGGCGGCGTAGAGATGGCTGTCGGTGAAATCGGCGGCATCCAGCACCCGGCCCACCAGCACCAGGGCGGTGCGGGTATAGCCCGCCGCCTTCACCTTGTCGCGGATATCGGCCAGGGTGCCGCGCAGGAAGGCCTGATCGGGCCAGCCCACCCGATAGGCCACCACCACCGGGCAGTCGTCGCCGTAAAGCGGCGACAATTCCCGCACCACATGGGCCAGATTGTTGACCGACAGGTGGATGGCCAGGGTGGCGCGGGTGGCGCCGATGGTGGCCAGATCCTCGTGCTCCGGCATGGACGAGGCGCGCACGGCGGTGCGGGTCAGCACCACGGTCTGGCTGATGTCGGGCAGGGTCAGCTCGGTGCAGAGCGCGGCGGCGGCGGCGGCGAAGGCCGGCACGCCCGGTGTGACGTCATAGGGAATGGACAGGGCGTCGAGGCGGCGCATCTGTTCGGCGATGGCGCCGTAGAGGGAGGGATCGCCGGAATGCACCCTGGCCACGTCGAGGCCGGCGGCATGGGCCTGTTCGATTTCGGCGATGATCTGGTCAAGGTCCAGCGGCGCGGTATCCACCACCCGGGCTCCGGCCGCCGCCTCGGCGACGATTTCGGGCGGCACCAGCGATCCGGCGTAGAGCACCACCGGGCAGCGGCGGATCAATCCCAGCCCGCGGACGGTGATCAGGTCGGGGGCGCCGGGCCCGGCACCGATGAAATGAACGGTCATGAACGTCGCCTGTGATGGGTCTTGCCAGACCGGGCACCATAGCCGCAAGTATTTGTGGGCGCCACGAATTCCTCATCAATCGCTGGAAAAAGCGCGCTTGAACCCCTATTGTGGTGGTTGCTGGGATGATGCGGTCCGCTGCTGACGTGGGGGCCGTGCCAAGACGTGTCACGTCAGGGATACGGGATGGGTACTCAAGCTCAAATGCCGTCCGGTCTGATTGCACAACCGCCATGGCAGGCGCTGACCAAAACGCTGGATCGCCTGCATCCGGTGGTGATGATCTGCGCCGCCAGCGAGATTCTCTGGATCAACCGCGCCGGCGCCGCCTGCCTGGGTCACGCCGATCCCGCCGGTCTCTGTGGCCGCTCCTTCTTCGAGTTCCTGCACAAGGACTATGCCGAACTGGCCGATTTCGGTCTGGCGGTGTTCGCCGAGGAGGAGGGGGCCATCTCCATCAAGCTGGTGCATGCCGATCAGCACGACATCGATGCCCAGATGTGGGTGTCGCCGCTGGAGGATGGCCTCTACATGGTGGAATGCCATGACATGTCGGAGCATCTGCGCGCCGCCCGCGCCCTGCGCCAGCGCGAGCAACGCCTGGAAGGCATCATCAACACCGTGGCCGACGGCATCATCACCCTGGACGAGCGCGGCGTGATCCAGACCTTCAACCCGGCGGCCGAACATATTTTCGGCTTCAGCAAGGAGGAGGTGCTGGGCAAAACCCTGCGCGCCCTGATGCCCGACAGCCTGGTGGACGACGGCCGTCCGGCCAAGGACTGGGTGCAGCTTTTAAGCCAGATGGCGCATCTCACCGGCAAGAAGAAGGGAGGCGAGGAGTTTCCCATGGAAATGTCGGTGCGCGAGCTGCAGCAGGGGGAATATCTCTCCTTCACCGGCATCGTGCGCGATATCTCGGCCCGCCGCGCCGAGGAGGAGCGCATCTTCTATATGGCCCATCACGATGCCCTGACCGGCCTGCCCAACCGCCATCTGCTGGACGACCGTATCGAAGAGGCCTTCAAGCGGTCGCGCCGCCATCATTACAAAATGGCGCTGCTGTTCGTCGATCTCGACAAATTCAAGCCCATCAACGACCGTTTCGGCCATGCCGTCGGCGATGATGTGCTGAAGGAGGTGGCGCGGCGCATGGGCCAGGTGGTGCGCGCCACCGATACCGTGTCCCGAGTCGGCGGCGATGAGTTCATGGTGCTGCTGGAAGAGCTGACCACCGTGGCCGAGGCCGAGGATGTGGCCGGCAAGATCAAGGCCGCCGTTTCGGCGCCGATGGCGCTGTTCGGCCACGAGATGGCGGTGGGGGCCAGCATCGGCATCGGCGTTTATCCCGATCACGCCAAGGATATGTGCGAGCTGATGAACTTCGCCGATCAGGCCATGTACCGCACCAAGAATCAGACGCGGGTGTGATGGCGGCGAAAGGCAAGCCGCTGTCGGCGGCGGCGGCGGCCCGGGGCGCCGCCCTGTTGGCCGAGGCTCTGGATCACCATCGGGCCGGGCGGCTGGCCGAGGCCCAGGTCCTTTACCTGAAACTGCTGAAACTGGCGCCCGGCGAGGCCGAGCTTCATTTCAATCTGGGGCTGGCGCTGATGCAGTCGGGCCGGGCCGGGCCCGCCGCCGAGCGCTGGAAAAAGGCGGTGGCGCTCGATCCCGGCCATGTCCGCGCCTGGACCAATCTCGGCATCGCCCAGGCGGCGCTGGGCGATGCCGCCGCCGCCGCCGCCAGCCTGCGCCGTTCGCTGCGCCTGGCCCCCGATCTGCCGGAAAGCCACAGCAATCTTTCCATCGTGCTGGGCCAGCTGGGCGCGCCCGAGGAGGGCGAGACCCACGCCCGCCGCGCCCTGGCCCTCAATCCCGCTTATGCCGAGGCGGCCAACAGTCTGGGCATTTTGCTGCTGCAGCAGGCCCGCCACGACGAGGCCGAGGCCGCCTTCCGTCAGGCCATCGCCCTTAATCCAGGCTTTGCCCAGGCCCATTTCAATCTGTCGCTGGTGCTGCTGGCGCAAGGCCGCCTGGCCGAGGGCTGGGCCGAACGGGAATGGCGCCTGGCCGGCGGCGTGGACGGGGCCGGGGCGCGGTGTTTTTCCCAGCCGGCCTGGACCGGTGAGGATCTGGCCGGCAAAACCATCGTGCTCTACGGCGAACAGGGTTTTGGCGACAGTCTGCAGTTCGTCCGCTTCGCCGAGGCGGTGGCGCGGCGGGGCGCCCGGGTGGTGCTGGAGGTGCCGCGTCCGCTGGCGCGCCTGCTGGCCGGGGCGCCCGGCGTGGCGGCGGTGGTGGCGGCGGGCGATCCCTGGCCGCCCTGCGACTACCGCCAGTCGCTGATGAGCCTGCCCGGCCTGCTGGGGGTAAGCCTGGACAGCATTCCCGCCCCGGTGCCCTATCTTAAGGCCGCGCCCGAAGCGGCGGCGGCCTGGCGGCAACGGCTGGCGGCCTTGCCGGGCCGCAAGGTGGGGCTGGTATGGTCGGGCGATCCCCGCCCGCATGATCCCCTGGCGGCGGCCACCGACCGGCGGCGCAGCATGGCGCTGGATCAGCTGGCGCCGCTGCTGGAGGTGCCGGGATGCAGCTTCGTCAGCCTGCAGAAAGGCCCGGCCGCCGCCGCGCTCCGCCGTCTGCCCGCCGCCCGGCGGCCGCTGGAGGTGATGGACGGGGTGGGGGATTTCGCCGACAGCGCCGCCCTGGTGACGGCCCTGGATCTGGTGATCACCGTCGATACGGCGGTCGCCCATCTGGCGGGGGCTCTGGGACGGCCGGTGTGGATCCTGTCGCGCTTCGACGGCTGCTGGCGCTGGCTGCTGCAGCGCGACGACAGCCCCTGGTATCCCACCGCCCGCCTGTTCCGCCAGCAGCGGGCCGGTGATTGGGCCGGCGTGGTGGCGCGGGTGGCGTCCCAGCTTTCCAGCATGGCAGATATGCATGAATGTGGCGAAAACGAGACTAAAGCCTAAGTTTATGGATGCGTGAATTTAGGATAGGACTCTTGCACACATGATGAAGACATAAGGGGGGATCGTATGGAGTTCGAACTGGACCGGGTGGAACGTCTGCGTTCGATGGGGCTGGATGAGCGCGCGCAGGCGGCGTTGCGCCAGGCGCTGCCGATCATCGAACAGAATATCGATCATGCCATCGAAGCGGGTCTGCGCTTGAACCAAAGCCTGCCCGGCTGCTCAAAATTCTACGCCAACCTCGATATGGAGGCGGCCAAGCGGGTGCACCGCAAGCATTGGATCGAAGAGATGCTGGCCGGCGCCATCAGCGACGATGTGCTGCGCCACGGGGTGGAGATCTACGAAACCCGCGAGCGCGCCGGTCTGGACTGCCGGTATTTCTTCACTTTTTTCAATACCTTCCTGAATACCCTGATCGAGGATATCGCGCCCTTCTACCGCAAGAAGCCGCAGGAGCTGGTGCAGGTGGTGACGGCGCTGAACAAGGCCTTTCTGCTGGAACTGGAAATGTCGGCCTCGGTGTTCATCGCCTCGGGCAAGACGTTCACGCAAAAGACGGTGAAGACCTACGCCGACGAGTTCGAGCGCGACGTGCTGCAGGTGGTGAACGCGGTGGCCACCGCCGCCGATCAGATGTCGGCGGCGGCCACCACGGCATCGTCGTCGGCCGATCAGACCAACCGCCAGACCGCCGAAGTCATCACCATTACCGCCGATACCACCGACAATGCCCGTTCCGTGGTCAACGCCGCCGGAGAGCTGTCGGCCTCGGTGCGGGAAATCGGCGTGCAGGTGGCCCAGTCCAGCGATATGTCGCGTTTGGCCACGCAAGAGGCCGAAAAGGCCAATAGCACGGTGCGGGGTCTGGCCGACAGTTCGGCCAAGATCGGCGACGTGGTCAAGCTGATCAGCGATATCGCCAGCCAGACCAATCTGCTGGCCTTGAACGCCACCATCGAGGCGGCGCGGGCCGGCGAGGCCGGCAAGGGCTTCGCCGTGGTGGCCGGCGAGGTGAAAAATCTGGCCAATCAGACCGGCAAGGCCACCGACGAGATCGCCAGCCAGATCGGCGAGGTGCAATCGGCCACCCGGCAGGCGGTGGAGGCCATCGCCGGGATTGCCGGGCGTATCGGGGAGATCAACCGCATTTCCGCCGCCATCGCCGCCGCCGTCGAGGAACAGTCGGCGGCCACCGCCGAAATCGTCCGCAGCATCGAGGTGGTGTCGGGCGGCAGTGAACGGGTGTCGGCGGTCATCGGCGAGGTATCGGCGGCGGCGGGCGATACCGGACGGGCGGCGCGCGATGTCTCGCAGTCGGCGGGCGCCCTTTCCGGGCAGGCCAACACCTTGCGCGGGGTGATGCAGAGCTTCCTGCAGCGCCTGCTGGCGGCCACCTGACGATGCGCGCCGCCCCCCGGCCGGGGGCGCGGCAGCCGCTTCATACCAACCGGCCAACCCGTCACCTCAACGGTTGGCCGGTCTCAGTTGGCTTCGGCGGTTTTTTCGCTGTGATGGTGGTGATGGCTCTTGGCCTTGGCCTTCCTGTGATGCGCCGCCTTGACCGTGTGGCGCGCCGGTTTGGCCGGGCATTCCTCCACATAGGGATCGGGGGCCATGGCGGTGGTGGCGAAGCTTTCCAGCTGGGCGCTGTCCAGGGCCAGGGCCTTGTCCAGGGTATCGGAGGCGTGCTGGCAATAATTGGCGTCGGTGGTCACGGTCTGGCCGTCGCCGTTGGCCACCTGGGTCACCCAGCGGTCCAGATTGCCGTGGGTGCGCTGGAAATGGCGGCGCACGGTCTGCGCGGAATGCTGCAGGGTGGGGCCGAACCTGGTGACGAAGCTGTTGTAGCGGTCGTGGATGCTGGGGGTGGGATCCTTGGGGTCCACACTCTGGCAGTTGAGGGCCGCCACGTTGAATTCCTGCAGCATGGTGCGGAAATGGGCGGCCTGCGCCTCTTCCGGGGTGAAGCAGGTGGAGCGGGCCGAGGCCGGCAGGGACAGGGATGCGGAGAGGCCGATCAGGGCGGCGCACAGGGACAAACGCTTGATCACGATAGGGAGCCCTCGGGGCGAATGACGGTGAAACGGCGCGATATTGCGCCCGGCGGATTCAAAAGATCAACCGCAAAGCGGGGGAAAAAAGGTAGGCTGGCCGCTTTCATCGCCGAAGAGGGCCGTTACCGCGTCATGGACTATATCCGCCGCATCCTGGATTCCCGCGTATATGATGTCGCGGTGCGAACGCCGCTCGATCCCATGGTCCGTCTCGGCCAGCGCCTGGGGCGGCCGGTGCTGCTGAAGCGCGAGGATCTGCAGCCCATCTTTTCCTTCAAGATCCGCGGCGCCTACAACCGCATCGCCCGCCTTTCGGCGGCGTCCCGCGCCGCCGGAGTGATCTGCGCCTCGGCCGGCAATCATGCGCAAGGGGTGGCGCTGTCGGCGCGCAAACTGGGCATCCAGGCCACCATCGTCATGCCGGTGACCACCCCGGCCCTGAAGGTGGAGGCGGTGCGCCACTGGGGCGGCCAGGTGGTGCTGCGCGGCGATACCTTCGACGAGGCCTACGCCCATGCCCGCGAGCTGGAGCGCGAGCGGGGCCTGACCTTCGTCCATCCCTACGACGATCCCGACGTCATCGCCGGGCAGGGCACCATCGGCATGGAGATCCTGCAGCAGCATCCGGATCGCATCGCCGCCGTGTTCGTGCCCATCGGCGGCGGCGGTCTGGCGGCGGGGGTGGCCTCCTATATCAAGTTCCTGCGCCCGGAGACCCGGGTGATCGGCGTGGAGCCGGTGGATGCCGCCTCGATGCAGGCGGCGCTTCAGGCCGGCGAACGGGTGGTGCTGGACCGTGTCGGCCTGTTCGCCGACGGCGTGGCGGTGCGCCAGGCCGGGGCGGAAACCTTCCGCCTGTGCCGCACCCTGCTGGACGGAGTGCTGACGGTGGATACCGATGCCATCTGCGCCGCCATCAAGGACGTGTTCGAGGATACCCGCGTCATCGCCGAACCGGCGGGGGCCCTGGCCCTGGCCGGCTTGAAGGCCTGGGAGGCGGCGGAGCCGGGCCGGGGCGACGGCGCCCTGGTGGCCGTCAACAGCGGCGCCAACATGAATTTCGACCGCCTGCGCCACGTGGCCGAGCGGGCCGAACTGGGCGAATCCCGCGAGATCCTGCTGGCGGTGACCATCCCCGAGGAGGCGGGCAGCTACCGCCGCTTCATCCAGGTGCTGGGGGCGCGGGCCATCACCGAGTTCAACTACCGCTTCGCTCCCGGCCGCGATGCCCATGTCTTCGTCGGCCTGACCCTGGCCGACGCCCAGCGCGACAAGGCGCCGCTGGTGGCCCAGCTGCAAGGCCAGGGCTATGGCGTGCTCGATCTCAGCGGCGATGAAACCGCCAAGCTGCATGTGCGCTACATGGTGGGGGGGCGGACCGCCGGCGTGACCGACGAGGTGGTGCTGCGCTGCGAGTTTCCCGAACGGCCCGGCGCCCTGCTGCGTTTCCTCGACGGCGTGGGCACGGAATGGAGCATCAGCCTGTTCCACTACCGCAACCACGGCGCCGATTATGGCCGCGTGCTGGTGGGCCTGCGGGTGCCCGCCGCCGAACGGGCCCGGCTGTTCGCCCGGCTCGACCAGCTGGGCTACCCCTACGAGGAGGAAACCGCCAATCCGGCCTACCGCCTGTTTCTGGGCGGCCGCTGAACTCAAAGCCGGATCAGCAGCAGGACCGCCGCCGCCGCCAGGGCCAGCATTGCCAGGGCCCGCAGCGGCGGGGCGAAGGCCAGGGCGGGGCGGGGGCGGTCCGCCGGCCAGGGCTTGTGTCCGGTCAGCATGGGCAGGATCAGGTTTTCGCCCTTGCCCAGCCAGTGCGCCAGCACCGCCGCCACATGCAGGGCGGCCAAACCGGCCAGGATCTTGAACAGCAGCACATGCCAGTGGGTGAGCAGCGACGAGGTGCCGTCGCTGACCAGATGGGCCAGCGGCCCCTCGAACAGGATGTCGTCGTTGGAAAACAGCCCCAGGCCGGCCTGAAGCAGCAGGCCGCCCAGCAACGCCACGATCATCCAGCCGCCCAGGGGATTATGCCCGGCCGAGGGGCTGCGGCCCTGGCGCAGATAGGCCAGGACCGTGCGCCCGCCGCCGACGAAATCGGTAAAGCGGGCGGTCTGGCTGCCGATCACCCCCCAGAGCAGGCGGAACAGCACCAGGGCCAGCACCGCCTCGCCGATGCGGGCGTGCAGGTCCATCTTGCCCAGGGCCTGGGTGGCGTAAAGGGCGGCAAGGCCGGCCAGCAGCGTCCAGTGGAACAGGCGGACCGGCAGATCCCACACCCGCAGGCCGCCGCGCTCCGCTCCGGTCTTGGCGGTCATTCCTCTTCCTTGTAGCGCAGATGGCAGGCCTTGCAGCTTTCCGCCACCTTGACGAAGGCGGTTTTAACCTGGGCCGGGGTGGCCTTGCCGGTGGCGGTGAGATCGGCCAGGGCCTGGGCGTTGCTTTGCAGGGCCTGGGCCTTGGCGGTGAAGTCGGGGAAATTGTCCCAGATGGCGTCGCGGGCCTTGGAATCGTCGTTGGTGCTGCCGGCGGGGAACAGGCTGGGAATGCGGGCGGCGAAGGCGGCGATCTGTTTCGCCGGCGCGGTAATGGCGGCCTGATGGCCCGAGGCCATGGCGTCCTTGATGGCGGCCACCGCGTGCTTGTTGTCCTTGAAGCCATGAATGCGTTCGGCGATGGGATCGGCGGCCAGAACCATGCCGGTGCTGGCCAGCAGGGTGCCGGCGGCGGCGGCGGAAAAAACGATCGAGCGCAGGGAAGCTTTCATCATGGCTCCTAAAGGGCGGAATGAACGGGGAAGAGGGGAGGAACCCTACCCCATAAAAGGCCGGGAATTTTGTCGGTTCCGTGGCAAAGTGTCACCGGATGTCGCGGCGGCGGGCGGCTGCGACATCCGGTGACATTTTTTCCGTCCGGCGTGGCGCCGCTTCGGGCTACTCTTTCCGTGGGAGCCGCGCATGGAAAAAATTCCGCATATTCTTGTCGTCGACGATCATCGTGAAATCCGCGATCTGCTGGCCAAATACCTGACGCGGATGAACATGCGCGTCAGCGTTGCCGGCGATGGCGCCGCCATGCGCCGGGTGCTGCAGGGGGCGGCCATCGATCTCGCCGTGCTGGATCTGATGTTGCCGGGCGGGGAAAGCGGCCTCGATCTCTGTCAGGTTCTGCGCGCCGCCGACATTCCGGTGATCATGCTGACCGCCATGGTCGAGGAGGCCGACCGGATCGTCGGCCTGGAAATGGGCGCCGATGATTATGTCTGCAAGCCCTTCAGCCCGCGCGAGCTGCTGGCCCGCATCCGCGTGGTGCTG
>JAJZGK010000061.1 GCA_021798485.1 Pseudomonadota bacterium
GGCATCGTGCCGCTGGCGGTGCCGCCGGCCCCGGCCGCCCCGGCTCCCGGCCAGCCGCCCGATGCCCTGCTGAGCGCCGGCACCGTGGCCCTGGCCGCGCCGGAAACCCTGGCCGCCATCGGCCAGCGCTACGATACCCCCGACGTGCTGGTGGCGGTGGCCACCCCCCACCCCCTGCCCGGCAATCAGCTGCGGGTGGATCTGCAGCTGGCGGGCATCGGCCCGGTGGCCGGCGCGCAAAGCGGCACCAGCAGCGTGACCGGCCAGACGAACGAACCCCTGGACGCGGTGATGCGCCGCGCCGTGACCCAGCTGGCCGCCCGCATCAACGATGCCTGGAAGGCCGGCAACACCCTGGAATACGGCCAAAGCAGCGATCTTGCCGTCGATGTGCCGCTGAACGGCGCCCTGGCCGACTGGACCGCCCTGCGCCAGCGCCTGGTGCGGGCCACCGCCGTGCGCGGCTACGATATCGTTGCGCTGTCGCGCGGCAAGGCCCAGCTTTTACTGCATGTGGTGGGCGATCAAAGCCGCCTGGAACAGATTCTGGCCCAGAACGGCCTGACCCTGACCGCCCCCGTCCCCCCCGGCGGCACCTGGACCCTGACCCTGGCCGGAGGCTCCTGACATCATGCCGATGACGCGGGAGGGCCGTCTGCGGTTCTGGCTGGGCGGGCTGGCGGCGGCCCTGCTGCTGATTTATCTGCTGCGCGGCATCCTGCTGCCCTTCGTGGCCGGCATGGCCGTGGCCTATTTCCTCGATCCGCTGGTGCAGCGCCTTAACCGCTGGGGAGTGTCGCGCAACTGGGCCACGGTGTTCATCACCCTGGCCTTCTTCGCCGGGCTGGTGCTGGCCTTCCTGCTGATCGCGCCGCTGCTGGAGGAGCAGGTGATCAGCTTCGCCCAGAAGGTGCCCGATTACGCCCAGGCGCTGATCCACCGCGGCGAACCCTTGTGGCGCACCGCCAAAACCTACCTTTCGCCCCAGGATATCGAACGGCTGCGCAGCGCCGCCGGCGATTATGCCGGCACCCTGGCGGGCTGGATCGCGCATTTCCTGAAAAGCATCCTCACCGGCTCGCTGGTGGTGGTGAACATCCTGTCGCTGATCTTCGTCACCCCGGTGGTCACCTTCTATCTGCTGCGCGACTGGCACAAGGTGACGGCGCGGGTGGATGCCTGGCTGCCGCGCCATCATGCCGAGACCATCCGCCAGGAGCTGCGCGAGATCGACCAGATCCTGTCGGGCTTCGTGCGCGGCCAGGCCCTGCTGTGCCTGACCCTGGGCACCCTCTACGGCCTGGGCCTGACCGCCGTCGGCCTGGATCTGGGGCTGGTGGTGGGCTTCGGAGCCGGTCTGGCCTCGTTCATCCCCTATCTCGGCAGCACCACCGGCTTCCTGGTGGGGGTGGGGCTGGCCCTGGCGCAAAGCCCCGACTGGAGCCTGCCGCTGATGGTGGCCGCCGTGTTCATCATCGGCAATCTGCTGGAGGGCAATGTGCTGTCGCCCAAGCTGGTGGGGGAAAAGATCGGCCTGCATCCGGTATGGGTGATCTTCGCCCTGCTGTCCGGCGGCGCCCTGTTCGGCTTTTTAGGGGTGCTGCTGGCGCTGCCGGTGGCGGCGGTGGTGGGGGTCTTGACCCGCTTCTCGCTTTCCCGCTATCTCAAAAGCAGTCTTTATTCCGGCGACAAGCCCGAAGGAACGGCGCCCTGACCATGCAGCCCCGTCAGATTCCCCTGGAATTCGGCCATGCGCCGGCCTTCAGCGCCGAGGATTTTCTCGTCACCGCCTGCAATGCCGAGGCGCACGGCTGGATCAGCCGCTGGCCCGCCTGGCCCGGCTTCGGCCTGGCCCTTTACGGCCCGGCGGGATCGGGAAAAAGCCATCTGGCCCATGTGTTCGCCGCCCGGAGCGGCGGCGCCATCCTGCTCGCCGCCGCCCTGCGGGCCGAGACCCTGCCGGCCCTGGCCGCCTGCCCGGCGGTGGCGGTGGAGGACGTGGACCAGGGCCTGGACGAGGCCGCCCTGTTCCACCTTTACAACATGCTGCGGGAAAACGGCCACGCCCTGCTGGTCAGCGGCCGCGCCGCCCCGGCGCGCTGGCCCATCGCCCTGCCCGATCTGCGTTCGCGCCTGCTGGCCCTGCCGGTGGCCGCCATCGGCGCCCCCGACGACGCCCTGCTGCAGGCCCTGCTGCTGAAACTGTTTTCCGACCGGCAATTGCGGGTGGGCCCCGATGTGCTGACCTACCTGCTGCCGCGCATGCAGCGCAGCTTCGAGGCCGCCCGCGCCCTGGTGGCCGAGATCGACCGCGTGGCCCTGGCCCGCCAGCGCGCCATCACCGTGCCGCTATTGCGCGACATTCTGCCGGGATCTCTCATACCAACCGGCCAATGAATTGACCGGTTGTATCGTCCCTCGCCGGGCGGCGGCATCCGCCGCCTTGGCCGCTCGCTCAAGGCTCGCTGGATACCGGCCAACGAGTCATTTCAACGGTTGGCCGGTATAAGGCAACAGACCAGAATGGCCTGCCCGCCCCCGCTATTCCAGATCCGCCGGACAGACGAAATTTTCCAGGCGGCAGCCGCCCGCCGCCAGGGTCTCCCAGCAGACGCTGGCCGACGAGAGCACAGTCAGGGCGCCGGTGGGATATTTCGCCTCCAGCCGCGCCGCCGCCTCGGCGTTGCCGCTGCCGTCGGCCAGGGTCAGGGCCAGGCGCTCCAGGCCGGGATTATGGCCCACCAGCAGCACCGAGGCGCAGGTTTCCGGCAACTCCTGCAGGCGGGCCAGCAGGGTTTTCATGGCGGCGTCGTAGATGCGTTCGTCGATGCGCACCTCGGGATCGGGCAGGGCCGGCAGCAGCACATCCAGGGTTTGCCGGGTGCGCGCCGCCGGCGAACACAGCACCACCGACGGATTGAAACCCTGGCGCAGGAAATATTCGCCCATCATCGCCGCCGCCCGCCGCCCGCGCTTGTTGAGAGGACGGGCCAGATCGTCGAGCGAGGGATCGTCCCAGCTGGATTTGGCGTGACGCAGCAGAAAAATCGTTTTCATGTCCGCTCTCCGGATCGGCGGCGCCGGCGCGCGCCCGGGCCAGAATAAATCCCCCCCGCCGGGCGCAGGCAAATGTTAGATTTATGGCACCCGGCGATGAAGCCGCACCCGATAGGCGCTCTTACCATATTTATTCCCTATTAAGGAGAATATCTCGCATATTGCAATGATGTTACAGTTCCAGCCGCCGCCATGACATCCCGGCGGCGAGCGGCTATAACGAACGGCAATCATCAGAACACGGCAGGGTAGACCGCAATGACCGACAGCATCCCCGATCTCGACAGTCCGGCCATCGCCCCCGCCCCGGCCACGCCCGCGGCCATCGCCGCCTGCTCGCCCGACCGTTTCATCAACCGCGAACTGTCGTGGCTGGCCTTCAACACCCGCGTTCTGGAAGAGGCCGACAACACCCGCCACCCGCTGCTGGAGCGCCTGCGCTTCCTCTCGATCTCGGCGGCCAATCTCGATGAATTCTACATGGTGCGCGTGGCCGGCCTCAAAGGCCAGGTGACCAACGGCGTCACCACCACCAGCCAGGATGGCCTGACCCCGGCCCAGCAATTGCTGGCCATCAACCAGGAGGCCGGACGGCTGCTGGAAAAGCAGTCCGACTGCTGGACTCGCCTGTGCGCCGAACTGCGCCAGGCCGGCATCGCCGTGATCGATACCGCCGAGCTGACCCGCAGCGACCGCCAGTGGCTGGACAACCGCTTCATGGAGCAGCTGTTCCCGGTGCTGACGCCGCTGGCCATCGATCCGGCGCATCCCTTCCCCTTCATTCCCAATCTGGGCTTCGCCATGGTGCTGCACCTTACCCATCAGGACGATGGCGAGGTGATGCGCGCCCTGCTGCCGCTGCCGCACCAGATCGAACGCTTCATCCGCCTGCCCGGCCACGATATCCGCTATCTGCCGCTGGAAGAGATGGTCACCCTTTATCTCGACCGTCTGTTCCCCGGCTTCACCGTGGACGGCCACGGCGTGTTCCGGGTGATCCGCGATTCGGAAATGGAAATCGACGAGGAGGCCGAGGATCTGGTGCGGGTGTTCGAATCCGCCCTGAAGCGCCGCCGCCGCGGCCACTGCATCCGCCTCACCGTCAATTCCGACATGCCGCAGGATCTTCTGGATCTGATCATCCTGGAAATGCAGGTCACGCCCGACGATGTTTTCCCCCTGCACGGCCTGATCGGCACGGTGGATATCAAGCAGCTGATCTCGGACGACCGGCCCGATCTGACCTTCGTGCCTTATAACGCCCGTTTCCCCGAGCGGGTCCGCGATTTCGGCGGCGACTGTTTCGCCGCCATCCGCAAGAAGGACATCGTGGTGCATCACCCCTTCGAAAGCTTCGATGTGGTGGTGCAGTTCCTGCGCCAGGCGGCGCGCGATCCCAACGTGGTGGCCATCAAGCAAACCCTTTACCGCACCAGCAAGGACAGCCCCATCGTGAAAGCCCTGGCCGAGGCGGCGGAGATGGGCAAATCGGTCACCGCCATGATCGAGCTCAAGGCCCGCTTCGACGAGGAGGCCAATATCGGCTGGGCCCGCGATCTGGAACGGGCCGGGGCCCAGGTGGTTTACGGCTTCATGGAGCTGAAAACCCACGCCAAGATCAGCCTGGTGGTGCGGCGCGAAGGCGGCGAGCTGCGCTCGTACGTGCATTTCGGCACCGGCAACTATCATCCCATCACCGCCAAGGTCTATACCGATCTCAGCTTCTTCACGGTGGACCCGGCCTTGTGCCGCGACGCCAACCGCACCTTCAATTTCATGACCGGCTACGCCAAGCCCGAACAGATGGAAAAGCTGGCCATCGCGCCGCTGGCCCTGCGCGACCGCCTGCTGGCCTGCATTCAGACCGAGATCGACAATGCCCGCGCCGGCCGCCCCGCCGCCATCTGGGCCAAGATGAACTCGCTGGTGGATGCCCGCCTGATCGATGCCCTCTACCAGGCCTCGGCGGCCGGGGTACAGGTGGATCTGGTCATCCGCGGCATCTGCTGCCTGAAGCCCGGCGTGCCGGGGCTTTCGGAAAACATCCGCGTGAAAAGCATCGTCGGACGTTTCCTGGAACATGGCCGGGTGATTTGCTTCGGCAACGGCCATCCGCTACCCTCGCGGCATGCCAAGGTGTTCATCTCCTCGGCCGACTGGATGAACCGCAACATGGATTGGCGCGTGGAAGCCCTGGTTCCCATCGAATACGGCACCGTGCACCGCCAGATCCTGGAGCAGATCATGGTGGCCAACCTCAAGGACAACCAGCAAAGCTGGGTGCTGGACGGCGAGGGAATTTACCATCGCATCGCCCCCGCCAAGGGGGCAAAACCCTTCAGCGCCCATACCTATTTCATGACCAATCCCAGCCTGTCGGGCCGGGGCAGCGCCCAGGATCGCGCCCGCCCCCTGCCCAAGCTGGTTCTGAAAAGCGAAATCTGACCGCCCATGCCCACCAGTCTGGCCCGCTTTCCCATTCCCGCCCCCTCGGCCGAGGCCGCCGCCGCCCGCCATATCGCCATCGTCGATATCGGCTCCAATTCCATCCGGCTGGTGGTCTATGACGGCGTGGCCCGTACCCCGGTGGCCATTTTCAATGAAAAGGCGGTGTGCGCCCTGGGGCTGGGGCTGGGCAGTTCGGGGCGGCTGAACCCGGAGGGCCGCGCCCAGGCCCTTTTGCATCTGGAGCGCTTCGTGCGGCTGGCCCGGGCCATGCACGTGGGGGTGTTGCGCATTCTGGCCACGGCGGCGGTGCGCGATGCCGCCGACGGCGCCGATTTCGTGCACGAGGTGGAAAGCCGCTGCCAGACCGCCATCACCGTGCTCTCGGGCGAGGACGAGGCCCGCTCGGCGGCCATGGGCGTTTTGTGCGGCACCCCCGACGCCGACGGCATCGTGGCCGACCTGGGCGGCGGCAGCCTGGAACTGGTGGCCCTGGACCGGGGCGATTTCGCCGGCCCCTACGCCACCATGCCGCTCGGCATCCTGCGGCTGAACGAGGCCTCGGGCGGCGAACGCGCCCTGGCCGCCGCCGAGATCGACCGCCATTTCGCCGAGGTGGATTGGTGCGGCCGCGGCAACGGCCGGCCGCTTTATGCCGTGGGCGGCGCCTGGCGCGCCCTGGCCCGCCTGTTCATCGCCCAGACCGGGCACCCCTTGCATGTGCTCGACAATTATACCCTGGAGCACCAGGAGGCTCTGCGCCTGCTGGATCTGGTGGCCCGCCAGAACCGCAAATCCATGGAAAAGATTCCCGGCCTGTCGAAAAAGCGCCTGCCGCATCTGCCCATGGCGGCGCTGCTGCTGGAAAAGGTGCTGCAGAAGGTGCAGCCGGCCCAGCTGATCTTTTCGGTTTACGGCATGCGCGAGGGCCAGTTCTTCAACAGCCTGCCGCCCGATCTGCAGGCCCGCGATCCCCTGCTGGCCGCCTGCACCGATCTGGCCCGCACCGCCGGGCGCTTTCCCGAACATGCCGGCGAGATGATGGACTGGATGGCGCCGCTGTTCCCCCAGGAAAGCCGGCATCAGCGCCGCCTGCGCCACGCCGCCTGCCTGCTGGGCGACGTGTTCTGGAACGAACACCCCGATTACCGCGCCGAACAGGCCTTTCTCCGCGTGTTCCGCCTGCCCTTCATGGGGCTGGGCCATCAGGACCGCGCCGCCCTGGCCCTGGCCATCTACGCCCGCTATGAAAGCGAGGGCGAACTGGCCGCCGCCCAGGCCGCCCGCACCCTGCTGACGGAAGACGACCAGCGCCGCGCCCGCGCCATCGGCCTGGCCCTGCGCCTGGGCCACTCCATCTCGGGCGGGGTGCCGGGCCTGTTGCGCACCACCCGCCTGAGCGCCGAAGGCCCCGCCCTGGTGCTGGAGGCCCCGGCGGACGACCCCGCCTTCGGCCCCGAAATCCCCACCGGCCGCTACGAACGCCTGGCCCGCGCCGTGGGCTGCGAACGTTTCGAGACCCGGCGGGTTTAACCCCCGCCACGGCTGATACCGGCCAACCATTGAAGTGACTCGTTGGCCGGTATCCAGCGAGCATTGAGCGAGCGGCCAAGGCGGCGGATGCCGCCGCCCGGCGAGGGACACTACAACCGGTCAATTCATTGGGCGGTTGGTATGATTTATAGACTTCGGTCCTGAGAACGGTCAGCCGCGCCGCCAGTTCGCCGGAACCTTCACAGCGGCGCGGCGCGGCGCGCCGCCTCGTCCCCCCTCGCCGGGCGGGCGCCTCCGCGCCCTTGGCCGCCGCCGCCTCCGGCGGCTGGATGACCCGGCGAACCGTCAGCCGCGCCGCCAGTTCGCCGGGTCATCATCCCACGGAAACACCATCCAGATATCCTGATCGATGGGAATGACGGTGGTGTCCACCGTGTCCTGGCCCTTGGGCTTGACGTAAACGGTGGCGTAATGGGCCTTGGGCAGCATGCGGCGCAGATGGCGGAAGGTGTTGCCGGAATCCACCAGATCATCCACGATCAGCCAGCCGGTGCCGTCGCCCTCCACCGGTTTCAGCACCAGGGCCTCGCCGTCGCGCTGCACCTTGTCGTCGTAGCTGACGATGCACACCGTATCCACCAGGCGGATCTCCAGCTCGCGCGCCACGATGGCCGCCGGCACCAGGCCGCCGCGCGCCACGGCGATGATGCCCTTGAACGGCCCCTGGTGGCGCAGCTTCTGCGACAGGATGATGGCATCGCGGTGCAAGGCGTCCCAGCCGATCCGGATGGCGGCGTTTTCGGTGAAATCCTGGGCCATGCTCAACTCTCTTGAAAATCGGAACAGCGGCTTTTAGCACCGGGCCGCATCCGACCGCAACGGTCCGTTCAAGGCGCTTGTAACCGGCTATGCCGGTTTAGGATTTTATATTCCCAAGCGCCGGGCGTTGGTTCTTATATGTCCCTCAAGCGCCGGGCGCTGGCGTGCCGCCAGCTTGGCTTTCCTCCGCTTCCCTCCTCCGCTGGCGCTCCGTCGTCGCTGCGGGGCCCTCAACGGGCCAGTCAGCCGCATGCGCGGCTTCCAAAGTTATGTCCCTCAAGCGCCGGGCGCTGGCGTGCCGCCAGCTTGGCTTATCCTCACTTACCCTCCGATGCCCAAGGGCATCTCCGGCCGTTCCGGCGCGCTCAATGCGCTAGTCAGCCGCATGCGCGGCTTCCAAAGTTATGCCCCAAGCGCCGGGCGCTGGCGTGCCGCCAGCTTGGCTTATCCTCGCTTATGCCTGCGCTCGTCACCGGCTGCGCCGGTTCCATTCGTCAAAATCACTGTCCTGTTTTCACGCCCTGCCTTATCTTCCCGCTCTGGACGAGACAGGCTGAATACCGCAAAATCCCCCGGTAGAGGATAAAGGATCGCAGCGAATGCTTTATACACCCATGGCGACACGCGGCATGGTCAGCGCTCCCAACCATCTGGCCGCGCAGGCCGGACTGGCGGTGCTGCGTGAAGGCGGCAATGCCATCGAGGCGGCCATCGCCGCCGCCGCCACCTGCGGCGTGGTCTATCCCCATACCTGCGGCCTGGGCGGCGACGGTTTCTGGCTGATCGCCGAGCCGGGCAAGGCCCCCATCTCCATCGATGCCAGCGGCGCCGCCGGATCGGCCGCCCGGGCCGAGCTTTATCAGAGCCGCGGCCTGTCCGCGATCCCCGCCACCGGGCCTTTGGCCGCCGCCACCGTGGCCGGCGCCGTATCCGGCTGGCAGGCGGCGCTGGAAATCAGCGGCCGCTGGGGCGGCGCCCTGCCGCTGACCCGCCTGTTCGCCGACGCCATCCACCATGCCGCGCACGGCTTCCCCGTGACCCGCTATCAGGCCGATTGCGCCAGCCGCCTGGGCGAAACCCTGGCCGCCCCTTACGCCGGCTTCGCCACCGGCCAGCTGATGCGGCTGCCGGGCCTGGCCACGCTGCTGGAGCGGCTGGCCAAAAGCGGCCTCGACGATTTCTACCGCGGCGCCGTGGGCCACCATCTGGGCGCCGAGCTGGCCCGGGCCGGCAGCCCGCTGGGCTCCGAGGATCTGGCCCGCCACCGCTCGGTGCGCCGCCGCCCGCTGTCGCTGCCCCTGAAGGACGCCACCGCCTACAACCTGCCGCCGCCCACGCAAGGGCTGGCGGCGCTGATGATCCTGGGGCTGTTCGAACGGCTGGATGTGGCCCAGGCCGAGGGCTTCGCCCATATCCACGGCATCGTCGAGGCCACCAAGCAGGCCTTCATCGTGCGCAATGCCCATGTGACCGATCCGGCCTACATGACCATTCACTCCACCACCTATCTCAGCGAAACCCTGCTGGACCGGCTGGCCGAATCCATCGCGCCGCGCCGCGCCCTGCCCTGGCGCCGCGATGCCCAGGACGGCGATACCGCCTGGATCGGCGTGATCGACGGCCAGGGCCGCGCCGTCAGCTGCATCCACAGCCTGGCCGCCCCCTTCGGCGCCGCCCAGGCGGTGGGCGAGTTCGGCCTGCTGTGGCACAACCGCGCCGCCAGCTTCTCGCTGAACGAGGCCGGCCAGAACTTCCTGAAGCCGGGCCGGAAGCCCTTCAGCACCCTGTGCCCGTCGCTGACCCGTTTCCGCGACGGCCGCCTGCTGGTGCACGGCAGCATGGGCGCCGACGGCCAGCCGCAAACCCTGGCCGCCATCTATTCCCGCTACGCCCAGTTCGGGCAAAGCCTGCAGGATGCGGTGACGGCGCCGCGCTGGCGCCTGGGCGCCGGCCGCGGCGAGGCCGCCTCCGACCTCAAGATGGAAAGCCGCTTCGATCCCTCCCTGATCCGCGCCCTGCGCGAGGCCGGGCACGATGTGACCCTGGTGGACGCCTTCGATCATCAGATGGGCCATGCCGGGGCGGTGCTGCGCCACGACAACGGCCTGCTGGAAGGCGCCTTCGATCCACGCAGCGACGGCGCGGTGGCGGGGTTTTAGCCGCCGGTCTTTCGCATCCGCAAAACCGCGGCCTCTGGACTTTTCCGCCCCTCGCCCCTATATTGGAGGATCGGAGACGACCCGGAGGCCGCCGCCATGTTTGCAGATAACACCTTAACGCCGAAAGAAGCCGTGCGCCTGTGCGCATTGGGCACCCTGGCCGACCAGAGCATGCGCTACAGCGAGCTGGCCGGATCGGTGCGCCATTTCTGCGGCCGGGTTATGGGCCCCTCCCTGGATCTGATGGGCCTGTCCATCGAACTTCTGCGCTACGAGGGCCTGCTGGACGCGGTGGACGGCAAAGGCATGGAAGACGACGCCCAGTTGGCCATTTCCGACAGCGGCCGGCGCGAGCTGAAAACCCTGCTGACGGCGCGGCTGCGCCCCTCTTCCGATCTGTCGAAACTGGTGATCGCCCTGAAATTCCGCTTCCTGCATCTGCTGGATGGAGAGGAACGGGCCCGGCAGATGGATATGCTGCTGGATCAGGGCGAATCGGAGCTGGCCCGCCTGGAGGATCTGCGCGATGCCAGCCAGCAAGAATCGCCAGCCTTGCGCGCCTGGCTGGATCACGACATCCATCAGCTGCGCGAACGCCTGGACTGGCTGGACAGATTTCAGCGCGGCTAAGGCCGCCGCTCCCCCGAAACTAAAGCCCCTTGCCCAGCCGGACAAGGGGCTTTTTGATTACGCGTGATGCTGATGGATGGCCTGTTCCAGGCTGCCCAGCGCCGCCAGCACATCGGCCTTGGCGGTTTCCATGCGGGCGGCGGCGGCCTCGGCCCCGGCCTTGTCGCCGGCGGCCAGGCAGTCCAGGGCCTGACGCCCGGCCTCGTGCACCCTTTGGTGCGGATCGGCGATCTTCTGGAAGGCCGGACGACCGCGCAGATCCTGGTCGCTCACCGCCTCGTACCATTTGCCGAAACGGCAGCTGTGATGGGTGGTCAGATCGGCGGCCTTAAGCCCGGTTTTGCCATCGAGCGCCGCCCGCACCCGGTCGACGAAGGCCTTGTGATCGGCCATGGCTCCTTTCACCATGGCCAGCCCCTCGTCGCCCGAGGACTGGCGCACGCCGATCAGGAAGGTATCGACCACGGTGCCCAGATCGTTCGATTGCTGGCCCAGATCGCGGGCCATGCCCAGCAGGGTGTGGGCCGCCGTGCTGCTCTCCTGCGCCCCGTCCGACACCCCGCCGATATTGCGGGCCACCTCCGAGGTGCCGGTATAGGCCTCGGCGATATTGCGGGCGATCTCCTGGGTGGCGGCCTCCTGCTGCTCCACGGCGGCGGCGATGGCGCCCGAGATTTCGCTGATCTGGCCGATGGTGTGGCTGATGGCGCTGATGGCCGCCACCGCCTCGCCGGTCTGCTGCTGCACATCGGTGATGTGCGTGGCGATCTCGTCGGTGGCGCGGGCCGTCTGGTTGGCCAGATTTTTCACCTCGCCGGCCACCACCGCGAAGCCCTTGCCGGCCTCGCCGGCGCGGGCCGCCTCGATGGTGGCGTTCAGGGCCAGCAGATTGGTCTGGCTGGCCACATCGGTGATCAGGCTGACCACATCGCCGATCTTTTGCGCCGCCCCGGCCAGGCCGCGCACCAGTTCGTCGGTGGTGGCGGCCTGTTCGGCGGCATTGCGGGCGATATCGTTGGCCCGCAGCACCTGCGCGCCGATCTCGCGGCTGGAGGCCGACAGCTCCTCCGAGGCCGAGGCCACCGTCTGCACATTGGCCGCCGCCTGCTGGCTGGCCGCGCCCACGGCGCTGGCCTGGCGCAGAGTCTGATCGGCAACGCTGGACAGGCTTTGCGCCGCCTGTTCCAGGCCGGTGGCGGCCTTGCCCACCACGCCGATGGCCTCGGCCACCTTGCGGTCGAAGACATCGGTCAGGCCGCTGATGGTTTCGGCCCGCTTCTCCTTGGCCCGCCGTTCCGTCTCGGCGGCCTCGGCCAGCGCATGGCGGTCCACCTCGTGCTGGAACAGAATGGCGGCGGCACGGGCGATCTCGCCCACCTCGTCCGCCCGCTCCTGGCCGTCGATGCGGTGCTCCAGATCCCCCTTGGCCAGCAGATCCAGGGCCTGGACGATCCCGGCCAGCGGCCGCGCGATGCTCCGCCCCAGCCTGGTCATCAGCCCCAGCACCGCCAGCGCCACCAGCAGGGTGCCGGCCAGCAGCCCCCAGGTGGTCAGATGATCCAGATGCGTCGCCTCGTCGCGCAGAACGGCGCCATGCGCCTTATGCTCGTCCAGCAGCCGGGCCTCTTCCTCCTGCAGGGTTTTGAACAGCGGGCCGCAGGTGCGGGTCAGATGCACCGCCAGCGCATCGAACTGCCCGCCCTTGGCCAGATCCGCCCCCTTTTCCAGGCAGCCGGCGATGAAAGCCTGATTTTGGGCCGATGCCTGGCGCAACAGCGCCGGATCGATCAGGACGCCGGCGCGATAAGTGGATTCGAGGGCCGCAAGCCGCTGCAGATCGGCGGCGATGGCCTCGGTATGCGCGGTGACGGGGTGATCATGAAAGCGCGACGCCGACAGGGCCGGATTATGGTTGGCGGCCCCGAACAATTGCCGCAGGGCGTCCTCCTGCACCGCCTCGGCGGCGTTCAGCGTCACGATGGGATCGCTGGCCTCGGTCACCAGGCGCATGTTCGAGCGGTTGAGACTGAAGGTGGAGATCAGGCCGATCGCCCCCACCAGTACCGTTCCGGCCAGGGCGATCGCCGCCACGGCATGCAGTTTCGTGGTGATCTTCGTTGCAGCCGCCATCTCCGCCTCCCCGCACATACGAAAGTCGGCGCAGTATATGGTCCAAGCCTAATTAAGTATAATGATATATTGCAGACCAATTCACGGATCGGAATGATTCGCGCCGGCGGCCTCAATAGAGGTGCTGCCCCCCGGTGACGAAAATCTCGGTGCCGGTGACATAGCCGAAATCATCGGAGCACAAACGGTAGACCACGCCGGCCACATCCTCGACACTGCCCATGCGGTCCAGGGGAATACGCGGGATCAAGGCTTCGTATTCGGGCGAGATCATTTCCGTTTTGATCTCGCCGGGGGCCACGGCGTTGACCCGCACGCCCAGCTGGGCCATTTCCGCCGCCATTTCCCGCGTCAGCCCCGACAGCGCCGCCTTGGAGGTGGAATAGGCCGAACCGGCGAAGGGATGCACATAATGTCCGGCGATGGAGGTGATGTTGACGATGGCCCCCTTGCCGCGATGCAGGGCCGAGGCGAAGCCGCGCGCCAGCCGCAGCGGCGCGAAGAAGTTGAGGTCGAACACCTCTTTCCAGCCGTCGATGGAGCCGTTCAGCACCCCCAGCCGCTCCTTGTAGGGGGTTTTGGGGCTCAAGCCGGCATTGTTGACCAGGGCATGCAGGGGCTGCCCCTCCAGCACGGCGTTGGCCTCGCGGATAAAGGCTTCCAGGCTGTCGCCACGGCTGAGATCGGTGGGGATGTGATGCGTCCACAGCGGATCGCGGCGGCAGTGGGCCGGCACATCCTGGCGGGCGCAGGTGATCACCCGCCAGCCCTCCCGCATGAAGCGCTGCACGGTGGCGTGGCCGATGCCCTGGCTGGCACCGGTCAGGATAACGGTTTTGGCCTCGTCGCTCATGGCCCGACTATAGGCCTTTCACCACAGGCGCTCAATGCGCCTGTGGCCGGATGATACCGGCCAACCGTTGATGTGACTCGTTGGCCGGTATCCAGCGAGCCTTGAGCGAGCGGCCAAGGCGGCGGATGCCGCCGCCCGGCGAGGGACGATACAACCGGGCAATTCATTGGCCGGTTGGTATGATACCGGCCAACCATTGAAGTGACTCGTTGGCCGGTATCCAGCGAGCATTGAGCGAGCGGCCAAGGCGGCGGATGCCGCCGC
>JAJZGK010000062.1 GCA_021798485.1 Pseudomonadota bacterium
ATTGATCCCGATTAGAGAACCAACCGGCCAATGAATTGCCCGGTTGTATCGTCCCTCGCCGGGCGGCGGCATCCGCCGCCTTGGCCGCTCGCTCAAGGCTCGCTGGAGACCGGCCAACCCGTCACTTCAAGGGTTGGCCGGTATTATTGCACCAGCTTGATGTTGATGGGCGGCGTGATCGGGCTGATGCCATCGCCGGAACAGCTGGTGGGCAGTGTCACGTTGTTGCTGAAATAGACCGTCTTGCCGATGATCTGCACACAGCCGTTGCTGTCCGAGGTGGCATTGTTCTCGAAATCCACTTCCTGGCTGGGGAAGTAGACCGCGCCCTGGATATTGAACACGGCGTTGTTGCTGAACACCTGCCGGGTGGCGCCGCAGCTTTCGCGCGGCCCCATGATGGCGATGCCCGAGGTGGCGCCCGCGGTGGGGGCGGTGATGTTGATCTCGGCATTATTGCCGATATTGACGGCATAATTGCCGTTGAGCACCAGGGTGACGCCGCCGGTGGCGTTCAGCACAACATTGTTGGAAAAACTGAACTGCCGGTCGATGACATAGACGCCGGCCGCCATGTTCACCACGGCGTTGTTGCTGAAATTGAGGCCGCTGCAGAAATGCCCCGGCGTCAGATTGACGGTGACGTTGTTCTTGCCCGAGGCGGTCTGGCCGGTGCAGGCGCCGCTGGTATCAACGCTGACATTGGCATAAGGATCGGGGGTGGTGACGCCGGTGGTGACGGCGCCGTCGATCACGGCATTGTTTTTCAGACTGTAGGCGGTGCCGCCGATGGCCGCCGACCCGGCGATGACGGCATTGTTGCTCAAGGCCAGGCCGCTGGCATTGGTGGAATTGGAGGCGATGCCGCAATTGCTGTTGGGCAGTACGGCATTGTTGTCCAGCTGCACCGTATCGGCGGCGGTGCCGCTCAGGCCCAGCACACAATAGCTGCCGGTCTGGCCGGGCTGGGCGCTGGTGGTGGCCACCGCCACCGCATGCAGGGTCACCGTCCAGCCCGAAGGCATCAGCAGCCCCATGAAGGTGGGCGTCATCACCTTGCTGATGCGCGCCTCCACATAGCCGCTCTGCCCGGCGAAGGCGCCCTGGCTGGGCGGCAGAGCGATGGCCACGCCGACACCGCCGGCGCCGTTGACATAGCCCAGCTGCCCGGCATTGCTCAGGCCCTCGGCGGCGTAATTGGCGGAATCACCGCCGGCATAGGCGTGGGCGGCGCCCACCGCCGCCGCATCGGCGGCATTCTGCATGGCCTGGCGTTCGGCGTAGAGCACCGCCACATCCATTCCCAGCCCGCAAAAGGCCACCAGCGCCGACGCCGACAGCGCCGTCAGCACCAGCACCGAGCCCTGGCGGTCGCGCAGGGGCAGGGCAAAGAGCAGACGGCGAAGGCGGGCGAGGAGAGCGTGGGTCATCATGGCGCCATTGCACACCCTTTGCCCGGCCGCCACAGTGAAGCGGGTCACAGAACGGCGGCGGCGGCGCGATTATTCTCGATCAAGATCCACCGCAACCGGCAAAGGCTCCTCCCATGTTCCGTTTCGACTTCGGCAGGTCTGTTCTACGGCGGCTGTGGCGCGATTGCCGCGGCGTCAGCGCCGTGGAATTCGCCCTGGTCGCGCCGGTGCTGGTCACCATGCTGCTGGGAGTGGGCGATTACGGCCACGGCTTCACCTGCCTGATCCAGCTGCGCAACGCCGTCCAGGCCGGAGCCTCTTACTGCATGCACAACGGCGCCGGCGCCTGCACCCAATCGGCGGTGGCCGGGGTGGTGGCCGCCGCCACGCCGCTGGCGGTGCCTTCGGGCAATGTGGCCCTGACCCTGACCTACGGCTGCACCACCGGCAGCGGCATCACCTATCAAAGCGCCGATACCCCCAATTGCAGCGGCGGCGTCACGCCGGGAGAATATGCTGAAATTTCGGCCAGCTATGATTACGTCACCACTCTGGGCGGGGTGAGCATTCCCCTGACCAGCCAGACCGAAGTGCGGCTGCAATGAGCGCCGCCCGCCCGCGCCGCCTGCTCCAGTGCCGCCGCGGCACCGCGGCGGTGGAATTCGCCCTGATCCTGCCGGCTTTTCTCGCCCTGATCCTGGGGGTGGTGGAATTCGGCTATCAGACCTGGCTGCGGGTGTCGCTGGATTATGCCCTGGCGCAAACGGCGCGCTGCGTGGCCCTGGGCTATGTGGACGGCGCCAACGGCATCGACTGTTCCTCGCTCGCCGGTGCCCAAACCCAATTTGAAAGCCTGGCCCAGGGCGTGCCGTTCAGCGGCGGCGCCCTGACCTTGAGCCAGCCCTCGGCCGGCTGCCTGGCCTACAGTTATCAGACCACGTGGCTGGTCGCCGGCATTATGCCGGTGGGGGCCCCCACCTGGAGCAATACCTCATGCTATTATTTCTGAGCCTGGCGTCAGCCCTCTCCGTCGCCCTCGGGCAGGGCGTCGAGGAGAAACGTGATCTTTCCGCGCCACAAACTGACGGTTCCGGCGCTTTCCCAGCGGCTGAGGATCTTGTTGACCAGTTCGCGGCTGACGCCGAGATTGTCGGCCAGATCCTGCTGCGACATCCGCAAGGTGATGCTGGGGCCGTCGCGCTCGCCGACCTTCCCGGCCAGATCCCGCAGATGCTTGGCCAGACGGGTGCGGGTGGATTGGAACAAAAGATCCTCCAGCAGCTGGTCGGCGCTGCGGATCCGCTGGCAGAGCACCGCGATCAGACGGCGGTAACGCTCCGGCTTACGGTCGAGATAGGCGTATAGGGCCCCGCGCGACAGCGCCAGCAGCTCGGATTTGCCCATGGCGGTGGCATTGGCGGTGCGCGGTCCCTCGTCCAGCACGGAAATCTCGCCGAACACCTGGCCCGGCTCGATCAGGGCGAACATCACCTCGCGGCCATCTTCCGACAGCACGGTGATGCGTACCGCCCCGGACACCAGCAGATACACATGATCTCCGGGCTCGCCGCGCAGAAACAGGCTTTGCCGCGGCTGCAGGTGAATCGGCGCGGACTGCCGGGTCAGATCGGCCAGTTCCGCGGCGTCGGCATCGGCAAACAACGGGCAGTTCGCCCAGAAACGTTCGATTTGTGCCACCGGCCACCTCTTTAGAGCGCATCCTCGGTCTTTTGTCGGCCAGGGCCGCGCATATGGCGCGCCCCCCGACAAAAGGTATATCGATGAACTCTAAACAAGCCGTAAATTCTTATGGATAAGCCACTTTATCGATGGAACGATCCCTGTCCCATCGGAATAGGCCGGATTAGTTCCGGCTTTCCCGCCCCCGCAGGGCCCGCCATTTGGCCACATTGTGGTTATGAGCGCTCAGGCTCTTGGCAAACACATGGCCGCCCGAGCCGTCGGCCACAAAATAAAGATCGTCGCTGGCGGCGGGATGCAGCACCGCCACCAGACTGGCGCGGCCGGGATTGCAGATGGGGCCGGGCGGCAGACCATCGGCCTCATAGGTGTTGTAGGGGCTGTTCACCGCCAGATCCTGATGGCTGAGCGGACGGTCCAGGGTGCCCAGGCCGTTGCTGACGGCATAGATCACCGTGGGGTCCGACTGCAGGCGCATGTGCAGGCGCAGGCGGTTCAGAAACACCGCGGCGATATGCGGGCGCTCCGCCGGCAGGGCGGTTTCCCGCTCCACCACCGAGGCCAGAATCACCGCCTGGCGCTTGCTGGTCAGCGGCAGGCCGGGATCGCGGTCGGCCCACAGTTTGTCGAGCAGCGTCGTCATGCCGTGGCTCATGCGGGCCAGAATGGCGGCGCGGCTGTCGCCCAGGCGGAAGAAATAGGTTTGCGGCAGCAGGCCGCCTTCCGGCGGCTCGGTCAGCGCCAGGCCGCTCAAGCCGGGGGTTTCGCGCAATTGCAGCATGATCTGCTGCGTGGTCAGTCCCTCGGCCACCGTCAGCTTATGCACCACCACTTCGCCGCGGTGCATCATCTCGATGATCAGAGCCATGCTGACATGGGCCGGGAAACGGTACTCGCCGGCCTGCAGCGAGGGATGGCTGGACAGCCGCACCTCGATGGGAAACAGCCAGGGCCGGGCAATCACCCCGGCCTCGCTCAGCTGCTGCGCGATGATGCGGCCGCTGCTGCCGGGAGGAATGACCACGGTGGTTTCAACCGCCGCCGGTCCGGGAGTCAGCACCTGCAGCCGGGCCCAGCCGAGAAAACCGCCCGCCGCGCTCCCGGCCAGGGCCAGGAGCAGGGCGAGACGGGCGAGCAGGCGCATCATCACGGGATCAGACGGCCCGGAACACCAGCGAGGCGTTGGTGCCGCCGAAGCCGAACGAGTTCGACAGCGCCACCCGCACCTTGCGCTGCTGCGCGGTATGCGCCACCAGGTTAAGGTCGCAGCTGTCGGACGGATTATCCAGGTTCAGGGTGGGCGGCACCACACCGTTGCCAATGGCCAGGATGGAGTAGATGGCCTCCACCGCGCCCGCCGCGCCCAGAAGATGGCCGATGGCCGACTTGGTGGACGACATGCAGAACTTGTAGGCGTGATCGCCGAACAGGCGCTTCACCGCGCCCAGTTCGATCTCGTCGCCCAGCGGGGTCGAGGTGCCGTGGGCGTTGACATAGTCCACGTCCTCCAGCGCCACCCCGGCCCGCTTGATGGCGGCCTGCATGGCGCGGAAACCGCCGTCGCCGTCCTCGGCCGGGGCGGTGATGTGGTAGGCGTCGCCCGACATGCCGTAGCCGATGACCTCGGCATAGATCTTGGCGCCGCGCGCCTTGGCATGTTCGTACTCTTCCAGCACCAGAACACCGGCACCCTCGCCCATGACGAAGCCGTCGCGGTCCTTGTCCCAGGGGCGCGAGCCCTTGGTGGGGGTGTCGTTGAAGCCGGTGGACAGGGCGCGGGCGGCGGCGAAGCCGGCCATGCCCAGACGGCACACCGCCGCCTCGGCGCCGCCGGCCACCATGACGTCGGCATCGCCGAAGCCGATCAGCCGCGAGGCGTCGCCGATGGCGTGGGCGCCGGTCGAGCAGGCGGTGACCACCGAATGATTGGGGCCCTTGAAGCCGTATTTGATCGACACATGGCCCGAGGCCAGGTTGATCAGGCTGGCGGGAATGAAGAAGGGCGAAATCTTGCGCGGCCCGCCTTCCTGCAGGGTAAGGGCGGCGTTGGCGATGGACGGCAGGCCGCCGATGCCCGAGCCGATCATCACGCCGGTGCGGCAGCGGGACTCGTAGTCCTCGGGCTTCCAGCCGGAATCCTCCACCGCCTCCATGGCCGCGGCCAGGGCGAAGATGATGAAATCATCCATGCGCCGCCGGTCCTTGGCCGGACCAACGGAATCGGGATTGAACAGACCTTCGCCGTCCCCCCTCGGCACCTGCCCGGCGATCCTGGCCGGAATGTCCGAGACGTCGAAAGAATCAATGGCGCGAAGACCGGACTCGCTGTTGATGATGCGGTCCCAGTTGACCTTCTGGCCCACGCCCAGCGGCGTGACAAGCCCAAGGCCGGTGACAACAACTCGTCTCATGCGGTTCTGCTACCCGTTCCGTGTAAAAACGTTCCGCGCCGGAAGGCTGTTCCGGCGCGGAATGCTCAATCAGCCATTGGCCTGGATGAAGTCGATGGCGTCCTTGACCGTCAGAATCTTTTCGGCGGCGTCATCGGGGATCTCCACGCCGAATTCCTCCTCGAAGGCCATCACCAGTTCGACGGTGTCCAGGCTGTCGGCGCCCAGGTCGTCGATGAAGCTGGCGGTATCGGTGACCTTGGCCTCTTCCACACCCAGATGCTCGACAACGATCTTCTTCACGCGTTCGGCAACGTCAGACATATTATAACCCCTCAGAATTCACGAAATTGAGGATAAACCTGGGACTCTAAGGCGGTCGTTTAGGCCGATCCCCCCGATTGTCCGGCGAAAGGTGCCGGTTTCCTAGCACACTTTTCCGGGCTTGACCAGCTTACACCAACCGCCCCGTTTTCAGACCGGCGGGAGCCGATCTAAATCATGGCCATCCCGCCGTTGACATGCAAGGTCTGGCCGGTAACGTAGGCGGCTTCCAGGCTGGCCAGATAGACGGCGGCGGCGGCGATTTCCTCGACGCTGCCCATGCGGCCCGCCGGAATGCCGGCGAAGATCTTGCCCTTCTGATCGTCGGTCAGGGCATCGGTCATGGCCGAGGCGATGAAGCCCGGCGCGATGCAGTTGACGGTGATCCCGCGCGAGGCCACTTCCTGAGCCAGCGACTTGGCCATGCCGATCATGCCGGCCTTGGAGGCGGCATAGTTGACCTGGCCGGGATTGCCGGTGACGCCGACGATGGAGGTGATGTTGATGATGCGGCCGAAGCGGCGCTTCATCATGCCGCGCAGGGCGGCGCGCGACAGGCGGAAGGCGGCGGTGAGATTGACGTCGAGCACGCTCTGCCAGTCCTCGTCCTTCATGCGCAGCACCAGACCGTCGCGGGTCAGGCCGGCATTGTTCACCAGAATGTCCAGGCTGCCCAGGGCCGCCTCGGCCTCCTTGGCCAGCTGCTCCACCGAAGCGGCGTCGGACAGGTTGGCCGGAACCACCCGCACCCGCTCGCCGCCCAGCTCGGCCGCCACCGCCTCCAGCGCCTCGCGCCGGGTGCCCGACAGCGCCACGGTGGCGCCCTGGGCGTGCAGGGCCTTGGCGATGGCCCCGCCGATGCCGCCCGAGGCACCGGTGACCAGGGCGGTTTTGCCCGTAAGATCGAACATCAGGAACTCCTCTTGGAAAGAACGGCTCAGGCCTTCAGAAAGGCCTCGATGTCGGCGGGGGTGTTCAAGGACAGGGCCGAAACCTCCTTGTCGATGCGCTTGGTCAGGCCGGCCAGCACCTTGCCGGCGCCGGCCTCCACCAGCTGCTCCACCCCTTGGGCCTTCATATAAAGCACGCTTTCACGCCAGCGCACGCTGCCGGTGACCTGTTCCACCAGCAGGGCGCGGATGCGCGCCGGATCGGACACCGCCTCGGCGGCCACGTTGGCCACCACCGGCACCACCGGCGCCTGCATGGACACCCCCGCCAGGGCCTCGGCCATCACCTGGGCGGCGGGCCGCATCAGCGCGCAATGGAAGGGGGCGGACACCGGCAGCAGCATGGCCCGCTTCAGCCCCTGCGCGGCGGCCAGGGCGATGGCCCGCTCGATGGCGGCCTTGGCCCCGGAAATCACGATCTGACCCACCGAATTATCGTTGGCCACCTGGCACACCTCGCCCTGGGCCGCCTCGGCGGCGATGGCCCGGGCCTGCTCAAGCTCGGCGCCCAGCAGGGCGGCCATGGCGCCCTGCCCCACCGGCACCGCCTTTTGCATGGCCTGGCCGCGGGTTTTCAGCAGGCGGGCGGTATCGGCCAGAGAAAAGGTGCCGGCGGCGGCCAGGGCCGAATATTCGCCCAGGCTGTGCCCGGCCACGAAGGCGGCCTGTTCGCCGAGATGCCAGTTGCCCTGCTCGGCCAGCACCCGCACCACCGCCAGCGATACGGCCATCAGGGCGGGCTGGGCGTTTTCGGTCAGGGTCAGCTCGGCCTCGGGGCCTTCCCACAGGATGCGGGTGAGATTCTGCTGCAGCGCCTCGTCCACCTCTTCGAAGACGTGACGGGCGGCGGGGAAGGCCTCGGCCAGTTCCCGGCCCATGCCCACGGCCTGGGAGCCCTGCCCCGGAAAGACGATAGCGCGCGACATCTTGACCTCATGATCCAGTGAACCGGCTAGGAATAGCGTTTGGGGCGGTCAAGTCAAGTGCCCTGCGCCGCCGGGAAGAGGATTTTTCGCCCGTCCGGCGGCTGCGGCGCCGCAGGAAAGCTTGCGCCCCGGCGGCTTTCGTGTATATTGCGCGGCTTCTTGCTCCTTGCCGGCATGGTGCCGGCTATGCTCGCGCGCCTCCTCGACAGGGCGCGATGGGAAGAGACAAGCCGTAAGGAGTGCTTGAATGTCGCTTTATGAATGCGTGGTCATCGCGCGTCAGGACATCGCCACCACCCAGGTGGAGACCCTGACCGACGATCTGACCAATGTCCTCATCGGCCTTGGCGGCCAGGTTTCCAAGCGTGAATATTGGGGCCTGCGCAACATCGCCTACCGCATGAAGAAGAACCGCAAGGGTCATTATGTTCTCCTGAACATCGATGCGCCGTCCGCCGCCGTCAAGGAGATGGAACGCCAGATGTCGCTGAACGAGGACATCCTGCGTTTCCAGACCGTGCGCGTCGAAGAGCTCGAAGAAGGCCCGTCGGCCGTCATGCAGAGCAAGAACCAGCGCGACGAGCGTCCGCGCCGCGAAGACGGCGACCGCCCCCGCCGTGAAGGCGGTTATGGCCGCGAAGGCTATGGCCGTGGCCCGCGCAGCACTGAAGGAGCCGAGGCATGAAGACCGAAACCCGTACCCCGGGCGCCGCGACCGCCCGCCCCGCCGGCGGCGCCCGCCGTCCGTTCTTCCGCCGCCGCAAGACCTGCCCGTTCTCGGGCGAAGGCGCGCCGAAGATCGATTACAAAGACATCAAGCTGTTGCAGCGCTTCATCTCGGAACGCGGCAAGATCGTCCCGAGCCGCATCACCGCGGTGTCGGCCAAGAAGCAGCGCGAACTGGCCCGTGCCATCAAGCGCTCCCGCTTCCTGGGCCTCTTGCCCTACGTGGTGAAGTAAGCGACGGCTGAACCATAGAGCGACCGGCACGCCGGGCGGCGGCTCCTTGAGCGGGGCGGGCCGCCCGGTCTGTCCGCGAGGAACTCCGATGTTCAAGGGCTTCGGGCTGACAGGTGCGGCGGGACTGGCCAGCGGCGTAGTATTTCTCTCGGTGATTTCCGGGGGTGCGCTGGGCATTCTGCTGATCTATCTGGTGCCTTTGCCCCTGATGCTGATCGGGCTGTCGGCCGGACCGCTGCAGGCTTTCCTGGCCGCGGTTCTGGCAGCGGCGGTGGTGGCGGGAACCGGCATGATCCATGCGGTTCCCAGTTTCGCCATGGTGGCGGCGGCCCCGGCCCTGATTTTGGTGGCCGCGGCCCTGCGGCGCCGCCAGACCACTCTTGAGGACGGCGAAGGCCGCGCTCCGGCGGTGGTGATCGATCAGTGGAGTTCTCCCGGCGCGGTGCTGGCCACCCTGACGGGGGCCGCGGTGGCGCTGATGCTGGCGGGAGCGGCGATCATGGCCGCCCAGGGCATCGATATCCAGGGGCTGATGCACAAGCATGTGGCCGATTTCCTGGATCAGGTGACCAAGGGGCCGATGGCCGCCGAAGCCCCGCCGGGCATGCGTGAAACGCTGATCGGCCTGTGGACCGCCCTGATGCCCGCCCTGGCCTGCTGCGCCTGGCTGGTCATCGCGGTGATCAACGGCGTGGCCGCCCAGTGGATCGTGGTCAGGGCCGAACGGGCCCGGCGCCCCACGCCGTCCTACGCCGACATGCTGCTGCCCTGGTGGGTGGCGGCGGCCCTGGCGGTGGCGGCGGGCATCGGGTTCCTGGCCCCCGGCAACGCGGGCTACGTGGCCCGCAACGCCGCCGTGGTTCTGGTACTGCCTTATACCTTCTGCGGGTTGGCGGTGGTGCATCAGATGCTGCGGCGCTATCCGGCCGGAAGGCTGTGGCTGGGTCTGTTCTATGTGTCGTTTGTTGTTTTGTTCCAGTGGGCGCTGTTCGCCGTTGCTGGACTGGGATTGGTTAGGCATTGGACGAGGCCGCGCAGGCAGGATGCCCGCGGCCAGGAGGAAAAGTAATGGAAGTCATTCTGCTTGAGCGCATCGAGAAGCTGGGCCAGATGGGCGACACCGTGACGGTGAAGACCGGTTTCGCCCGCAACTACCTGCTGCCCCAGAAGAAGGCGCTGCGCGCCACCCCGGCCAATCAGGCCCGTTTCGAGTCTCAGCGCGCCCAGCTCGAGGCCGCCAACCTGCAGCGCCGTGAAGAGGCCCAGGCCGTGGCCGTCAAGATGGACGCCCTGGCCCTGCTGCTGATCCGCCAGGCCGGCGAGGGCGGCATGCTCTACGGCTCGGTGTCGGGCCGCGACGTGGCCGAGGCCATCAAGGACGCCGGCTACACCATCGAGCGCCGCCAGGTGCATCTCGACACCCCGATCAAGAGCCTGGGCAGCTACGCCATCCGCGTGTCGCTGCATCCGGAAGTCTCGGTCAACGTCAACGTGACCATCGCCCGCTCGCAGGAAGAAGCCGAACGCGCCGCCAAGGCCGCGCAGCAGGCTGAAGCTGAAGAGGCCGCCGAGGCCGAGGCCGAAGACGCCGCTCCGGCCGAGGACGCCGCCGAGGACGAACAGGCCTGATTTCAGGCCGGCTCGATCCTTCGTCCGCCCGACCAGTGAACAGCGCGGGCGGCGCTCCGGATGACCCGGCGCGCCGCCCGCGCCCTCCTGGCGGCGGGGATTATCCCCGTTGTTCACAGGCTGTTATCCCCCTTATGCACAGGCGGCGCCGGGCTTTTGCCCTGCCCTTCCGCGCCCGCATCTGCTAGCATCGCGCCATGTCGCCCGCCAGCCCGTCTTTCCTGCCTTCGGAGCCTTCTCCCGAACCGGCCGCCCCGCGTATTCCCCCCCATAATTACGAGGCGGAACAGGCCCTGCTGGGCGCCATCCTGGCCAACAACCGCACCCTGGAAAAGGTGGCGGAATTCCTGCGCCCCGAACATTTCGCCGATCCGGTGCACGGCCGCATTTTCGAGGCCTGCCAAACTCTGGGCCTGCGCAACCAGATCGCCAACCCCGTCACCCTGAAGACCTATCTGGGCGGCGATCCCGGCCTGATCGAACTGGGCGGCGACGCCTATCTGGCCCGTCTGGCGGCGGCGGCGGTCACCATCATCAATGCCGAGGATTACGGCCGCCTGATCTTCGACCTGCACCTGCGCCGCGAACTGATCGCCGTGGGCGAGGACATGGTCAACGACGCCTTCCAACCCGGCCTGGAGATCGAGGCCGTGGGCCAGATCGAGCTGGCCGAGCGGCGGCTGTTCGAGCTGGCCACCGCCGGGCAGGCCGAAGGCGGCTTCCGCCCCTTCAAGGCCAGCGTTCTCGCCGCCATCGAGCTGGCCGAGGCCGCCCACAAGCGCGAGGGCAAACTCTCGGGCGTGACCACCGGCCTGCGGGATCTCGACAAGAAACTGGGCGGCCTGCACAGTTCCGATCTGCTGATCCTGGCCGGCCGCCCCTCCATGGGCAAAACCGCCCTGGCCACCAACATGGCCTTCAACGCCGCCAAGGCCTGCCGCTGGGAAACCGCGCCCACCGGCGAGAAAAAATGCGTGGAAGGGGCGGTGGTGGCCTTCTTCTCGCTGGAAATGTCGGCCGATCAGCTGGCCACCCGTATTCTGGCCGAACGCTGCGAGATCAATTCCCACGCCATCCGCCAGGGCGAGCTGCGCCCCGACGAGTTCGAGCGGCTGGTGGTGGCGGCCCAGGAACTGAACGAACTGCCGCTTTACATCGACGACACCCCGGCGCTGTCGGTGTCGGCGGTGCGCACCCGCGCCCGCCGCCTGGCCCGCACCCACGGGCTGGGCATGATCGTCATCGATTACCTGCAGCTGCTGCAGGGCACCACCGGCAAACGCTCGGAAAACCGCGTGCAGGAAATCTCCGACATCACCCGCAGCCTGAAGGCCCTGGCCAAGGAGCTGAACGTGCCGGTGCTGGCGCTGTCGCAGCTGTCGCGCGCCGTGGAACAGCGCGAGGACAAGCGGCCGCAGCTGGCCGACTTGCGCGAATCCGGCTCCATCGAGCAGGACGCCGACGTGGTGATGTTCGTATTCCGCGAACAATATTATCTGGAGCGCGCCGAACCCGGCCGCCGTCCGGAAGAGGCCGAGGACAAGTTCAACCAGCGGTACGAGGACTGGCACAAGCGCCTGGCCGAGGTCACCAACACCGCCGAAACCATCATCGCCAAGCAGCGCCACGGCCCGGTGGGGGCGGTGCGCCTGTTCTTCGACGGCCAGTACACCCGCTTCGCCGATTTGGACAACTGGCACGGCACCGAAATCCCCTTGGAATAATCCCGGCATGTCGGTTTCCCCTTTTCCCCCTCAGGTTCCGGCTCAGACCGGGGCGGTGCTTTTCATCGACCTCGACGCCATCGCCGCCAACTGGCGCGCCCTGGAAGCCCGCCAGAGCCCGGCCTGCCGCGCCGCCGCCGTGGTCAAGGCCGACGCCTACGGCCTGGGCGCCGCTCCGGTGGCCGCCGCCCTGGCGGCGGCGGGCTGCCGCCGTTTCGTGGTGGCCACCCTCGACGAGGGACTGGCCCTGCGCGCCGGGCGGCCCGAAGCCGAGATCCTGGTGCTGTCGGGGCCGCTGCCGGGCACGGCGTCCCTCTTCGCCGGGGCCGGGCTGTGGCCGGTGCTGAATTCCCTGGAGCAGGTGGCCGACTGGCGGGCCCTGGCCACCCGGCAGCAGCGCCCCCTGCCCGCCGCCCTGCATGTGGATACCGGCATGCGCCGCCTCGGCCTTTCCGCCGCCGACCTGGCCCGGCTGTCCGCCGATCCGGCCCTGCTGGCCGGCATCGATCCGCGCCTGCTGATGAGCCATCTGGCCTGCGCCGACGAACCGGAGCATCCCCTGAACGCCCTGCAGCGCCAGCGCTTCGCCGCCGCCCGCGCCCTGTTCCCCGGCCTGCCCGGCAGCCTTGCCGCCTCGTCGGGCATTTTCCTGGGTCCGGCCTGGCATGCCGACTGGACCCGGCCCGGCGCCGCCCTCTACGGCCTCAATCCCACGCCCGGCGCCGCCAATCCCATGGCGCCGGTGGCCCGGCTTGCGGCCCGCATCCTGCAGGTGCGTGACGTTGACGCCGGAGACAGCGTTGGCTATGGTGCCAGCTATCGTTGCGCGGCCCCCACCCGGCTGGCGATCGTGGCCGCCGGCTATGCCGATGGCCTGTTCCGCGCCCTGGGCAACCGGGGATGCGGCCATTTCGGAGAACAGCCAGTGCCATTGGTCGGACGGGTTTCCATGGATCTTACGATCTTCGATGTTGGCATCGCCAGCACCGCCCGCCCCGGCGACAGCATCACCCTGATGGGGCCCGGCAACGACGCCGACGCCATCGCCCGCGCCGCGGGCACCATCGGCTACGAAATCCTCACCGCGCTGGGGGCGCGGTATCACCGGCATTACTTGGGCGGAGCGGCCTGATGAACTTCCTGGCCCCGATCGGCGTGTTTTTCCTGTCTTTCCTGCGGCATACCGGCCGTCTTATCAATTTCTGCGGCATCGCCCTTTCGCACTGCGTGCGCCCGCCCATCTATCCGCGCCTGATCCTGCGCCAGATGATCGAGATCGGCTATTTCTCGCTGCCGGTGGTGGGCCTGACCGCCATCTTCACCGGCATGGTGCTGGCCCTGCAAAGCCATACCGGCTTCGCCCGCTTTTCGGCGGAAGGGGCGGTGGCCACCGTGGTGGTGATCTCCATCACCCGCGAACTGGGCCCGGTGCTGGCCGGGCTGATGGTGGCGGGCCGCATCGGCGCCGCCATGGCCGCCGAGATCGGCACCATGCGGGTAACCGAGCAAGTGGACGCCCTGACCACCCTCTCGACCAATCCTTTCAAGTACCTGGTGGCACCGCGCATCATCGCCGGCTTCATCACCCTGCCCATGCTGGTGGTGGTGGCCGATATCATCGGCGTGTTCGGCGGTTTCGTGGTGGGGGCCTATAAACTGGGCTACAATCCGGCCACCTATCTGCACAGCACCTGGGAATATCTGAAACCGCTCGATGTGATCTCGGGCCTGGTCAAGGCGGCGGTGTTCGGCTTCATCATCGCCCTGATGGGCTGCTATCACTGGAATCATCCCCAGGGCGGTGCGCAAGGCGTTGATCAGGCG
>JAJZGK010000002.1 GCA_021798485.1 Pseudomonadota bacterium
CCTCGTCGGGGACCGGGCAGGCGGCAGGCGGCGGCGGCGGCGCGGCGGCGGCCAGCAAAGGCGCCGGGGCGGCGGCCAGCAAGGCCAGAAGGGTCAGCAGCGGCCGGTTCATGTCTTTGGCTCCCCTTGAGCGGGTTTTTGCATGGTGCGGCCATACCACATCAGCAGCAGGGCCAGGCCGAGCATCAGGGCCAGACCGGCAAGGCTGTAGAGGATTTGCGCCGCCACCGGCAGATTGAAGGTCATTTGCAGCATCGAGCACAGCACCGCCAGCAGAATGCCCAGGCAGAACACGTAAAGCGAGTTCTGCCCGCAGACGATGACCAGCCGCGATCCGATCCGTGTCAGCACGGTGGCATGGGGCGGCAGCAGCCGCGCCACCATCACCGCCAGGGCCAGGAAATTCAGCAGGCGCAGCGGCGCCAGATTGGTTTTGCTGAGATAGGGCCACAGCAGGCCGCCCAGCATGTCGGGAATGCGCGGCCATACCGCGTGCAGTTCCCAATCGAGATGGACCAGAGTGCAAAGAAGGGCGAACCCGGCCGCCAGCAGCAGCGGCAGGCGGCCGCCCGGCACCACGCGGCGGCCCTGGGCGGCGGCATGGCCACAGACGGCGCCGATAACGAACAGAAACTGCCAGGCCAGCGGATTGAAGAACCACACCTGGCCGGCGGGATAGGCGGGAAAGGCGAATTCCCCGATCTGCATGAACAGGTAAAGCAGAAACGACGGCACCAGCGCCAGCACGGCATGGCGGCGCAGGGCCAGCAGCACCAGGGGGAAGATCAGCAGCAGCAGGATGTAAAGCGGCAGAATATCCAGGAATTTCGGCTGAAACTGCAGGGTAAGGGCCTTGACGATGGCGATATGCGGCTCGGTCAGAAAATCGCCGACGCGCAGATCGTCGCGGAACAGCGGATTGTCGAGGCGCGACAGGGCATAGGACACCTCGGCCATATAGATCATGAACAGGGTGAGGTGGGCCACGTAAAGCTGCCAGACCCGGCGGAACACCTGGGCGGTGGCCACCAGAAAGCCGTGGCGCATCATGGCGCGGCCATAGACCATGGCCGCCACGTAGCCCGAGATGAAGATGAAGATCTCGGCGGCGTCGGAAAAGCCGATGGCGCGCACCGTGAAGTGGTTCATCACGTTGTTGGGGATATGGTCCAGAAAGATCATGAACAGGGCCAGGCCCCGGAAAAAATCCAGACGCAGATCGCGCCGGCGCGGGCTCGCGGCGGGTGCCGTCATCATATCCCCTTGTTTTTCACCACACGCCCGCCGGGGCGGACGGCGGTCATCATAGCCGGGCCGGAACGCGCTGTCAGCGGCCTGCTGCGGAGAGAGATTTCATTCCTTTTGTATGATTGAAACCGGCAACTCTCGATTGATATAATGCATATGCCGATCTATTGAAAACGATGCCGCGAGGGCGCCATGCGTCGTGACACGCGCGAAATCCTGGAAAAAGAGGGGGATGGGGCGGTTTCCCCCTCCTACACCGAGGCCATGGAGCATCTGGTGGGGGTGGTGCGGGATCTGTCCCAGGCCCACGATCTGGAGGCGGTGATGGCCATCGTGCGCCGGGCGGCGCGCGACCTGACCGGCGCCGATGGCGCCACCTTCGTGCTGCGCGACGGCGACCAGTGCTTCTATGCCGAGGAAAACGCCATCGCCCCCTTGTGGAAGGGGCGGCGCTTTCCCCTCAGCCTTTGCATCAGCGGCTGGGTGATGCTGAACCGCCAGCCGGCGGTGATCGAGGATATTTACAGTGATGACCGCATTCCCGCCGAGGCCTATCGCCCCACCTTCGTGAAAAGCCTGGCCATGGTGCCGATCCGCACCAATGATCCGGTGGGGGCCATCGGCAATTACTGGGCCGAGCGCCGCCGCCCCAGCGCCGAGCAGGTGAAAATTCTGGCCGCTCTGGCCGATACCACTGCCGTGGCTCTGGAGAATGTGCGCATTTTCGAGGAATTGCGGCAGAAAAATCAGGATATGACGGCGCTGATGCAGGCGGCGCCCATCGGCGTGGTGTCGCTGGGGGCCGATGCCCAGCCGAACGTGTGGAACCCGGCGGCGGCGGGGCTGTTCGGCGATCCCATCACCCTCACGGATCTGGAATGCCTGTCCGGCATTGCCGGGGAATCGGCCGAGGATTACTGCCGGATGATCGAGGATCTGCGCCAAGGCCGGGTGGTGCGCGGTAAAAGCCTGACCGGGCGGCGCGGCGATGGCGGCGCCATCGATCTGCGCCTGGCCGGAGCCCCGGTCTTCAATGCCGACGGCAGCCTGCGGGCCATGCTGCTGCTGGCCGAGGATGAAACCGAGCGCAACCGTTTCGAGCGGCAGTTCCTGCATATGCAGAAGATGGAGGCCATTGGTCAGCTGACGGATGGTATCGCCCATGATTTCAATAATTTATTGGGCGTTCTGATCGGCAATCTGGATCTGATCCGCGAACGGGCGGCGGCCGATGCCGAGGTGGTGGACCTGGTGGATGCGGCCTTGCAGGCCGGGGTGCGCGGAGCCGAGCTGAACAAGCGCCTGCTGGCCTTTTCCCGCCGTCAGGCCCTGCAGCCGGAAACGGTGGAGGTCAATACCGCCGTGAGCGACATGGTGCGGCTGCTGCGCCGGTCTCTGGGCGAGCGGGTGGAGGTGCGGCTGGTGTGCGGCGCCGGTTTGTGGCCGGTGCTGGTGGATCCGGTACAGCTGGAAACGGCGGTGATGAATCTCTGCGTCAACGCCCGCGACGCCATGCCCCAGGGCGGGGTGATCACCATCGAAACCGGCAATGCCGCCATCGATGCCCTCTACGCCGCCGCGCACGAGGAACTGGCCCCCGGCGATTACGTGGTGCTGACCCTTTCGGACAACGGCACCGGCATGCCGCCCGAGGTGCTGGAACGGGTGTTCGATCCCTTTTTCACCACCAAGCCGGTGGGGCGGGGCACCGGCCTGGGGCTGTCGATGGTCTACGGCTTCATGAAACAGTCGGGCGGCCATATCAACATCTATTCCGAGCCGGGACACGGCACCACCGTGCGCCTTTATCTGCCGCGCGCGCTGGCGCGCCAGGTGCGGAGCGCGCCCGTGCCGCCGCGTGCCGTGATGCCGGGCCGGGCCGATGGGCGGCTGGTGCTGGTGGTGGAGGATAATCCCGAGATGCGGCGGGTGGCGGCGCAGCAGTTCGCCGATATGGGCTTTGGCGTGGCCGAGGCGGAAAACGCCGAGCGGGCGCTGGCGGCGGTGGAGGCCGGTTTGCGGCCCGATCTGCTGTTCGCCGATATCATCATGCCGGGCACTCTCGACGGCATGGATCTGGCCGATCGCCTGCGCCGCGACCGCCCCGGCCTGCCGGTGCTGCTGACCTCGGGCTTTTCGGAGCGCATGGTGCATGACAGTCTGTGGCGCGAGGGCGGACCGGCGCCGCCGGGTGAATATCCGGTGCTGTCCAAGCCTTACCGCAAGGACGATCTGCAGCGGGCCGTGCGCCAGGTGATGGCCGAGGCCGGACAGCGGGGAGACGCATGACAAGCCTGATCGTGCTGGATGATGAGTTCGCCTTCGCCGATTTCGTGGCCAAGGTGGCGAGCAGCGCCGGATTCGACGCCACGGTGGCGGAAACGGCGATGGATTTCCGCCGCCTGACCGAGCGGACGTGGCCGCGCGTGCTGGTGCTGGATCTTTACATGCCCGATACCGACGGCATCGAACTGCTGCGCGAGCTGAGGGAGCGCCAGTGCGATTCCCGCATCATTCTGCTCAGCGGCACCGATGGCCGGGTGCTGGATGCCGCCTACCGCCTGGGCGGCGAACTGGGGCTTTCCATGGCCGAAAAGCTGACCAAGCCGGTGCGGGCCCCGGATCTGCGGCGCCTTCTGGAAAGCCTGCGCGGCGACCGCCCCCAGCCCACCGCCGAAAGCCTGGCGGCGGCCATCGCCGCGGATCGGCTGTTCCTGCTCTATCAGCCCAAGGTGGAGCTGAAAAGCGGCCGCATTCTGGGGGTGGAGGCGCTGGTGCGCTGGCGCGACGACGACGGCACGGTGATCCCGCCCGACAGTTTCATTCCGCTGGCGGAAAGCGCCGGACTGATCGACACCTTGACCGATTGGGTGGTGCGGGCCGCCCTTTGCCAGGCCGGGCGCTGGCAGGGGCGGGGGCTTGATCTGCACATGGCCGTCAATCTGTCGGCGGGCAATCTCCACGACCGCCATCTGCCCGACCGTGTGGCCCGGTATTGCGCCGAAAACGGCGTTTCTCCGGAAAGCGTTACCCTGGAATTGACGGAAACCGCCTCGAGCAAGGACAGCGCCACCATGCTGGAGGTGCTGGGCCGCTTCCGCCTCAAGGGCTTCCGTCTGTCCATCGACGATTTCGGCACCGGCTATTCCTCGGTGGCGCAACTGCTGCGCCTGCCGTTCTCGGAACTGAAGATCGATAAATCCTTCGTTTCGGAGATCGGCCGCAGCCGCGAGGCCGATATCGTGGCCAAAACCCTGATCGACATGGCCCGCAATCTGGGCCTGGTCACCGTGGCCGAAGGGGTGGAAAGCGACCGCAGCCTGACCGCCCTGCGGGCCTGGGAATGCGCCATGGCCCAGGGCTATCTGTTTTCGCGCCCGGCCGAGGCCGAGGCGGTGGAGCGGATGCTGCCGCCGCAATAATACCGCCCGGCAAAGGCCTCGCGTTGCGAGTCTGTTTAAAAAGCCGCCCGTAATAAGCCTTCGCGTGCCCGATTGCGCCTTGCCGTCATCTCCTCCACAATCGGGGCCGAAACAATGCGCCCCAAATAACGAGGACGATGAAATGAGCAAGGAAACGGCTGGCCGGTCGCCGCTAGATCAGTTGAACACGCTGCGCCACAGCATTGATAATATTGATGCCGCCGTGATTCACATGCTGGCCGAACGCTTCCGCTGCACCAAGGCCGTGGGCGTTTTGAAGGCTGAGCACGGCCTGCCCCCCGCCGACCCGGCGCGCGAGGAACAGCAGATCGTCCGCCTGCGCGCCCTGGCCCACGATGCCGATCTCGACCCCGATTTCGCCGAAAAATTCCTGGGCTTCGTCATCCGCGAGGTGATCCGCCACCACGAGGCGGCACAGCGGCGGTAGAGTCCACCCCTCTTCAATATGAGAGGGAACTTGACGCCAGCTCTTAAAGCCCGCGCAGCGCTCTTTGCCGGTGGCAATGGTGCTGCGGCTTATGGCTGGAAAACCGCCATGACACGTGGGGGCGCGTCCCCAGCCGCCTGGCGGTTCCGCTGGGACTTGAGCAATCCACCATCCTTCCCGCGCGCGTAGGAAAGCGAACAGCCCCGCGCGCGTAGGAAAGCGAACAGCAATGTCAATCCCAATCACGCGACGTCTGGCGTTACTGTCGCCACTGCTCCTGTTGCCGGTGTTCCGCGCGCGGGCCGGCAGCGGCATGCAAGCACGCTTACGGGCCCTGGAGTCGCGGAGCGGTGGGCGGCTTGGGGTCGCCGTGCTTGATACCGCGACGGGCCGGCTGGCGGGCAACCGGATCGACGAGCGCTCAAACCCGGCACCTGGGAGGGCATCGCGACGAACGACATCGGGGTGATCTGGCCGCCAGGGCGGGCTCCGATCGTGGTGGCAGCCTATCTCGGCGAAGGGCGGGGGCCGGTCGAGCGCCAGGAAAGAGCATCTTGGCCGAGGTTGCGCGGATCGTCGCGGCTGAAGCGTAAAGCCTCTGCAGGGTATCCTCGACCGTTATCGTGGCCATAACCGCAAATGCCCGGGCCAAGCCCCGACTCTCCCGAGGTAAAGACGGCCTGCGCGCAGCCTTGATGAAAAAACTGGCTAAAATCGGTCAGGGATGATAGGTTACATGTAACCATTATGGAGGTGAGCATGCCTTCAGCAACCAGCCCCAAGCCCACCCGGATGAAGGTTCGGGAACATCGTGACCGCCTGCGGGCGCAGGGTCTGCGGCCCATTCAGATTTGGGTGCCGGACGTGCGCGCGCCGTCCTTCCGGGCGGAGGCGCACCGGCAATCGCTGGCCGTGGCGGCAAGCGCCCAGGCCGATGAGGATCAGGCCTTCATCGACGCGGTCTCCGACTGGGCCGATGAATGAGGCGCGGCGATATCTGGACCGTTGCCGGCGGCAAGGATTACGCTGGCAAGCCGCGTCCGGTCGTCATCGTTCAGGATGACAGCTTCGACGCCACGGATTCGATCACGATTTGCGCCTTCACCACCGACGAAACCGACGCCCCGCTGTTCCGCCTGCCGGTGGCGCCGAACCAGCGCAACGGGCTGCTTTCTCCGTCCCGGCTGATGGTGGACAAGATCACCACCGTTCCGAAATCCAAGGTTGGCGCCCATGTCGGCCGGCTGGACGACGAGGATATCCTGCGTCTCAATCAGGCGCTGCTGGTCTTCCTCGGGTTGACCGTTCCCCCCAGAACCGCGCGCAAGGCATAAGCCGCAGCCATGCCAACGCTTCAAATCCTGCGCTTCGCATCGTAGAATGCGGCTCTTGGCATGCTGAAGTGGCGGGCCATGGCCTATGGAAGGGGCCGAGCCGGTAGGCGGAGACCATCTTTTGGACGAAATCGGTGCGAATCCAGACCCACGCCAGCCTCCCTACCGGTGAGTATAATATGTAAGGAGAAGAGATTGTGATTTTCTGAGTAAATCCCTATCTTATAGGTCTGACATTGAGCAATGGGAGTGCTGATTGAGTGGACTTGGGGCAGGGATTTCCAGAATGGACAGAGCTGGGTCAGGACAGTGGCCTTGATCCTCTTGGTATGCAGCGGCCAATCGAAGTCATCTATCAGTCTATTGTGCCGGGGATCAGTACGATCACACTACGCTATCGCTATTATTCGTTTTTTCCCTTCATAATAAGACATTACGAAGAAAAGATCAGACATTCCGATCCCTATGAGTTTAGGAAGTTTCAGCGCCGATGTGAGGCGCTGTTCGCCCTCATCTGCACATATGGCGAAAGCGAATTGGGCATTGCGGGGTCTGATTGGGCTAACCGAATGTTGAACGATGCGCACGCCGCGGCCGGTGAAGCGGCGATCGTCGATTTAAGCGTCAGCGCCGATCCCGATGCCGATGAGAGCCAGCGCTACCTGCGGAACAAGGGCGGCGCATTTGGCGCAATCTACGCGACGCAGATGTCGGAAATGGGCCTGATCTATTTTCCCCGTGCCGGTGATCCCAACCCCAATCCCGTATGCTCCGATTTGGCCTTGAAGTTGGCCGATGCGTTTTCGCAGGGGTTGGGAGCAACGGCAGACGAGTTTTTTGAATTGGTGGCGGCGGGAAAAATCGCCTTGTCATCACTGCAATCGTTCGAGGCAATGAAACCCAGTCGGCTCCGGCTCGGCAGCGACGAGCATATCCTACTAACGGATATCCTGTTTGGCAAATTTGAAGCACGCAGCGAAACAGATCTGATGCGTCGTCGCACACTTCAAATGCTTCTCGATGTAAGCGCAACGTCGCACTCTATCCCGCACGCAGATCAGGTGAAATGGCATTGGTTTGAGAACGTGCCGAATTTGCAGGGCGGTAGCCACCACGAGGTCCCGCATCTCTGGTTTCTGTATCAAGCCTGCGATCTTATGCGCCTTGCCTATGAGGCGATCCTGTCAGCCGCGCTGACATTGTTGGAAACCGCGCCACGACGCCGGATGACTCTAGCCGACCTCACAGATGAGTTGATCGGTTTCGCTGAACTTGCGGGCGATCAAACATGGGAGGATTTTTCGCTTGGCCTTGCCGACGAAGCGGCGGCGGCACGTGAACATGCTCAGGCCATGTTGTCCGCGATGGAGGAAGGCGAAACGGCAGAACAGGTGCGCCTCGCCGTAACGCTAATCGCGATCCTCTATGACAGATCATCGGCGGCCAAGAGCTTAATTGAGGAGGCGCTAAGCGGCGCGGACTATTTTCAGTCGTTACGGACGGAAGTGCAATTCCTCGATCGCGCTCGCACAGGTTGGGCAAGCCGCGTGATCGCCGATTTGATCCGTGAGCGGGTTCTAAAGCGCCATATGTGGGTCGCGTCCCGCAAATTCCGAAATCAGAAGGCATACACCTTCCATATGGAGCCGGAAGAAGGGCAACTGCGTTACCGTAGCCACTTTCGGGTTTCGCCGAGCAGTCCGCGGCTAGATCAGGCGCTCCGGTTTTTGCGCGACATCAACCTCATTGATGAGAACGGGATCACGGAGCGCGGCCGCGCAGAGATGGCAACCGCATGAAGTATTTTGAAGCGTTTGGCGAAGGCGGATTCCATTCGGCGTTCATGACGACCTATGCGTTCGGATCGCTCGCCTTCGAGGACATACCGTTCCCGAAGCTCCGAGGTGCCGGATGTCGCAACATCACCGTCCTAGCCGATAGGGGGATGGTCAATCAGGCTTTTTCGGAGTTTGGGCCGCCGCGCTTTGCCGGAACCAGCTACCATCTCATCAAGACCGATGCGCCGGGCGTTTTCCATCCCAAAATTACGATGTTGATCGGCGAAGCCAAAGGTCGGTTGATCGTAGGTTCGGCAAACCTGACCGCCCTCGGCCTTGGCGGTAACAAAGAGCAGATTGCCAGCATCTCATATTCGCCTGAGGCGCTGGAGAACGCCAAATTTTTCAAAAGCGCGCTTGGATATTTTCTGCGCTATGTGCCGCTGGACGATCCGTGGTTTCCGATCAGCCTCCAACGGGCGCTTCGATCCGCTTCATGGTTGCGTGATGATAAGTTCGATCACAGCTTCGATGGAGCGGGAACGGCAGAACTCAATCTTTTGTTCGACCGCCCGGAGATCACTTTCCTCAATCAGATCATCGCATCCATAGGCGATGATCCGATTGAACGGCTTGTCATCGTGTCGCCCTATTGGGACGTGCAGCTTGAAGGGCTGGAACAACTCCGCGCTGCGCTCGAAAATCCCTCCACTGATATTCTGATCGAGAGCGATGCAAACGGCTTCCCCTCGGACGCGCTGTCGGGATTTTCAGATACGTCTTTGTTCGATGTCAGTGCGCAGGCGGAGAGCCGGTTCCTCCACGCAAAGCTCATCGTCGCTCACGGTGAAGGTTGGGATCATGTGATTTCCGGCAGTATGAATTGCACCTTCCCTGCCTTGATGGGACCGGCGGCCCACGGAAATGCGGAAGCAGGAATCTACAAGCGCGTTCCGCGCGGTACAGCCTTGGAAGTATTGGGGCTGGCGGATTACCACGATGCCCGCGTTGAGGGCGATCGACTCGCGGCGCTTCAGCAATCATTCGAGGGGGCCAAGGACGCGGAGTCTTCGATAGATGGCGGCACCTTGATATTGCAGGCGGGGAAACTGTCATGGACAGCCCCTACGGCGTTGCCGGCGGCCCCGGCGACGATCCAACTCTATGACCGCGATGGATCGGCTTTGGCGGAAATGGAATTGAACAGCAGTTCGGCGAGCTACGCGGTTTCGCCCGATGCACAACGTCCCAAATATGGGATCGTGACATTCCCGGACGGCGCGATGTCGGCCCCGGTCCAAATCGTCGATCTTGATTATCTCGCCGTGACGACCTTGCCCGCATCACGCGGGTGCAAGCGGCGGCTGATGGACACACTTGTCGAATCCATCCACGAAGATTTGGTTCTGATCGAAACGCTCAATCAACTCGAAGCGTTGGAGGAAGAAGATCGCGCAAGCCAGCCCGATCAAACGCCACGAGCCAAGCCGCAAGCGTCCGATACTGCGTCGCCGACATATGAAGTCCTTTCATACGAGGATTTTATCCGCGCGCGGACTCACGCGAACGCGCAAGGCAGATCGTTCGGACTATACCTGAATAGTCGCCATGATAGCGCGGCCAGCTTGATGAGCGCCTGCCTCAATCGGATGATCGGCTTGGTCGGCCCCGATTTGAGAGGCATGGAAGATGAGGATGTCGACGCTCTTGGCGCGATAGATTTCCGAACCATAGAACCGCAATCGGCAGATGATGATCGAAGCGGTGACGCTCGCACGGAAGGCACATCCCTAACCCAATCACTTTCGGCGCAAAGCCGCGCGACCGCCAAGAAGTTCCAAGAGGCCGTTACCGCCTTCGAGACTCGGTGCAAGGCACTCTCGGAAAAGAAAATCACGACATCGGAGATGGTCCGGCTTCGCGCGCTTATGCAGATCATTCTCGCGCACGCACAGCCCATATCAGGTTCATTCTCACCTTCGCAAATTCTTCCCGTATATACGGCGGAAGGTTACGACTGGCCGCGTCTGATCGGTCGATTGCTGCTACAGCATTTCGGCGCGACACGGGCGTTGCAAAGCCTGACCGTTGAGCCGGATGAGTCCGAACAGCAACGAGTCCTTGAATATCTTGCGCTCTCGAATTGGGCGGCGAAGGCCGCGCGCGCAGCAATCCTCTCGCACAAGAAGGCGGGCGCACTACGCGGTCCGCTTGAACGGCTGATTGCTGCGCTCACCGCGCAAACGCAGACAATTCTTTCTGTTATTGCAGACGACCGTGCCTATTTTGACGAGATCAGCGGTAAGCTTGATGAGCGGTTTGAGGATCGTTTGCGGTTCTTAACGAAGATCGGCGTTCATATATGCACCTAGGAGGTGACCATCTGAAGGTCGGTGATATCGACAGCCATCGGATGGTGATCAGCGTTGAACATGGTAAAGGCAGGTCACCATCCAGAAAATGCGGATGATGAAGAACAGATGTGAACGGGGCGGAGAAATGTTTCTCAATAGCCCGCAAGATAGTGAATTTTTCCGACTATTTTCGGATGAACGTAACCGACCCAAAAATGTGCGTCTGGCGGATGGGGTGGGATTCGAACCCACGGTGGGCTTGCACCCACGGCGGTTTTCAAGACCGCTGCCTTAAACCACTCGGCCACCCATCCGGCGTTGCGAGGGGCATGTTTAGCCCGAGCGGCCGGGGAACGCAACCGCCCTCGCATGGCGGTGTTGTTGAAATCAGGCATTGTTTCATTGGTAAAAAGGCGCATGGTGTCTGACCTTGAAGTCAGGAGAGGGCCATGGCCAGGCAGACTGAGGATGAGGGCGCCGAAAAAGCCCGGATTTTAAGGGCGTTCGCCTTTCAGGTGCATCGCAAGCAGCCCCTCGATGCGGTGGTGCTGGAGTTCATCGAACAGGAATTGCAGCGCGGGCGGCGCAAGGAGTTCCGCCCCGCCGCCGAGGCCTTCAATGCCGAAGGGGTCACGGCGGCCATGGTGGCCCTGGGGCTGCTGGGCGGCGAGGGTGCCGCGCTGTTCCGGGTGCTGGCCAACGATCTGCGCGATCACCGTCTGATGTCCACCGTGCTGGAGGCCCTGGCCGCCCATCACGAGGCCGGGGCCGCTTAGCCGCTTAAACGAAAGCCGCGCCCGCAGGGGGGCGGTCAGCGTAAGAACAGCAGCACCCCGGCCATGAAGCCCAGGATGGCGGCGCCGGGCAGCAGCAGGGCCATTTTGCGGCGGGTGCGCTCGTGTTCCTGCTGTTCGTGGTGCCACTGCGCCTGAAAACCGCCCGAAACCACCCCCACCGAGGCGGCCTGCAGAAAATCGTTGAAGAAGATGCCGTCGAAGGCCCAGGGGGTGAAGCGGCCGTCGTAATATTCGTAGATCATCAGATTGATGCCCACGTTCTGATCGGCATGAATATCGGCCTGCCAGCGCTCCGCCACGCCCGAACGCTTCTCCTTTTCGCTGCGCACGCCGATGGCCTCGAAGGTGTAGAGGCCGCCCCGGAACAGGAATTCCCGTGTTTTCGGGCGCGTCGGGGCCGGCGGCGCCTCGGGCTCGGGGGGCGGGCGGTCGTCCACCACCCGCAGGGTGGAGGGGCGGGTCCGCAGCAGCGCCTCGATGGCCTTGGTGCGCTCTTGCATGCGGTCCTGCTGCGGCACCAGCTCCGATGTGCCGGTCCAGTCGTCGTTGTCGTCCGCGCTCATGGCGTTTTCCCAGTTCTTGATCCTCGCCCGCGCAGAATAACAAGAGCTGGGGGCGGGGACCAGCACTTGCCCCAGGCGGCGGCAAAGAGTAAAGCTCTAGGGCATGGTGTACCTGCTGTCTAAAATCGTTGGCGCCGTGCTGACGCCGGGTTTCGTTCTGCTGGTGGTGCTGCTGGTGGGCAGCGGCCTGTTGTGGATGCGCCAGTCCTGGCGCACCGGCCGGCTGCTGCTGTCGGGCGCGGCGCTGTTCCTGCTGGTGCTGGCGGTGCTGCCCACCGACGATCTGCTGCTGGCGCCGCTGGAAAACCGCTTTCCCACCAATCCGCCGCTGCCCCGCCATGTGGACGGCATCATCATTCTGGGCGGGGCCATCAATCAGACCATCAGCAGCGCGCGCGGCCAGATCAATCTGACCGATGCCGCCGAGCGGCTGCTGGAAGGCGCCCGGCTGGCGCGGCTTTACCCCGAGGCCCGGGTGGTGTTCACCGGTGGCGCCGCCGATCCCTTCAATCAGAAACTGCGGGAAGCCCCCTACGCCGTGCGCGAGCTCGAGGATCTGGGCGTGGCCCCCGGCCGCCTGGTGGTGGAGGATGCCTCGCGCAATACCTTCGAAAACGCCGTGTTCAGCCAGCGGCTGGCGCAGCCGAAAAAGGGTCAGATCTGGGTTCTGGTCACCTCGGCCAGCCATATGGCCCGCGCCATCGGGGTGTTCCGCACCGTCAACTGGCCGGTGATTCCCTGGCCGGTCAACTATGTCACCCCATCGCGCCCGCTGTTCGGCAGCCTTGACATGCTGGTGGAGAATATGCGGATTTTGTCCCTGGCCTTGCACGAATGGGGCGGCTTGCTGTTCTACCGCCTGTCCGGCTGGACCGGCGCCCTGTTTCCGGAACCCGAGAAGGCGGCGAAAGTTGGAAAATAGCGTGAAATCGGCCCTGGCTCTGCTGGCCTGCCTGCTGCTTGCCCTGGGCGCCGGCCCGGCCCGGGCCGCGGAAAAACCGGATTTTTCCGCCTGGCTCAAGGCGTTCCGCGCCGAGGCCACCGATCGCGGCATCCGCCCCGAGGTGCTGGATGCCGCCCTGACCGGCCTGCAGCCCATTGACCGGGTGCTGGAACTGGACCACCGCCAGCCGGAATTCACCCTGACCTTCAACCAGTATCTGTCGCGCGTGGTTTCGCCGCGGCGGGTGGCGCGCGGCCGGCGCATGATGGCCCGCAACCGCACCCTGTTGCGGGCGGTGTCGCGCCGCTATGGCGTTCCCGCCGCCAATATCGCCGCCATGTGGGGCATCGAAACCGATTTCGGCCGCCTGACCGGGGGCTTTCCCGTGGTGCCGGCCCTGGCCACCCTGGCCTATGACGGACGGCGCAGCCACTATTTCCGCGGCGAGCTCTTGAACGCCCTGACCATGGTCAACCGCGGCCTGGCGCCGCTGCCGCGCCTGCGCGGCTCGTGGGCCGGGGCCATGGGGCAGTGCCAGTTCATGCCCTCCACCTATCTGCAGTATGCCCGCGCCTGGAACGGCGGCCCCAGCCCGGATATCTGGAACCGGCGGGCCGATGTGTTCGCCTCGGCGGCCAATTACCTGTCGGCGCTGGGCTGGAACCCGCATCAGCGCTGGGGGCGGGCGGTGCGCCTGCCGCCCCGTGGCCTTTCGCCCACCCTGGTGGGGCTGGGGGTGCGGCACAGCCTGACGGAATGGCGCAAGCTGGGCCTGCGCCAGGCCAACGGCAGGCCCTTGCCGCGCGGACCCATGATGGCCTCGCTGATCCGCGCCGGCGGCGGCCGCGCCGACGGCACCGACAGCGGTCCGCCCTATCTGGTCTATGATAATTTCCGCGTCATCATGAAATGGAACCGCTCGGTGTTCTTCGCGCTGGCCGCCGGCACCCTTGCCGACCGTTTGGCCGGCCGGTAAGGGAGGGATGATGCGAAACCGCCGTTCGTTGCAGCGTTTCAAATCCAGGGGCCGGGTGCTGGTGGTGCTGGCCGGCTGCGCCTTTCTGGGGGCCTGCGCCAGCCAGCCCGAGGCCTATCAGGTGGGGAACACGGCGCCCCTGGGCCCGCACGGCGGCGTCTACAAGGTGGGCAAGCCCTATCAGATCGACGGTGTGTGGTACTATCCCTCGGAAAATTACGATTACGACGAAACCGGCATCGCCTCGTGGTACGGGCCGCATTTCGACAAGCAATACACCGCCAACGGTGAGCGCTTCGATCAGAACGAGGTGACGGCGGCGCACCGTACCCTGCCCATGCCCAGCTTCGTGCGCGTCACCAATCTCGACAACGGCCGCTCGCTGGTGGTGCGCATCAACGATCGCGGGCCTTTCGCCCACGGCCGCATTCTTGATCTGTCGCGCCGGGCCGCCCAGCTGCTCGGCATGGAGGGGACCGGCACGGCGCGGGTGCGGGTGCAGATCATGGCCGATGAAAGCCGCCAGATCGCCATGCAGATGAACAGCGGCCAGCTGCAGGCCGATACCCCGCCGGTAGAAGCGGCGCCGCGCGCCCCGGTGATGGCGGAAAGCCTGCCGCCGCCCGGCGTGGACGCCCGGCCCCAACCGATCATTCGGGCCGCGCCCGCGCCCCGGCCCGCCGCCGTGGCCCAGGATCCGGCCCTCAGTCCGGCCCGCCTGGCCCGGCAAACGGTGGAGCAGGGGGCGCCGGCGCCCGGTCATCTCTTCATTCAGGCCGGGGCCTTTCAGCGCTATACCAATGCCAACCGCCTGAATGCCGCCCTGCAAGCCTTCGGTCAAAGCGCCATCACCCAGGTGCAAACCAGGGAGGGCCCCCTGTTCCGTGTGCGTCTGGGGCCGTTCAGCGATATGCACGATGCCGACGCCTTGCTGGAAACCGTTCTCAAATCGGGATATCCCGACGCCAAACTGGTCGTGGACTAGGAAGATCCCCGTCTTCCCGCCCGCGTCATTCAACCGAGGACCATGCCGACCATGTCATTGCTTCCGTTCCGTCGTTCCGTGGCCGCCTGCGCCGCCGCCCTGGCCCTGCTGACAGGGGTGTCCGCCTCGGCGGAAACCATCGAGACGCAGGCCCGCCAGGCCATCATCGTCGATTACAACACCGGCGCGGTACTGCTGGAAAAGAACGCCGACCAGCTGATGACCCCGTCGTCCATGAGCAAGCTGATGACCGTCTACATGGTCTTCTCGCGGCTAAAGGACGGCAGCCTGAAGATGAGCGACAAGCTGCAGGTGAGTGAAACCGCCTGGCGCAAGCATTACCGTTCCGATGGCTCGATGATGTTCCTGCCGCTGCATGCCCAGGTCAGCATTTCCGATCTGTTGCACGGCGTCATCATCCAGTCGGGCAACGATGCCTGTTCGGTGCTGGCCGAGGGGCTGGCCGGCAGCGAGGACGCCTTCGCCGCCGAGGAAACCCGCAAGGCGCGTGAACTGGGCCTGACCCGCTCCACCTTCCGCAACGCCAGCGGCCTGCCCGAACCGGGCCATCAGATGACGGCGCGCGATCTGGCCACCCTGGCCCGCATCCTGATCAGCCAGTTCCCGCAGTATTACGAAATTTTTTCCGAAAAGAGCTTCGCCTACAACAACATCAAGCAGGATAACCGCAACCCGCTGATCTGGGAGAACATCCAGGGCGCCGACGGCCTGAAGACCGGCCATACCGAGGACGGCGGTTTCAGTCTGGTGGGCTCGGTGCTGCGCAATGGGCGCCGGGTGATCCTGGTGATGAACGGCCTGCCCACCAACCGGGCCCGCACCGAGGAATCCGACCGTCTGATCGAATGGGCCTTCCGCGAATTCGGCGATTACGCCCTGTTCAAGGCCGGCGACAAGGTGACCGATGCCGCTGTCTGGCTGGGGCGGAGCGCCAGCGTGCCGCTGGTGGTGAGCAAATCCCTGGAGGTGACCATGCCGCGCTCGTCGCGCGATGAGATGAAGGTGGTGGCGTCTTACACCGGCCCCATCGCCGCTCCCATCCACAAGGGCCAGACCGTGGGCGAGGTGATCATCACCGCCCCCGGCATGAGCGAGGTGCATGTGCCGCTGCTGGCGGGCGCCGACGTGGCCAAGCTGGGCTTCTTCGGCCGCATGGGCGCCGCCCTGCATGGCCTGCTGTTCGGCGCGCCCAAGCCGGCCGAGACCACGGCGGCGGTGAAGGGCTGAAAGCCGGCGCCATGAGCGGACGCTTCATCACCTTCGAAGGCGGAGAGGGGGCGGGGAAATCCACCCAGCTCCGCCTGTTGGCCGAAGCCTTGCGGGGCGCCGGGTTCGACGTGCTGGCCACGCGCGAACCCGGCGGCTCGCCCGGCGCCGAGGATATCCGCCGCCTGCTGGTGGAAGGCGAAACCGGCCGCTGGGACGCCATGACCGAAACCCTGCTGCATTACGCCGCCCGGCGCGATCATCTGGTGCGTACGGTGTGGCCGGCCTTGAGCGCCGGCCGCTGGGTGCTCTCGGATCGTTTCGCCGATTCCACCAACGCCTATCAGGGCCGGGGCCACGGCCTGCCCGCTCATGCCATCGAACAGCTTTATCAGCTGGTGGTGGGGGCCTTCGCCCCCGATCTCACCCTGATTCTCGATCTGCCGGTGGAGGAGGGGCTGGGCCGGGCCGCCGGACGCGGCGGCGCCGAGGACCGCTACGAGCGCATGGGGCTGGAGTTTCACCGGCGCCTGCGCCAGGGCTTCCTGGAGATCGCCAAGGCGCAGCCCGAACGCTGCGTGGTCATCTCGGCGGCGGCGCCGGTGGCCGAGGTGCATGCGGCGGTGCTGCACGTGGTGCGCGAGCGGTTCGGCCCTTTTGGCGCGATAGAGATGCAGGGGGCGCGACAACCGACACAAATATTGTGAACTAATTGAAAACAATGAGGAATTTTTAGAAAAGGCCGCGCCGCCCCTGGTGAGGGACCGACCGGCTTGTTAGGATGGGCTGGGGACTTTCTCGGAAGGGGATGCAAGGCATGCCGATCGTATGGCGTGAACAAATGAGTGTCGGCATCAAGTCGATCGATGAGGACCATCAGCGGCTGATCATGCTGGTCAATCAGTTCGCCGACGTTATCCGCCAGGGCGGCGGCTTGAGCGGCGGCAACGAAGGCGCGATCCGCACCCTGCTGGGGCGGCTGCAGGCCTACACCAACGAGCATTTCGCCCGCGAGGAACGCATTCAGGATCAGGCGAACTATCCCGGCCTTAAGGAAAACCGCAGCCATCATGCGGCCTTGATCACCGAACTGAACCGCAAGATCGAACGTTACGCCGCCGGGGAAAAGGCCGAAAAGAAACTGACCGGCGAGGAATTATCGGCCTTTCTCAACAGCTGGCTGGTCAATCATATCATCAAGGTGGATCTGAAGATGAAGAGCCACAAGTTTACCGGTGTGTGGTGAACGGCGACGAGGATCCTCTTTCTCCCCGGCTGCAAAGCGCGCTGATCGGGCATGAGGCGGCCGAGGCGGCGTTTCTCGATGCCTGGCGCTCGGGCCGGCTGGCGCATGCCTGGCTGATGTCCGGCCCGCGCGGCATCGGCAAGGCCACGCTGGCGTACCGTATCGCCCGCTTCGTGCTGGCGGGCGGCGGCGATGGCGGCGGCCTGTTCGGCGAGGCGCCGCGCGATCTGCAGATCGCGCCCGACAGTCAGGTGTTCCGCCGCATCGCCATGGGCGGTCATGCCGATCTCAAAGTGCTGGAGCGGGGCTGGGCCGACGACAAGAAAACCAAAATGCGCAGTGAAATTCCGGTGGCCGACGTGCGCGAGGTGGGCGGTTTCCTGTCGCTCACTCCGGCGGAAGGCGGCTGGCGGGTGGTGATCGTGGACGCCGCCGATGAAATGAACCGCTCCTCGGCCAATGCCATCCTGAAGGTGCTGGAGGAGCCGCCGCGCAACGCCCTGCTGCTGCTGCTGGCGCACAGCCCCGGCCGCTTGCTGCCCACCATCCGTTCGCGCTGCCGCCGTCTGGTGCTGCGCCCCCTGGCCGATGCGCAGGTGGAGCTGCTGCTGCGCCGCCACCGCCCCGATCTGGACGATGCCGATGCCGCCGCCCTGGCCCGGCTGGCCGAGGGCAGCATCGGCAAGGCCCTGGGGCTGGCCGAGGCCGGCGGCCTGCCGCTTTACCGCGACATGGTGGGTTTTTTCGCCAGCCTGCCTGGTTTCGACGTGCCGGCGCTGCACCAGTTCTGCGAGGTTTCGGCCAAGGCCGACGGGGCTTTCCGCACCGTGACCGAGCTGTTTTCCTGGTGGCTGGCCCGCGCCGCCGCCCAGGCCGGGCGGGGCGGGGCGGCGGGCGCCGCCGAGGTGGTGACGGGCGAGGCCGGTCTGCAATCCCGTCTGGTGGGGGTTGCCGGCCTTGATCGCTGGGTCGAGCTGTGGGACAAAACCAGGGATCTGTTCAGCCGCGCCGATGCCGTCAATCTCGACCGCAAGCAGGTGTTGCTGAATGCGTTTTTTGCCGTGGAGCGGTGCTGCCGTCCTTAAGCGGACGGAGATGGGCATCCCGTGTTGCGGTTTTTCGTTGGAGAACGTCGATGACGGGGCCCCGTCGCTATTACATCACCACGCCGATTTACTACGTGAACGACAGCCCGCATATCGGCCATGCCTATACCTCGCTGGCCTGCGACGTGCTGGCCCGCTTCAAGCGCCTGGACGGCTTCGACGTCAAATTCCTCACCGGCACCGACGAACACGGACAGAAGGTGGAGAAATCGGCCGAGAAGGCCGGGGTGCATCCCCAGGCCTTCACCGACGAGGTGTCGCGGCGATTCAGCGATCTGGCCGCCTTCATGGGCTATTCCAACGATGATTTCATCCGCACCACGGAACCGCGCCATATCGCCTCGGTGCAGGCGCTGTGGACCCGGCTGGTGGAAAAGGGCGAAATTTATCTCGGCAAATATGCCGGCTGGTATTCGGTGCGCGACGAGGCCTTCTACGGCGCCGACGAACTGACCACCGGCGCCGACGGCGGCAAGATCGCCCCCACCGGCGCCCCGGTGGAATGGGTGGAGGAGCCCAGCTACTTCTTCCGCCTGTCGGCCTGGCAGGACCGCCTGCTGCGCTTCTACGACGAGCATCCCGATTTCATCGCCCCCACCAGCCGCCGCAACGAGGTGATCAGCTTCGTGAAGAACGGCCTGCAGGATCTTTCGGTCTCGCGCACCAGCTTCAAATGGGGCGTTCCGGTGCCGGGCGATGCCGATCACATCATGTATGTGTGGCTGGACGCGCTGACCAACTACATCACCGCCGTCGGCTATCCCGAGACCAGCGGCGACTACGCCAAATTCTGGCCGGCCGATCTGCATATGGTGGGCAAGGATATCGTGCGCTTCCACGCCATCTACTGGCCGGCCTTCCTGATGGCCGCCGATCTGGCGCCGCCGCGCCGGGTGTTCGCCCATGGCTGGTGGACCAACGAGGGGCAGAAGATTTCCAAATCGCTGGGCAACGTGATCAGCCCCTACGATCTGGTGCAGCGCTATGGCCTGGATCCGGTGCGCTATTTCCTGCTGCGCGAGGTGCCGTTCGGCAATGACGGCGATTTCTCGCACCGTTCCATGGTCAACCGCGTCAACGGCGAGCTGGCCAACGAATTCGGCAATCTGGCCCAGCGCTCGCTGTCGATGATCGGCAAGAATCTGGGCGGGCAGGTGCCCACGCCCGGCGCCTTTACCGCCGAGGACGATGAGCTGCTGGCCGCCGCCGCCGCCCTGCTGGACAAGCTGCGCGCCAGCTTCGACCGCCAGGCCTTCCACGAAGGGCTGGAAGCGGTGTGGAGCGTGGTGCGCGCCGCCAATGTCTATATCGACCGTCAGGCCCCCTGGGCCCTGAAGAAGACCGATCCGGCCCGCATGGGCACGGTGCTTTATGTGGTGGCCGAGGTGATCCGCCAGGTGGCGCTGCTGCTGCAGCCGGTGATGCCGGGCTCCACCGCCCGCATGCTGGATCAGCTGGCGGTGGCGGAAACGGCCCGTGATTTCACCGCCTACGGCCAGCACCTGGCCGCCGGCACGGCGCTGCCCAAGCCGGAAGGGGTGTTTCCGCGCTATGTGGACGCCGACGAGGGGGGAGCTGCCTGAAATGCCGCTGGTCGATAGCCACTGCCATCTCAATTTCGAGGATTTCCAGCCGGATTTCGAGGATGTGCTGGCGCGGGCCCGCAACGCCGGGGTGGAAACCATCCTGACCATCAGCACGCGCCTGTCCACCTTCGGGCAGGTGCTGGCCATCGCCGAACGGCACGACAACATCTATTGCTCGGTGGGGGTGCATCCCCATGAGGCCGGCTCGGAAAAAGCCACGGTGGAACAGCTGGTGGATCTGGCCCGGCATCCCAAGGTGGTGGCCTTCGGCGAAACCGGCCTGGATTATTTTTACGAAAGAAGCCCGCGCGAGGCGCAGCGGGCCAATTTCCGCAACCATATCGCCGCGGCGCGCATCGCCGGGCTGCCGGTGATCGTGCATACCCGCCAGGCCGATCTCGATACCGCCATCATTCTGGCGGCGGAAATGTCGATGGGGCCGTTCACCGGCCTTATACATTGCTTCAGTTCTGGGCGACAACTTGCTGAAAAAGCTATTAAACATGGCTTGTTCATCTCGCTGTCGGGCATCATCACCTTCAACAAGTCGGACGAATTGCGGGAGGTGGTGCGCGATCTGCCGCTGGAGCGGCTGCTGGTGGAGACCGATGCCCCCTATCTGGCGCCGGTGCCCAAGCGCGGCAAGCGCAACGAACCGGCCTTCGTGGTGCATACCGCCCAGGCTCTGGCCGATTTGATGAAGGTGCCGGGCGATGAGATCGCCCGCGTCACCACCGATAACTTCTACCGCCTGTTCACCAAGGTGCCGCGGCCATGAAGCTGACCATCCTCGGCTGCGGTGGCGCGGGCGGCGTGCCCATGGTCAGCGTCGGCTGGGGGCGGTGCGATCCGGCGGAACCGAAAAACCGCCGGCTGCGGCCATCGGTTTTGTGCCGGGAAGGGGACTTCACCTGCCTGATCGATACCGGCCCCGATCTGCGCCAGCAATTGCTGAACGCCGAGGTGCAGCGCCTGGATGCGGTGTTCTTCACGCATGGTCATGCCGATCACACCCACGGCATCGATGATCTGCGCGAGGTCAACCGCGTGATGCGGGCGGCGATTCCGGCCTACGGCACCGCCGAAACCCTGGCCGATATCCGCCAGCGCTTCGATTACGTGTTTCAGCCGCTGGATCTGGACAAGGTGCCGGTTTACAAACCGTGGCTGACGCCCGAACCCATTGCCGGCGAGCGCTTCCGCGCCGGCCCCTGGGAGGTGACGGCCATCGATCAGGATCACGGCTACGGCCGCACCACCGGGTTCCGCATCGGCAATTGCGCCTATTGCACCGATGTCTGGCAGTTTCCCGAACGCTCGATGGAACTGTTGCAGGGGCTGGACTGCTGGGTGGTGGGCTGCCTGCTGGACGAGCCGCATCCCACCCATGCCGACCTCGACAAGGTGATCGGCTGGGCCGAACGCCTGCGGCCCAAACGCACCATCCTGACCCATATGTCCCCCCGTTTGGATTACAACGCCTTGCTGGCCCGCCTCCCTCAGGGTATGGAGCCCGCCTACGACGGTATGGTGATCGACTGCCCGTGACTCATCCCGAAGATAAAAGGGCAAGGGTTTGAATGAGCATGGTCTTTCCGCCACGGCGGTGGCATGATGTGATCCGTGGATCATCTTTTCCGGGCCATCCCGGATAAGAACGGAAGGGCTCTGGATATGACCACTGTGTCTTCAGTCGGCAGCTCGGCGCTGCAAGGCCTGCTGGTGGCCGAAGCTTTGTTCTCGCAAGCCTCGTCGCGCATTGCCTCGGGGTCGGCGCTGCCCAGCGACAATCCGGCCAATACGGCGGTGGCGGTGGCGCAGCAGACCTCGCTCAGCCAATATAACGCCGCCATGCAGAACAATTCCCTGGCTTCCGGCTCGGTTTCGGTGGGGCTGGGGGCTTTGCAGTCGGCCAATTCCACCCTGGTGCAGATGCAGTCCATCGCCTCGCAGGCGATGTCGGCCAATGCCGGCACCCGGGCGACCCTGGCCAGCCAGTACGATGCCCTGGCCCAGCAGGTGACCGGCTATGTGAATGCCGCCAACTTCAACGGCGTCAATCTGGTGTCGTCGTCCTCCACCTCGATGGCGGTGAACCAGTATGGCGGCGGTACCTCCACCCTGACCGTCAACGGCAGCAACAACACCGCCAGCGGCCTGGGACTGCAGCAGGCCACCGGCGCCTGGACCAGCGGCAGCGGCGGCACCGCGGCCATTCAGGCCAGCATGAATTCGCTGACCTCGGCCATGAACCAGATCTCGCAATCGGTGTCGCAGCTGGGGGCGGCGCAGTCGGCCCTGTCCACCGGCGCCTCGGCGCTTCAGGCCTACAGCACCTCGGCGCAGAGCGCGCTGTCGCAGCTGACCGGCACCGATATCGGCCAGCAGCTCATCAATATGAAGAAGGCCTCCACCCAGTACCAGATGTCGGCCTACGCCCTGGCAACCGAGAACAAAACCAAGGCTTACAGCCTTAGAATGCTGGGATGAAATACCGCGCCAGCGCCGCCAGGGCCGAGCCTCCCACCACCAGGATGGGGGGCAGGCGGGCGGCGGTGAGCAGCGCGTAGAGTAGAAGCGCCTGCGCCAGATCGCGGCCATCAAGCACCGCGCTGGTGAAAACAGGGTTGTAAAACGCCATTCCCAGCACGCCCACCACGGCGGCGTTGACGCCGGCCAGGGCGGCGCGGGCCCGCTGCCAACGGCCGATGGCGGCCCAGAACGGCAAGGCCGCCAGCAGCAGCAGCAGGCCGGGCAGAAACACCCCCAACAGCCCCAACAGCCCTCCCGTCAATCCCCCGGTCGCGGGGGGCGGCAGCACCGCGCCCAGAAAGGCGGCGAAGGAGAACAGGGGGCCGGGCATCATCTGCGCGGCGCCATAGCCCGACATGAAGAGAGAGGGGCTTATGGCATGATTTTCAACAAAAAACCCCTGAAGAAGCGGCAGGACGACATGACCGCCGCCAAAAACCAGGGCGCCGGCGCGGAAGAAGCGCCAGAAGGGCTGCGGCAACAGGAAAGAGGCCAGCAGCAACCCCAGAAACACAGCCAGGGAAAACAGGGCGTGTTTTGGCTGTAAAACCTTTGATATCAAGGCCATATAAGAAATGGTTGCCCCTTTTTCCAAGGGTGTCAGCCACAGCATTCCCAGCACGCCGCCCAGAATCAGAACGGCGAACTCCACGCTAAAAGACCAGCCCAGGGCGGCCAGGATGGCGGCGGCGCTTAAGGCGATGCCGGCTTGCAGGCGGCCCTGGCACAGCGCGCGGGCCATGCCGATCACCGCCTGGGCGACGATGGCCACCGCCGCCAGTTTCAGGCCATGGAACAGGGCGTTTTGCCAGGGGGCGGCGGCGCCAGCCGCATAATGGGCGAAGGCCAGCATCAAGGCGGCGGAGGGCAGGGTGAAGCCCAGCCAGGCCGCGACGGCGCCGGGCAGCCCCGCCGCCGTCAGCCCGATGGCAAACCCCACCTGGCTGCTGGCCGGGCCGGGCAGAAACTGGCACAGCCCCACCAGATCGGCGAAACTATGCTCGTCGAGCCAGCCCAGCCGGGTGACGAAACGGCGGTGAAAGGCGCCAAGGTGGGCCATGGGGCCGCCAAAGCAGCCCAGACCCAGGCGCAGGAACTCTTTGAACACCGTGGATACCGCAGGGCGGTCGGCAGGCGGCATGGTGGCAGACCATCGTGGTGGAGGGTGGGAGTATTGCCGCTGCGGCCACGCTGTAAAGTGACGGTTGCGTCACAAAACCGTGGCCCGACCCGCTCAAACCGGCCTACCGTTTGGTATCAAACCGCCATGATCAGCAGGCTGGATGTGGCCGAGGCGTAGAGCTTTCCGGCCCGGTCGATCAGCCGCGCCTCGGTAAAGGCCACGCGCCGGCCCAGCGAAACGATCTTGCCCTCGGCCCGCACCGGGCCGGTTTCCTTGGTCATGGCCTTGTGATAGGCCACTTTCAGCTCGATGGTGGAAAAGGTTTGCTGCGGCGGCATTTTCGAGAGCACGGCATAGCCGCAGGCGAAATCCAGCATGGTGGCGGAAAAACCGCCATGCACCGTGCCCAGGGGATTGTAGAGATGCACATCGGGCACGGCTTCCAGCACCACGCGGCCATCCTCGGCTTCGATCAGATGAATGTCGAGGGTTTCGCCGATACCGGGGCGCAGGTTTTGCGCCAGCATGGCTTGCAATTGCTCAAGCCCGGAAAGATGCGGGCCGATATGATGCAGCAGATTCATGGAAAAACTTTCAGCACGAGACGCCAAGCCTTTGAGGTTCCATCGAAAGATGGGAACGGCCGCCCGCAACGGCAAGCCGCCTGGAAACCCGGATCGAATTTTCATCATAATATACATTATGCGACAATATGATATTTTATAAAGGGTGCCGCTGGCGGTCCTGAGCAGACCTCCCTTGCGGCCGTGGCGGTGGACAAGGGCCGGCTTCGGGGCCGATGATCCTCCCCCACCTCTGTATTCCAGGAGAGCTTACGCCGATGGAAACCCGCCTGATCGATCTGGTTTTCCCGGGAGATACCAACCACCACGGCACCCTGTTCGGCGGCGCCGGCTTGGCGGCCATGGACAAGGTGGCCTATATCGCCGCCGCCCGGCACGCCCGGGCCGATTTCGTCACCGCCTCGTGCGATCGCATCGATTTTTCGGCGCCGGCCCATGTGGGCGAGATCATCGAGGTTTCGGGGCGCGTGGTGCGGGCCGGGCGGCGTTCGCTGACGGTGGAGGTGGATCTGGTGGCCGAGGCGCCCATCAGCGGCGAGCGCCGCCTCTGCACGCGCGGCCGCTTCAACATGGTGGCGGCGGCGCGCGAGGCCAGCGTGCCGCCCCTGCCCGATCCACCGCCGGTTTCGCCCGATCCCCTGGCGGCGGCCACGGGGCCGCTGGGGATGGTGGAACTGGTGTTTCCCGATCAGTGCAGCCACCGGCAGTCGCTGTTCGGCGGCTATGCCCTGGCGGCCATGGGAAAAGCCGCCTTCGTGGCCGCCACCCGGCACTGCCGCAAGGCGGTGGTGATGGCAGCCTCCAGCGGCATGGATTTCAAGGCTCCCATCCATGTGGGGGAACTGATGGAAATCACCGCCGAGGTGGTGCGCACCGGTACCAGCTCCATGCAGGTGGCGGTGCGTACCTTCGGCGTCGATCTGCTGGGCGGCCGGCGCTGGCCGGTGGCCGAGGGCGGCTTCGTCATGGTGGCCCTCGACGAGGCCAACCGCCCGACCCCGGCCCTGGAACGCTGATTTATACCAACCGGCCAATGCATTGCCCGGTTGTACCGTCCCTCGCCGGGCGGCGGCATCCGCCGCCTTGGCCGCTCGCTCAAGGCTCGCTGGAGACCGGCCAACCCGTCACTTCAATGGTTGGCCGGTATTACTTCGGCGCGCCGCCCATGTCCAGGCTCTGCCCATGGGCCAGCGAGGCCAGGTAGGTTTCCAGCGCCACCAGTTCGGCGCTGCCGTAGGCCGGCGGCTGGGCGCCCAGGCCGCCCTGGATGCAATGGCGGATCTGCGCCGCCAGGGTCATCACCCGTCCGGCCTTCTGGCTGAAGCGGGGGTAGATGGCGGCGGCGTTTTCCAGGCTAGGCAAAGGATGCCCGCCGGCTTCGCCGGGTCCCTTGCCGCCGTTCACATGGCAGCTGTCGCAGGTGCGGCCGGCGCCGCCGAAGGTGCTTTTGGCAAACAGCTGCTGGCCCTGGGCCACGGTTTCGGCCAAGGGATCGCTGGAGGCGGCGCTGGCGGGAACGGCGACGGCGAACAGCAGGGCGCCGGCGGCGGCGGCCAGGAAACGGATGGAGGGCATCAAGGACTCCTTACGAAAGCGGATCAGGAGGCGGACGACAAACGCCCGCCCCACCATGCCGCCAAGGATAGCCCCATTTCCAGGCTCCCGGAATCAGCCATGTTTCCTGATATGCGCAGGATCAGGCGTTTCCTCCTGATTTCTTGCATAACGGCTCAAGGCCGGCACATCGGCCGCGTAAATGCAGCGGTTATGGGTGCGCACCCCCCGCTCCTTCAAGGTTTGGAAGGCGCGCGACAGGGTTTCCGGCGTCATGCCCAGGCGGGCGGCCAGGACGCTTTTATCGAAGGGGAGCCGGGTATCGGCCTCGGCGGCGCCGGGCGGAAAAAGCCCGGCCAGATAGGCGGCCAGCCGTTTCGGCGCCGACAGCCAATAGGCCTCCTCCAGCTCCCGGGTGCGGGTTTCCAGTTGCCGGGCCAGCGAGCGGGCCAGGGAGCGGGCCAGGGCGGGGTCGGCGGCAAAGGCCTCGAGCACCGCGGCGCGCGGCAGTTCCAGCACGCGGCTGTCCCAGATGGCCTCGGCGCCCATTTTGGCGGGAATATCCAGGAAAATCTGGGCCTCGCCCATGCTGTCGCCGCCGTGGGCGATCTGGTGCACGGTCAGGGAGCCGTCGTTGCCGGTCTGGTAGACCTTCAGGCAGCCCTCCAGAACGATGAACAGGCTGGCCGGCGCCAGGCCCTGCGCGAACAGGGTTTCCTCGCGGTACAGGGCGCGCACGACACCGCTGCGCAACAGGGCGGCGAACTGTTCCTCGCCCATGGGGCGTAATGCCGAAGACGCGCGCAGCACGGCCACATCGGCCGGCAGCAGCTTCTGACGCTGGCGTTTGAGGTGCGGCGAGCGGCGATAGCGCGCTTCGCGCTGGCACAGGCCGCGGTCTTCGTCGCTGATGCGCACGCAAACATGGGCCACGCTGGGCAGCAGGCAGGATCCGCAGGAGGTTTTCACCGCACATCACCTCGGTTGAAGGCCGCCGCCGCGGGGCGGACACTGGGCGCAGACATGAAATAAGGACCGCTTCGCCCGGGATGGGGGGCGGACGAAGCGGCCCGGCCGGTACGATATGGAAGGGTTATCCCCCTCTTCTCCCGGATCGGTTTGCCCCGGCGGCCCAGCCTTGCGGCACCAGGGCCAGACCGCCGGGGAAGGCAGGAGGTGCTACCCGGATGGAGCGGGGTGATAAAGGCGGGATGCTTGGGGTCACAAACCGCATCCTTAATCATGCCTGCCGCTCCATCCGGGATGGCTGCCGGGCTCTGGGCGCTCGAACGGCCCGGCAAGCCTTTTAACCCTCCTGATCCCTCATTCGCTGTTTGATGTTTTTCGGGTAAAATCAAACAGCTAATGGATAATGGTTTCAACTTACGCCAGCCTTACAGGCCCCAAAGGGAATGTGGCTTTTTTAAATATTTCTCCCTTAGTATCCGGGAAGCCCGGCCTGTCCGTGGGGTACGGTGGCCACGCCTTCCACTTCCACCAGCCATTCCGGACGGCAGACCGATCCTTTGACCACCACCGCCGGAATGCCGGGACAGCGTTTGGCCAGGGCGCCGCGGATGGCCGGGGCATCGCTGGCGTCGCGCAGATAGACGATGACATACATCATGTGGCTCAGCTCGCCGCCGGCGGGCCGCAGAATGGCCGCCACATTGTCGAGGGCGCGTTCGAGCTGGGCCTCCACATCGCCCGGATACAGCACATCGCCCTTGTGATCGATGCTGGCGGTTCCGGAGATGAAGCAGTGCGTGCGGTCGTCATAGGCGATGCCCGTGCCCCGCTCGAAGGTGACGCGATAGGCCCATGTGGGGCACATGGCATCGTTGTCGTTCAGGAAGCTCATCTGTTCCGGGCGCAGGCCGACGATGGAATAGGCATCCATCAGCACGCCGTCGAAACGGTTCACTCCCGCCCCTTCGATGCCGGTGCTGGCGATGTAATGGCTGTCGGCGGTCAGGCCGTGCCGGGTGAACAGATCGGTGCGGGCCTGCACCATGGCCGGGTACAGGCAATCGACATCACGCACGTAAAGCCAGGTGCGCACGCAATGATCGAGCAAGGTGCCGTTTTCCGCGTCCAGGGCGTCGGTCAGCTGGGAAAACACCTGGCGGGTCTGCTCATCGGCGCCTTGCGGCGCGCTGGCGGCGGAGCAAAGCCCGGTTTGCCACAGATGGCGCAGGCCGTTGGCCTCCATCACCATGCCGCCCTGCGCCAGGCGGCGCTTGCGGCGCGGCGCCCCGCCGCTCACATGGCAGGCCAGCAGGCTGATTTTCGAGCCATCCAGCGGCGCCTGTTCCACCAGCGATACCGCCACCGGGTTGCCGGGATCCTCGTCCAGCAGCCCGCAGCCGGCCAGATCGGCGGCCTGGTTTTGCGCATCGCTGACGAACAGGCGGCGGAACAGCGCGCTGTCTTCCGCCAGGCCCAGATCGCGGCAGGCGTTGCGGTAGCCTTCCCGGATGGCGCGGCATTGCGCGGCGAAGCTTCCCTGCCCGTTCACGCTGACGCTCAGCACATGCTCGGCGGCGCCCGTCCGGCTGGTGAAGCTGCGCACGGCCACGGTGGCGGCGGCGGTGGAGGTGACGGCGGTCATCGGCCGCACCGGACCGGCTGATCGGGGAAGCACAACTGGCCGCGGTCGCGCCAGCTGGGATGGACGTAATTGATCTCCATCAGGCGGCGGATGCCCTCGATGGGGCGTTTCTCGTAACCGTGCCAGGTATTTTCGCCGGGAATGAAGATGGTGGCGGAATTGAACTGGGACGACGAACGGCCCACCCAGCGCTTGGCGGCATCGTAAATATCGGTGCCCCATTCGGCGGCATCGGGGCCGGTGCACAGATAGATCACCATCGAGAACAGCTTTTCCGGCACGTCGTGATGGGGTTCCAGCCAGGCGCCGTCGATATCCTGGATATATTCGGCCCGCAGGTAGCTGCCCTCGGCCTCGAAACCGCAGGTCTCGGCCAGAAGCCGGGCGATATCGGGCTGCTGCAGGGCCGCCGTCAGCGCGGCGAACACCGGAAAGCGCGCCTGCATGCGGGGGGTCAGAAAGGTGCGGATGTTGTTATCCACGTCGCGCACGCCGCGGCAATCGTCGATGAGCAGCGGCATGATGGGCAGGCCGATGATGTTGAAGGCCACCGCCTCCGGCAGCATGTCGGTCAGCGACCAATGCAGATAGGGGCTTTCGTCGCGGCGGCAATCCAGCAGGGCCCGGCGGAAATGGCGGGCGATGTCGGCGGACGGGGGAAGATCAAAGAGACTCAAAGGGGCGCACTCCGGAGCCAGGATTCATACCGGCCAATCGTTGACGTGACTCGTTGGCCGGTTTCCAGCGAGCCTTGAGCGAGCGGCCAAGGCTGCGTATGCAGCCGCCCGGCGAGGGACAGTACAACCGGGCAATTCATTGGCCGGTTGGTCTCAGTTGCCGCCGCTGCGGAATTTGCGCGGCATCAGCCCCACCACATGGCGCAGGCCGGGCACGGCCTTGGCGAAGGCGCTGAGGGAATGGCGGGCGTAGGTTTTCCAAACGTAGGACCGGCTGTCGACCCAGCAGAACTGCAGGCTCATGCGCTGGCCCTTTTGCGGCAGAAAGCCGTGATAGGAGCGGTCCGACACCTTGAACATCAGCATCTTGCCGAACTCGGGCGGGAACTCGAAGGCGCTGTCGTCGCGGGAATTGCTGCGCAGAACCCGCAGGCGGCCGCGCTCGTACGGCCATTCCGGGCTGAAGCCCAGGATCACCGTCACGATCTTGTGGCGGCTGTCGGGATGGGCATAGCCTTCGTTGTAATGGCCGCTGGTGTTGCCCATCATCACGATGCTGGGATGGCACCCCGACAGATTCACCCCGAATTTTTCCTCCACCAGTTCGCGGAAGCGCGGATTGAGAAGGTCGTCGATCACCGCCTTGAAACGGGGGCCGTAGCGCAGATTGGGAATGCCGTAGGTGCCGCGGTGCGGAATACGGGGGGCATCGGCCAGAACCTCTTCCTTACGGGAAAGCGGCATGGCCTGATCGACGTAGGCGTAGTCGTAAGGATCGGTCCGCAAGGGGGCGGCGGCGATGCTTGTTTCATCCAGAACGGCAAAAGGCCGGGGGGCGGCGCTCATGCGGGGAACTCCAAGGGGCGTTACCATGACATGGCCCGGAGTGTGGCCGATGTTGCCCTGGCGAAACCTTATCCGTCGTCAAGATTTTGCCGCGATTTCCTCCAGAACCCGCAAAATCGCCGCGTACTGGAAGTTTTCCGCCAGCGCGGTCAGGCTGCGGCTCAAGCCGGGGGCATGGGGGGCGATGGCTCGCAGGGCCGCATCGATGCGCGGCCGTTCCAGGCTTTCCAGGGCGGCGGCCAGGGCGGCGCGCAGCGGTTCGGGCACCGGGGCGAACTGTTCCGGCGTGAGCGGCGCCTCGCTTTCGGCGTCAAGCGGCGGCGGCGGGGCCGCATAGCGGAACTTCACCCCCAGCTGCCGGGCCAGGCTGTCGTAGATTTCGCGCGAGCGGTAAGGCTTGCGGATAAAATCGTCGAGCCCGGCCTGCAGCATTTCGTCGCGCTGTTCGCGGAAGGCCGAGGCGGTGACCGCCACGATCTTCACCCCGGCGCCGCCCGGCCGGGCGCGGATCCGGCGGGTGCTTTCCAGGCCATCCATCACCGGCATGCGGCGGTCCATGAAGATGAGATCGGGGCGCCAGCTTTCGAACAGCTCCACCGCCTGCTTGCCGTTTTCCGCCACCATCAGGGAATACCGCAACGGTTCCAGCACCTTTTTCATCAGCAGCTGGTTTTCGCTCTGATCCTCGACGATCAGGATGCGCCGGCTGGGTTCGCCTTCGGCCAGCCCGATCACATCGCCCTCGTCTTGCGCCACCATCCGGCGCACATCGCTTTCGCTGGCCGCCGTCAGCGGCAGATCCACCCGGAACAACGCCCCCCGCCCCGGCTGGCTTTCCAGGCTGAGCCGCCCGTTCATCAGCTGCACGAACTGGTGGGTGATGCTGAGGCCCAGCCCGGTGCCCCGGCTGTCGCTGGCATCGCCCAGCTGCACGAAGGGCTGGAAGATCGCGGCCTGTTCCGCGGCGCCGATGCCGGGACCGGAATCCTCCACCTCGATGATCAGGTGGGCGATGGCGTTCTGATGGGTGCCCAGGCGCACCGTCACCCCGCCCTCCTCGGTGAATTTGATGGCGTTGCCGATCAGGTTCACCAGAATCTGGCGCACGCGGGCCTCGTCGCCCACGATGTAACGGGGAAATTCCGACGATTGGTCCAGCAGCAGGGTCAGCCCTTTTTCGCTGGCGCGGATGCGCATCATCTCCATGAGATCGTGCACCAGGCCGCCCAGATCGAAGGGAGCGTGGGCCAGTTGCATCTGTCCGGCCTCGATCTTGGCCATGTCGAGCACATCGTTGATGAGTTTCAGCAGATATTCGCCGCTGCGGTTGATGATGGAGAGCGTGCCGCGCTGCTCCTCGGAAAGGCCGCTGTCGCGCCGCATCAGGGCGGAAAAGCCTAAAATGGCGTTCAGGGGCGTACGCAGCTCGTGGCTCATATTGGCCAGGAACACGCTTTTGGCCCGGTTGGCGGCCAAGGCGGCGTTGCGCGCCACCACCAGATCGGCGGTGCGTTGCTCCACCACCTCTTCCAGATGGGTTTTGTAGCGCCGCAGTTCCGCGTCCGCCGCCAGCCGCTCGCCGATATCGCGGGCCGAAAGGATCAGATAGCGGCGGTTGTCCATGTCCATGCCGCGCGCCACCACCTCCACATCCATCAGGCTGCCGTCGGCGCGGCGGTGGCGGCTCCGGTACAGGGTGGGGGCGCCGTGGGCGGCCCGTTCCAGCGCGAACAGTTTTTCCGCCGGATAATCGGGATCCCAGTCGGCGGCGTTGAGCGGCGGCGGCGCCTTGGGGGAATAGCCCAGAGCACGCCAGAAAGACTCGCTGGCCTCCACCAGATCGCCGGTTTCGTTCACCACGTGGATGCCGTCCACCGCGCTTTTCAGCAAGGACTGGTAGCGCACGGCATCGCGGGCCATGCCCGCCACCACCGAAAGCCCGGCCCCGGCGATCAGCACCGCCACCACCACCAGGGCGAGCGCCGTGCCGGTGCGGGCCCGGGCATAGGCGGCCAGGGCGGCCGAGGCGCTGCTGGCCCCGGCCGTTCTGGCGCGGTCGATGGCGGCCAGGATGGGGGCGCGGGCGGCGCTGAAGGCATCGTGTTCGCGGTGGGAAAACAGATCGATGGGGCCTTTGTCCTCGCCGCGCAGCAGCATGTCGGCCAAAAAGAGGGTTTGCCCCCGCCAGAGCGGCCAGGCCTGATCGAAGGCGGCCAGATCGGCCCGGGTGGCGGCATCATCGGCCAGGGGGCGCAGATCGGCGCGGGCGGTGGCGATCCGCCGGGAGATATCCGCCAGGGCGGTATCCACCTGGCGGATTCCGGCATAATCGTTGATCAGGCCATAAGCCAGCAGCCGCGCCTCGGCCAGACGGTATTCGTCCAGGGTGTTGTTCAGGCTGCTCAAGGCCACGGCCAGCGGCAGGCGGCGGCTGCCCAGATGATCGGCCCGGCTGCTGATGTCGCGCAGGGTCATGCTGGCGTAAAGGGCCAGACCCACCACCAGCAGCAGCAGAGCGGCGAACAGGCCGGTGATTCTGGTTTTGCTGGAAAGACTGCGCCACCGCTCCATGGATTGCCTCCAATACCAACCGGCCAATGAATTGACCGGTTGTATCGTCCCTCGCCGGGTGGCGGCATCCGCCGCCTTGGCCGCTCGCTCAATGCTCGCTGGATACCGGCCAACGAGTCACTTCAATGGTTGGCCGGTATCATCCGTCCGCGTCGGCCCGAAAATACGGGCATGGTGCCGCTTTGCATTGCGCTGATGTTCAGACGGGTTCAGTCTGAAGCAGTCTGGCGGTGCTGTCAGTACGAAAAATGATCTGCGCAGACGGGAGGTGGACGTGAAATGGATCCGGCACCCTCTGATCCGGCTGAGCGCCAGCCGCGCGGCGGTGCTGTGGCTGCTGCTGGCCGCCGCCGTTCCGGCCCATGCCGACCGCCTGGCCGATGCCCGCGCCGATCTGGCTCAATATACCAGCCATAAAACCCGGTGGGACGGCCCCACCAGCGGCCCGGTCGCCGTGCCGGGTAAACGCATCGCCGTGATCGCCGCCGATCTGGACAACGGCGGCGTGATGGGGGTGGCCGAGGGACTCCGCGAGGCGGCCCGGATTATCGGCTGGCAGGTGATGCTGTTCGACGGGCACGGCAGCGCGCGGGGCCGGGCCATCGCCCTGGGCCGGGCCCTGGACATCAAGGCCGACGGCATCGTGATCGACGGCTTCGATGTTAACGAGCAGCGCCCTGCCCTGGCCCTGGCGGCCAGAGCGCATATCCCGGTGGTGAGCTGGCACGGCGCGCCGGGGGTGGGGCCGGTGCCCGGCACCAGCATCTTCGCCAATGTCAGCACCACGGTGCGTGATGTGGCGCGGGCGGCGGCGGAATGGGTGCTGGTGGACGGCAAGGGCCATCCCGGCGTGGTGATCTTTACCGACAGCTCCTTTTCCATCGCCATGTCGAAAGCCCGCCGCATGGCCGAGATCATCGACGCCGACGGCGGCAAGGTGCTGTCGGTGGAGGATGTGCCCATCGCCGAGGCTGCCGGCCGCATCCCCACGCTGACCCATCTGCTGCTGCATATGTACGGCCCGGCCTGGACCCATTCCCTGGCCATCAACGATCGTTATTTCCGCTATACCGGTCCGGCCCTGGCCGCCGAGGGCGTGGCCGGAACGGCGCCGCCCATCGCGGTGGCGGCGGGCGACGGCTCGCCCCAGGCCTATGCCCGGGTGCGCGACGGCCGCTACCAGGCGGTTACGGTGGCCGAACCGTTGTCTCTGCAGGGCTGGCAGCTGGTGGATGAGCTGAACCGCGCCTTCGCCGGCCGGCCCTGGTCGGGCTATGTGGCGCCGCTGCAGGTGGTGACCCGCGCCAACATCGACCGCGACGGCGGCCGCGACAATCATTTCGATCCCGATAATCACTACCGGGCCCGCTATCGGGCCATCTGGGGGCGCTGACCGGTGCCGCAGGATCAACATCGTTGGGGTGATGCCATGCTCTCTTCCGCCTCGTCCATGCCGTGCGGCAATATTCTCATCGTTGACGATCTGCCGGCCAACCTGCAGCTGCTGTCCGATATCCTGCTGCGCGAGGGCTATGCCGTGCGGGCCGCCCCCGATGGCCGCATGGCCCTGAAAGCGGTGGCGCAGCGCCTGCCCGATCTGGTGCTGCTGGATGTGAAAATGCCCGAGATGGATGGGCTGGAGGTGTGCCGCCGCCTGAAGGACAATCCGATCAGCCGTCATGTGCCGGTGATCTTTCTCAGCGCCTATCAGGAAACCGCCGACAAACTGGCCGGATTCGCGGCGGGCGGCGTCGATTATATCGGCAAGCCCTTTATCGCCGAGGAGGTGCTGGCCCGCGTGCGCACCCATGTTTCGCTCTATGATCTGCAGGTGCGGCTGGAAGAGCGGGTGCTGCAGCGCACCCGGGCCTTGCGCATGCTGTCGGCGGGCAATCTGGCGCTGGCGCAGGGCCGCACCGCCCAGGGTCTGCTGGAGGCCATGGCCCGCGTCATCGTGGAACAGGGGCTTTATCCGGCGGCCCGCCTGCGCCTGATCAGCGACGCCGGCGCGGTATTGTGCGCGGCGGAAGCCGGTGACAGGAGCGTGCTGGCCGTGGCGCCGCCCGATGGCCTTGGGCGCCCGCCCCCGGTGCGGGGCCTGCACGACCTGGCGCTGGACGAGCCAAGCCGGAGCGGCTTCGCCCGGTTGGGCGTTCACGCCCTGCTGACCCTGCATCTCGGCGACGACTCTTTGCCCGGCCAGTCCGGGGTGCTGACGGTCTTTTCGGCCAAGCCCTTCGGCGATCTTTCGCAGGAGGAGCGCGCCCTGCTGGCGGAACTGGGCGGAAACCTCAGCTACGGCCTGGCCGCGCTCGGCGCGCGGTCCAGGCTGGAACGCATGTTCGAGCAAACCATTCAGGCCATCGCCGCCACCGTGGAAAAGCGCGATCCCTACACCGCCGGCCATCAGCGCCGGGTGGCCGGCATCGCCACCGCCATCGCCCGCCGCATCGGCATGGACGAGCATCAGATCAAGGGTCTCGCTCTGGCCGGCATCATCCACGATATCGGCAAAATCGGCGTGCCGGTGGAAATCCTGACCCGGTCGGGAAAACTGTCCAGTCACGAAATGGGGCTGATCCGGGAGCATCCGCGTATCGGCTACGATGTGGTCAAGGAGATCGATTTTCCCTGGCCGGTGCCGGAGATCATTCTGCAGCACCATGAACGCATCGACGGTTCAGGCTATCCCAGCGGCTTGAAGGACAACGAGATCATCCCCGAGGCCAAGATCGTGGCGGTGGCGGATGTGCTCGACGCCATCTCCTCGCACCGGCCCTACCGCCCCGCCCTGGGCCTGGATGTGGCGGTGCGGGAACTGCAGGCTCAAAAGGGCGCTCTTTATGATCCGGCCATCGTCGAGGCCTGCCTTGCCGTGATCGACGAGGGTGGCCTGCCGCCGGGTGCGTGAGAGCGCCCCGCTGCGGCGGAGCCGGGGCTCCTCAGCCGCGCGCGGGCTGGCGGTCAGGATGCAGAATATCGATGAAGGTCTGCACCGGACAGGGTTTGCGCAGCACTCCGGCAAACCCCGCCTGCCCGGCTTCGGCCTCGATACTGGCGGGCGGCAGCGCCGTCAGGGCGAAGATGCGCCCGCCTTGCATCAGGGGGCGGAGTCTGCGCCCCACCTCCAGGCCGCTTTCATGGGCCAGGCGGACATCCAGGAAGGCGATATCGGGCTTGAAGGCCCGGGCAATCTCTTCAATGGCGGCGCCGTCGCTTTCGCCGCGCACCTCGCAGCCAAGGCTTTCCATCAACTGGACATGCAGTTTCAGGGTTAGCGGATTGTCGTCCACGATGAGTACGCGATACAAGGCACACCTCGGCTGCAAACAAGGAATTATCCCCCCTGGGAGGGGGGATGGTCTTCAGAAAAGCTCGATTTCCGTCTCGTCGCCGGTTGGCGCCTTGTCGGCCTCGGCCTGTTGCTGCTGGCGCCGCTTGTCCGCAAGGCGGCTGCGGCAGGTTTGCAGAACGGCGTCCAGACGGTTGCGGATGGCGGTGTTGACGTCTTCGATCGACATCTGCGGGTGGGCGCTCATTTCCGCCACCGATTGATCGATGGCGGCGATGATGCCTTCGAAATCCTCGACCAGACTGCCCAGATGGTCCTTGACGGAATCCTGGAAATTGATCCCGTTCATCATGCCCCGGATCGGTTCGGCCAGGCGCTCGTTTTCCTCGGTGACTTTCAGCAGCGAGGTTTCCTCATAGGCGATCAGGTCGCGCAGGTTGTCGGCCAGTCCGTTCACGGCGGCGGAAATGGCGGCAAACCCCTGCTCTTCCTTGCTGTTGCGGTCGAAGATGATGCTCTGCAGGCTTGATGTCACCGCCGCTTCCAATTTGGCGATGCCGTCGCCGATCTGCACGGCGGCCTGATCGGAGCGCTGCGACAGATCCTTGACCTCGCTGGCCACCACGGCGAAACCGCGGCCCATTTCGCCGGCGCGGGCCGCCTCGATGGTGGCGTTCAGGGCCAGCATGCGGGTGCGGTGCGACAGACTGCGCACGATCTCGACGATCTGCCCCAGATCCTGCACCAGGCGCCCGATATCCTCGGAAGCCGTTTGCACCCGGATCGCGTCGCGGGCCCGGTTGTCGGAGAATTCCCCGATCAGGGCGCGGCTGCCCGCCACCTGTTCGTTGGCGGCGGCGATGGTGCCCAGGAACGTTTGCCGCGAATTGGCGGTAAAATTCAGCACGCGCTCCATGCCGGTCTGCACCATGCACAACTGGCTCATCAGGCGCACGTCGTTGTCGCCGGTATTGCGCACCACTCCGGCCACCTCGGTGCGCAATTCCTCGGAAAAGCCCCGGAACGAGGACAGAATCTCGGCCACCGACACCGACAGGGCGAAGACCTGCTCCGACATCACCGGTCCGGCGGGCGGCGGCGATGGCGGCGGCGCGTCCGGCAGGGCGGCGGCGGGCGTGGGAGTGGAGGGGATCGCTTCCTCCGCCGGGGCAGTTTCCTGGCGTTGGATCAGAAAAAATGAAATGGGCGATAAAATAACGAGGAAAATAACTATTTGTATAAAAATATAATAAATCGGATTGAGTTTAAGGATGGGGGCACAAATGGCGTCTGACAGAAGTACAGACAATGTTGATACGGAAATCGTAAGGGTGGATAATTTGTTTTTGCAATTTATCCGTGTTGCAACATTCATGTTAAACTCTCGTGCTGAGAATGTTTTTGATTTTATGTGTGGTGAATTTTTCTAATTTAACATTATGTATTTTTTATGGTTATCCAGCAAGCCCCCCTGAGGGAGATCCTCTCTATCTTCCTAACGAGGGGGCTCATCCCTTGGTTTGAGAGCTCCTTCCAAAGGGCGGAGGGTGAATTGCTTATTTTTGGGAATGAGGCACAATCGCTGCGCGGCTGGCGATAAGGGCAGGTTTCGCATGGACGTCATCTACTTTTCCCTGGGAACGGAGTGGGCCACCGAGGAGCCTCCGCTGGCGCCGTGCGCGCATTGCCACCCCTCGCCGCTCGAGCGGGCGGAAACCGCCTTGTGGCAGCAGCTGGCGCCGTTCCGTCTGGTGGAATATGCCTATATCGACAACGATCTCCTGCCGGTGGAACGGGCCTTTTTCGGCTTTCCCGGCGGCCTTATCTGCGAGGCCGACGACGATGTGCCCGCCACCTGGGTGGCCGGACTGGCCGCCGCCGCCGTGCAGGCGCCGCCGCCCCAGCCGGTTTTCCTCTACCTGAAGAGCGGGGCGCCGGTAACGCCGCTGCTGGCGTGCGAATACGGCCGGATGCTGAGCGGGCATGTGGAACAGCCCCTGACCGGATATTGCCCAACCCCCGGCGGCGGCTGGACCCGCTGGCGCTTCACGCCGGAGGGCGGCGGGTGTGAAGAGGGCGCCGCCACGCCCGGGGAACAGGCCCGCCTGCTGTCCTGGGCGGACCTTTGCGCCGCCATCGATGGCCCGGAAACCCCGGGCGGGGAACGGGGCCGCTGGGCGCGCTTCCGCTTCGGCTTCGACAACCGCCTGCTTGAATTCGCCGATGCCGGACGGCGCGACGATTTTCTCGGCTGGAGCAGGGCGGCCACCGATGCCCTGTTCCGCTCCACCTCTTTGTCGCTGCCCGATCTGGTGCAACCCGCCAACGCGGTGGATCTGCGGCGGCCGGGCCGGGCCACCGTTCCCCTGCCCGCTCCCGGCGACTGGAGCGAGGGCGATGCCTGGAATTTTACCGGCGATGCCGACGGCAAGGTGGGGGCCGAGGCCTATTGGGCCCATGTGCGGACCGTGCTGGCGCGCAGCTGCGGCGCCCGCCTGCCCTGGTCGCGCGGCGTGCGCAGCGCCCAGGCCCGGCGCCGCGGCGAGGCGGAGCCGCGATGAGCCTCCCGCATTCCCCCCGTAAACCGCTGCCTGCCCATGTGGTGGTGACCGGCAACGAGAAAGGCGGTTCGGGCAAAACCACCGTGGCCATGCATCTGGCCGTGGGGCTGTTGCATCTGGGATTCCGGGTGGGGTGCATCGATCTCGATTCCCGCCAGCAATCCCTGGCCCGCTATATTCAAAACCGGGAAGCCTGGATCGCGCAGCACCGCCTTCCCCTGGCCATGCCCGAAAGCGCGGTGATCGCCGGCAGCACCGCCGATTCGCGCCAGGAGGCCGTGCGCGAGGAACAGGAGGCTTTTGCCCAGGTGCTGGCCGCCTTTTCCCGGAGCTGCGATTTCGTCATCATCGATTGCCCCGGATCCGATGCGCCCCTGGCGCGAACGGCGCATATGTTCGCCGATACCCTGATCACCCCCATCAACGACAGTCTGCTGGATCTGGATCTGATCGCCCGGCTCAATCCGCTGGACTGGCAGCTGCAGGGGGCCGGGGTTTATTCCGATCTGGTGTGGACCTTAAGGAGCAAACGCCGGGCCGAACGCCGTCCGGGCATCGACTGGGTGGTGACCCGCAGCCGCGTCGGCGCCCTGGCCGACCGCAACAAACAAAAGATGACGGACTCTTTGAGCCGCATTCAGCAGGTGCTGGGTTTCCGCCTGGCCGAGGGATTCGGCGAGCGCATCATTTACCGCTACCTGTTTTTGTGGGGGCTGACGGTGCTCGACCTGCGCGGCGCCGGACTGGATATGGACATGACCCGTTCGCATCTGGCGGCCCGCCGCGAGGTTTTGGCCCTGATCCGCATGCTGTGGCTGCCCAATGTGGACGAGCGGCTGGACCGCCTGCTGGCCCGGGATCCGCTTTGAATTAAAACAACACGTCCTCGTCCTCGTCCTCGGCGGCGGCGGGCGCCTCGCCTTTCAGGGCGGCGCTCAGACGCTTGCGCCAGGCCGCCAGCGTCACCGCCTCTTCCTGGCGGCGGCACCACTCGGTCCAGTCGGGCGGCGCGCCGTCCTCCTCGGCAAGGCCGCAGGTTTGCGCCATCTCGGCCTGCTGGCGCAAAAGCTCGCCGATGACGCTGGCGATCTGCTGCAGCTCCTGGCGGCGCCGGTCAACGCTTTGCAGGCGGACCACCAGCTGGGTGATATCGCCTTGCAGGCTCGGATCGCCCCGCCGCCGCGCATCCTCGGCCAGCTGCGCCAGAATGCCGGCGGCGCCGTCGGTGCTGTCTTCGAAGGCCTGCCCGGTGGTTTCCAGCTCGGCGGCCAGAAAGGTCAGCAGCCTGCGTTCGAAATGGGCGAAATCGCGCCAGCGATGCAGCGGCGGTTTGGCATCAAGGCTCATGACGGCACTCCCTTGCGTCCCGGCTCGCTGCACAGGCGCAAAATTTCCGAAGGGATCAGCGGCAGCGGCAGCTCGAACTGAACGGCGCCCAAGTCCTTGGCCGCGCGCGGCATGCCGTACACCACGCAGCTGGATTCATCCTCGCCGATGGTGGCGGCGCCGGCTTTGCGCATGGCCAGCAGCCCCTGGGCGCCGTCGCGCCCCATGCCGGTAAGGAGGGCGCCCACGGCGGCACCGCCGCACACCTCCGCCACCGAGGTGAACAGCACGTCCACCGAGGGGCGGTGGCCGCTGACCAGCGGCCCGTCGTGCAGGCAGGTGACGTAGCTGGCGCCCGAACGCCGCACCGTCAGATGGCGGTCGCCGGGGGCGATATAAACATGGCCGAAAACGATGGGCTGATTGTCCTCGGCCTCGCACACCGAAACCGCCGCCATGCCGTTGAGACGCTGGGCGAAGCTGGCGGTGAATTTGGGCGGCATGTGCTGGGTCACCACCACCGGCGGAGAATCGGCGGGCAGAACGGTGATGATATCGCGCAGCGCCTCGACCCCGCCGGTGGAGGCGCCGATGGCGACCAGGCGGTTGTTGGTGCGGTAAACATCGGCCACCCGGGTTTGCGGGCGCTTTCGCTCGCCCAGGGCGCGCACGCGGGCGCGGGCGGCGCTTTTCACCATCTCCACCAGTTGCGGCCCCAGATCGGCCAGTGTGCGGCTTTCGCCGGCTCCGGGTTTGCAAAAAACATCCACGGCGCCCAGTTCCAGCGCCCGCAAGGTCACGTCGGCGCCGCTCTGGGTCAGGGTCGAAACCATCACCACCGGCATGGGGTGCAGGCTCATCAGCCGTTCCAGGAAGGCGATGCCGTCCATGCGCGGCATCTCCACATCCAGGGTCAGCACATCCGGATTGAGCGCCTTGATCTTTTCGCGCGCCACGTAGGGATCGGGCGCCGTGCCCACCACGTCGATGGCGGGATCGGCCGACAGCAGGGCCGAGATCATCTGGCGCATCAGCGCGGAATCGTCCACCACCAGAACACGGATGCGGTTGAGGGTCGCCATGGTCATTCGAACAACTCGACTTCGCCTTCCACCCGCGTTTCCCACAATTGCCGGCGATAGCTGTTTTCGCGGGACAGAACGGCCTGCTCGAAGCCTTTGCGCAGGAACAGGCGCACCACCTTACCAGTTTGGGGGAAAAAGTGAATCCGTCGCGGGTGCAGCCCGCCCAGATCCTCGGCGGTGATCGCAAGCTGCTCCTCGCTCAGATAGCGGCGGACAAAACCGGCATTGCGTTCGCCGATGGCCAGGCTGCCGCCGTTGGCCCCCATGGCGGTCAGCACGTTGGCGCCGCCGAACACCTTGATCTCCAGGCGGTCGCGCTGCCCGCCCCGGCGCAGAATGTCGTTGAGCAGCGCTTCCATGGCGTAATTGCCGTAACGCCGCGAACGGGTGACCGGCAGGCCGTCCTGCTCGTTGGATTCCGGCAGCATGAAGTGGTTCATGCCGCCGATGCGTCGCACCGGATCCCACACGCAGGCGGCCACGCAGCTGCCCAGCACCGTCACCACCATTTCATGGGGATCGCGCGAGACGTAATGTTCGCCGGGCAAAACCTTCACCGCCATCATCTTGAAGGTGGGATCGTACCAGCGGCGGCGGTTTTCCTCGGCCATGGGTTCGCGGGCGGCGCAGTGGGTCATGGCAGCCGCCGGTACGCGGTTTTGCCCACCACGTCGAAACGTTCGGAAACGCCGATCAGGGATTCCGCGTGCCCCAGAAACAGCAGGCCGCCCGGCTTCAGGCTGTTGGCGTAGCGGTCCACCAGGGCGCGCTGGGTCGGCTTGTCGAAATAGATGGCCACATTGCGGCAGAAGATGACGTCGAACAGGCCCTTCATCGGCCAGGAGTCCAGCAGATTGAGGCGGCGGAAACGGATGGCCGCCCGCACCTCTTCGGCAATTTCGATGCGGCCGTCTTCATCCTCGGCGCCGATGAAGCGGCGGCGGTAGCCGGCGGGCAGGCGTTCCGCCGCCTTGGCCGGGTAGCGGCCCCGGGCGGCCCTCTCCAGCACGCTGGTATCGATATCGGTGGCCAGGATCAGGGCATCGCGGCGCTGCGCCGGCGACAGGCTGTCCATCAGGGTCATGGCCATGGAGTAAGGCTCCTCGCCGGTCGAGCAGCCCGCCGACCACAGGCGCAGCCGTCCAGGGCCGCCGGGCCGGGCGGCCAGGCGCTTCAGATCCGCCGCCAGCAGGGTGAAATGGTGCGGCTCGCGGAAAAACTGGGTGATGTTGGTGGTGATGGCGTTGACCACATGCTCCAGTTCCGCATCGGGATCGGCATCCAGCAGCGCGCAATAGTCCTTGAAATCATCAAGCCCCAGGGCCCGCAGCCGCTTGACCATGCGGCCGCGCACCATCTCGCGCTTGCTGTCGGGCAGAACGATGCCGGTGTGCGCCGACAGGAAGGCGGAAAGAAAGCGGAATTCCTTCAGTCCCAGCGCGTAAAGTTCGTCGGTCCCGTGCGGGTGGGCCATGATGTTCACGTGCGCTTCGGTCAGGCGGCGGTTTGCGCCATGGTGTCGGTCAGCAGCAGCGTCTCCAGATCCAGCAGGGCCACCATGCGGCCATCCATATTGACCAGGCCCGACAGGAACTGGGCATCGTTGCGATGTTCGAATTCGGGCAGCGGCTGCACGTCGGTTACCGCCACCGTCAGAATATCGGCCACGGCATCCACCAGAACCCCCATGATGCGCTCCTTCATGCTGACCACCATGACGACATGGTGCGCCGAAGGCTCGGTCATGATGCCGGAGAAACGCATGCGCAGATCGAACACCGGCACCACCGCGCCGCGCAGATTGATCACGCCGCGGATATGCCGGGGCACGTTGGGCAGCGGCGTGGCCGGGGTCCAGCCCTTGATTTCGCGGATCTCCATGATATCGACACCGTATTCCTCGGCGCCGATGGTGAAGGAGATGAACTGCCGCATCTCCTGTTCCCGGGAGTCCTTCGTTGCCGTTTCCATCGCCGTTTCGGATGTCATGCCACAGTCCTCTCGTGTTTAGAAGAACCAACCGGCCAATGCATTGACCGGTTGTATCGTCCCTCGCCGGGCGGCTGCATTTGCAGCCTTGGCCGCTCGCTCAATGCTCGCTGGATACCGGCCAACCCGTCACCTCAATGGTTGGCCGGTATCATTCGGCCGCCAGCGGGGCGTTGCCGCCGCCGCCGTCACGGTCGCCCTCGGCCTTCAAAGCCCCCACATCCAGGATCAGGGCCACCCGGCCATCGCCCAGGATGGTGGCGGCGGAAACGCCGCGCACCGGGCGGAAGTTGGATTCCAGGCTTTTGATCACCACCTGCTGCTGGCCCAAAAGTTCGTCCACCAGCAGGCCGACACGATCGCCGCCCTCGGTTTCCACCACCACCACCAGGCCCTTGGTGGGATCGGTGACGGCGCCTTCCACATTGAACAGGCTGTGCAGGGCCACCAGGCGGATATATTCGCCGCGCAAGGTCAGCATATTGCCCACGTTGACCAGCGCGTGGGTCTGCTCCGGCTTGGGGCGGATGCTTTCAACGATATTGGTCAGCGGCAGCACGTAGCGCTCACCGCCCACCGCCACCAGCATGCCGTCCATCACCGCCAGGGTCAGCGGCAGCGACATGATGAAACGCGCCCCCACGCCGGGCTGGGACTGCACGCTGACGCGCCCGCCCACGTCCTGGATGTTCTTGCGCACCACGTCGAGGCCGACACCGCGCCCCGAGACATCGGACACCACGGCGGCGGTGGAAAAACCGGGCGCGAAGATCAGCTGATCGATCTGCTCGTCGCTCAAGGACTGGCCGCGTTCCACCAGCCCCTTTTCGATGGCCTTTTCCAGCACGCGGCGGCGGTCGATGCCCTGGCCGTCGTCTTCGATCTGGATGATCACCCGGCCTGAACGATGTTCGGCGCTGAGATGGATGGTGCCCTCCGGCGGTTTGCCGCGGGCGGCCCGCTGCTCGGGGGATTCCAGGCCGTGATCGAGGGAGTTGCGGATCAGATGCACCATGGGATCGGACAATTGCTCGATCACCGTTTTGTCCACCTCTGTCCCCTCGCCGCTCATCACCAGCCGCACCTGTTTGCCCAGCCGCGACGAAAGATCGCGGACGATGCGCGGCGCCCGCGAGAACAGCGTTTTGATGGGCTGGGCGCGGATGGCCATCACGCTTTCCTGCAGTTCGCGGGTGTGATGCGAGAGTTCCTGCAGGCCCATGAACAGTTCGGGGTGGCTTTCGGCCGAAAAGCGGTTGGTCTGCTGCCCCAGCATGGCCTGGGTGATCACCAGTTCGCCCACCATGTTGACCAGACGGTCCACCTTATCGAGCTCGACGCGGATCGATGCGGTGTGCACGCCGCCGCTGCCGGGCTTGTCCTCGGCCCGCATGCGCAGCCCCGCCTCGGCGGGATGGCCTTCCTCGGCGGGATGATCGGGGTGATCAGGATGTTCGGAAGGCTCCGGGTGGAGGGCGGCCGGCGCCGGGGGCGCGGCGGGCGTTGCGGCGGGAGCGGCGGCGGGCGCCTCGGGCTTTTCGGCCTCGGCGCCGCCATCGGGCTCCACCGAAACCTCGGCGCAATCCCCGGCCACGAATTCGAAAACGTCGAGAACCGCCTGGCGCCCCTGATCGGTGGTCATGCGGAAGTTCCACGACAGATAGGCGTCCTGCGCGGCCAGATCCTCCAGGCGGGCGGGCAGACGGGTCAGATCGGCGCTGGTTTCCAACGCGCCCAGGCCGGCCAGTTCCCGCACCATCATCAGGGGATCGTTGCCGGTGCGCAGCATCTCGGCCGTGGGAATGAAGCGGACCAGGAAACACGCCTCGCCCGCCGCCACCGGAGCGGACGGGGTGCTGGCCGCCGCGCCGGAATCCTGTCCGCCTTGTCCGGTCAGGGTGTTCAGCACCTGGGTTACGCGCTCGCCATGGTCGGGCGGCAGCACCACGCCTTCCTGGGCGGCGCGCACGAAGTCGCCCAGAATGTCGTTGCCGCGCACCAGCACCTCGGCCAGCGCCGGGGTCAGCCCCACCCGGCCCGAGCGCAGGGCGTCGAGGGCGGTTTCGAAAACATGGGCGAAGCGCACCAGATCGCTAAAGGCGAAGGCCCCGGCGCCGCCCTTGATGGAGTGCACGCAGCGGAACACGGCATTGCAGTCTTCCGGATCGTCACTGCCATTCTGCAGGCGCAGCAGGCATTCCTCCGCCGTGATCAGCAGCTCGGCGCATTCCTCGAAATAGGTCGTCTTGAAACGCGACAGGTCGTTCGTCGAGGACTCTTCGGTCATGCTCGCGGACTCCGCAGGTGGTGGTCGGCAGATGGCAGGGAGAAACCAGGGGTCTTACGGGCAGACCTTGGCCACCACCTGCAAAAGCTTTTCGGGCGAGAACGGTTTGACGATCCAGCCGGTGGCCCCGGCGGCGCGTCCCTCGTTCTTCTTGCTCTGGTCGGATTCGGTGGTCAGCACCAGGATAGGGGTGCCCGCGTGGCCGGGGGTGGCGCGGATGCGCCGGGTCAGGGTCAGGCCATCCATCTGCGGCATGTTGACGTCGGTAATGACGCAATCCACCGTTTCGCGGCCCAGCATCGACAGTCCCTCGACCCCGTTCACGGCTTCCACCACCTTGTAGCCGGCGCCCCGCAGGGTGAAGGCCACCATTTCCCGCATGGTCTTGGAATCGTCCACGGCCAGAATGCACTTGCTCATCTTCAATCCTTGTTTTCCGGTGCCCGTCAGGGGGCGCACATTTCAGTCAGGTGCTGGTCCAGCCCCAGGGTGGTGAAGGCGTTGCGCAGGGCGTCCGACGGAGCTTCGAGCCGCAGCCGCCCGCCCTTGCCCCGGCAGTCCGCCGCCGCCGTCAGCAGAACCTGCAGGCAGGCGGTGGAAACCCGGTCGACGGCAGCGCCGTTCAGCAGGATCTCCCGCTCCGCCATCCGCTCCAGCAGGGTCTGCCGCAGAGGTTCGGCCGCCGACAGATCCAGGATTGCCGGCAGATTAAACGCGGCTTCGCTCATGGCGCTCCCTTTCCTTGCCTGGTGTCCGGATGCTTTAGAATTCTTCCCAATCGTCTCCGCCGGCCTTCCTGGACGGCGCCGGGCGCTTGGCCGGCGGCGCCTTGGTCTCCTTGGCCGAATGCAGCTTGTTCAGATGCTCATGCGCGTGGGTGGCCTTGGCCGGGGTGCGGGCCGGCGGCGCGCGCCGGGTTTCCACGGCATGGGCGGGTTCCGGCGCGGCGCGGACCTTGCCGGTCTGGAAGAAGCCCATCAGGCGGTCCAGCTCCTGGGACTGATCCTCGAGGGCGCTGGCGGCGGCCGAGCTTTCCTCCACCAGGGCGGCGTTCTGCTGGGTCATCTCGTCCATCTGGGTCACGGCGGCGTTGACCTGCTCGATACCGTCGGCCTGTTCCTGGCTGGCGGCGGCGATTTCCGCCACGATATCGGCCACCCGCTTAACGCTGCCCAAGATGTCGTCGAGGGTGGTGCCGGCCTTCTTCACCAGATCGGCGCCGCCCTTGACCTCGGTGGTGGACTGGCCGATCAGCCCCTTGATCTCCTTCGAGGCCTGGGCCGAACGCTGCGCCAGGCTGCGCACTTCCTGCGCCACCACGGCAAAACCCTTGCCGGCATCACCGGCCCGCGCCGCCTCGACGGCGGCATTGAGGGCCAGCAGATTGGTCTGGAAGGCGATTTCGTCGATCATGCCCACGATATCGCCGATACGCTGCGACGACGCCTCGATCCGGCCCATGGCGGCGATGGCGTCCGAGACCACCTGCCCGCCCGAGGCCGCCACATCGCGCGCCCCCGAGGCCAGCTGATTGGCCTGCTGGGCATTGGCGGCGTTCTGCTTGACCGTGGCCGACAGTTCCTCCATGGAGGCGGCGGTTTCCTCGAGGGCGCTGGCCTGCTGTTCCGAACGCTGCGACAGATCAAGGTTGCCGGTGGCGATTTCGCCGGTGGCGCTGTTGATGGAATTGGCCGCCGCGGTAATGGTGTCGACCATCTCGAACAGCTTGTCGATGGTGCCGTTCAGGGCATCCTTGATCTGGCTGAAGGTGCCTTCGTAGGCCTGCGTCATCTTCTTGGTCAGATCGCCCCCCGAGACCGACTTCAGCACATCGACGCATTCGGTCATGCCGCGCTCGTTCTCCATGCGGTTGCGCACCATCTCGCTGACGTCGGTGGCGTATTTCACCACCTTGAAGGGCTTGCCGTTGAGATCGAGGATGGGATTGTAAGAGGCCTGAATCCACACCTCGCGGCCGCCCTTGCCGATGCGCTTATATTCCGCCGCCTGATATTCGCCGCGGTTCAGGGTGGCCCAGAACTGCTGATAATCGGCGCTGGCGCGATAGGCGGGATCGACGAAAATGCTGTGATGACGCCCCTTCACCTCGTCCTGGGTGTAGCCCAGGGCGTTGAGGAAGTTGGCGTTGGCCTCGATGATGGTGCCGTCCATGTTGAACGAGATCACCGCCTGCGATTTCTGAATGGCGTCGATCTGGCCGGCATAGTCGGCGTTGCGCAGTTTCTGCAAGGTGACGTCGGTGGCGAATTTCACCACCTTGAAGGGCTTGCCGTTGAGATCGAGGATGGGATTGTAAGAGGCCTGGATCCACACCTCGCGCCCGCCCTTGCCGATGCGCTTATATTCCGCCGCCTGGTATTCGCCGCGGTTGAGGGCGGCCCAGAACTGCTGATAGTCGGGGCTGTTGGCGTAGGCGGCCTCCACGAAGATGCTGTGGTGCTTGCCGCGGACCTCGTCCGGGCTGTAGCCCAGGGCGTTGAGGAAGTTGGCGTTGGCCTCGATGATGGTGCCGTCCATGTTGAACGAGATCACCGCCTGCGATTTGCCGATGGCCTCGATCTGCCCCACGTAATCGGCGTTCTTCACTTTCTGGGCGGTGACGTCGGTGGCGAATTTCACCACCTTCACCGGCTTGCCGGCGGCATCGAGGATGGGGTTGTAGGAGGCCTGGATCCACACCTCGCGGCCGCCCTTGCCGATGCGCTTATATTCCGCCGCCTGAAATTCGCCGCGGTTGAGGGCGGCCCAGAACTGCTGATAATCGGGGCTGCTGCGGTAGGCGGCCTCCACGAAGATGCTGTGATGCTTGCCGCGGATCTCCTCCAGGCTGTAGCCCAGCAGATCGAGGAAATTCTGGTTGGCCTCGACCACCGTGCCGTCCATGTTGAAGGTGATCATGGCCTGGGACTTGCTGATGGCCTTGATCTGCCCGGAAAAATCGAAAGCCTGCTGGCGGATGGAGGCATCGCTCCATTCCACCACGGTGCCGGTGCGGCGGCCGCCAGCGTCGAACAGCGGCGTGCTGGTCAGATCGAACTGGCGCGGGCCCACGCTGATGGTGCTTTGATGCGGCGCCGTCAGGCTGTCCAGCAGGCGCCGCTGATGGCCCGGCGTTTGATGGAACAGATCCATGCTTTCCCCGACCAGACGCGCGGCCGAAAAATTGGGCAGATCCTTCTGCATGTCGCCTTCAGCATCGCGGAGAAAGGCCTTCATGGCCGGATTGACATAGACAATCGTATGATCCGCATCCGCCAGCATGACGTTGGTGGTCACCTTATCCAGGGCATCGAGCTTGGCCAGATCAACGGCGCCGGGGCGATTGGACGACAGGAAAGAAAACATGGCGAAACCTTTTCTGCTAGACGTTGACGGTCTTGGCATCGGAACGGAAATTTACAAAACCCATGAGGATCACGCCGCCGTGGCGCCAACGCTGTGCGCGGCGGCAAGGCTGTGGGAATCGAACAGATCATCCAGTTCCAGCAGGGTGACCATGCGCCCCGCCGTAATGACGATCCCTTGAAGATAATGATTTTGGCTTTGATCGAGTGCGGGCACCGGGCGGATCTCATCGGGCTGCACCGAGAGAATATCCACCACGGCATCCACCAGAATGCCCAAAAGCCGCCCCTGCACCGCCATCACCACCACCACATGCCGGGGGGTGGGCTCGGTCTGGAGCCCGCTGAACCGGGCGCGCAGATCAAAGACGGGAACGATGACGCCGCGCAGATTGATAACGCCGCGCATGGAAGCGGGCATTTCCGGCAATTCGGTCACCGTGGTCCATCCCTTGATTTCCCGGATGGCCATCACGTCGAAGCCGTATTCTTCCGCGCCGATCGTGAAGGTGATGAATTGTCGTCCGCTGGTCGTTGCCATCGGTTGCTGTCCTTGTTCAGGCTCTTGGCACAAAAGCTTTAAGGGATGGTAGCAGATTTCCGGATGGATAGAAGACAAAGAGGGCTGATTGTGGCCGAAAAGTGGCAGTAACATACAAAATATTTACCCAGGATCATCCTTTCGGCGGAGACGCTCTTGTTCCAAATGAGGGGGTGTTCTCTTTTGGTCAGCCCCAAAGATCGTCTTCGGCAATCTGAGTATTTTGCTGGGTTTTTTCGGATTCCTTTTCCGGAATCTCGGCAATAACCGCGTCGAGGCGGGCGGCCTGGGCCGGCGTGGGCCGGAATTCCACATGCAGCCCGGCGGGCGACAGCTGCACGGCCTGGGCTTCCAGGCGCTCGACCCGGCCGATGGTCAGATAAAGCGTATCGCCCGCCGCCAATCCGGTGGGGGGCGTGTCCAGACAGGCGCCGCCAAGGGAAATATCGGTCAGCCGCGCATCCAGGGTGCGGTCGGCCAGATGCAGGCGCACCGGCCAATCGACCGGGCGGCGCGGGTGCTTGCGGCGATCATGCACCAGGGAATTGCGCAGCCGGTCCACCAGACGATCGCTGATGGCTTCCATTTCATGGCCGATGGATCCCACCACCGAGCCCAGCAGCACCGACATCTGCTCGGTTTCCGAGGTGGTGCTGGAGATGGTGGCCACGGCGCCGGCAACCTCGGCGGCGGCCTGGGCCGCCAGATCCGCCAGGCCGGCGATGCGTTCCGCCGCCTGTTCCTGCTCGGCCGCGCCCGAAACGATGCCGCCCGACAGGTCGGAAACCTCGCGCAGGCCGGAATCCGTGGCTTCGATCAGGGCCACGGTGGCGCCGACGCCCGATTGGATCGAGGCGATCCGCGTGGCGATTTCGCCGGTGGCCCTGGCCGTCTGGTTGGCCAGGCTTTTCACTTCGCCCGCCACCACGGCGAAGCCCTTGCCGGCATCGCCGGCCCGCGCCGCCTCGATGGTGGCGTTCAGGGCCAGAAGATTGGTTTGCGCGGCGATGTCGTTGATCAATTGCACCACGTCGCCGATCTGCCGCGAGGCCTCGGCCAGGGCGGCCACCTCGGCCAGACCGGCCTTGGCCCGTCCGGCGGTGGCGGTGGTCACCTCGAACGAGCGTTCGGCATCGGCGCGCATTTTGCGGATGGCGTCCAGCATGGCCTCGCCGGCGCGGGCGGCCTGATCGATATTGCTGCGGGCGGTTTCCGAGGCCGAGGCGGCGCACTGGTTCTGCTGGGCCACCGAGGCCGACTGCTCGCGCAGATTATCGGCCACCCGCCCCAGGGTGTCGGAGCGTTCGCCCATGGCGCCCACGCCCTGGCCGATTTCGTTTTGCAGATCGGCCGACAGGGCGAAGAACATGGAGCGCAGCTCGGATTCCGATGAACGGCCTATTCTGGCCATTTCCGCCTGTTTGACCGTGGACAGGGCCGTGATCCCCTGCAGGATGCGGATCTGAAACAGCAGGCGCTCCACATCGGCCACCGGCGACGACGCGGTCAGCTCGGGGCCGCTGCGGTTGGCGAGCATGCCGTCGAGAGCGGCGCCGATGGCGGCCAGCGGCCGCACCACGGCGCGCCTG